>JAJRUG010000112.1 GCA_024277915.1 Gammaproteobacteria bacterium
CAGCGGCGGAGCTATTCTGCCGACCTATGATGCGATTTTTCGCTACAACAACGACAACATGGATGACCAGGGCAACATACCCATGCCACTGATCGTCCCGGCCAACGAGCAGGGTGCAGGATTCATGGCATCCGGTCATGCCCGGGTCAGCGGTAACGTTGGCGTCGTTGTCGTCACTTCCGGACCGGGTGCTACCAATTGTGTCACGCCGGTTCGCGACTGCCAGGCCGATTCGATTCCGATCGTGGTGATCTGTGGACAGGTACCCTGTGCTGCAATCGGTACCGATGGCTTTCAGGAAGCACCGATTCCATCGGTGATGGGGCCAGTCGCCAAGCACGTCTTTCTGGTAACCGACCCGCACAAACTTGAGCTCACAGTGCGCACAGCTTTTGAGATTGCGCGGACGGGACGACCCGGACCTGTGGTGATTGATATCCCCAAAGACGTACAAAACTGGACTGGTGAGTTTCAGGGTACCGGCCTGTTGCCGGTTCCCGGCTACCGGCAACGAATCCGCTCAGTCGTTGAAAACTCCCTGTGTAACAGTGACTGCAAGGAGTTCTTCCAGCTGCTCACAGCAGCTGAGCGACCGCTTATATATGCCGGTGGAGGCGTCAACAGCAGAGCCAATGCCAAAGCGATGCGCCGGTTCGCACATCAGTACGGAATCCCGGTCACCACCACTTTGATGGGCATCGGCTCCTATGACACTACCGATCCGCTGGCACTCAACATGCTCGGGATGCATGGTACAGCTTATGCCAACTATGCAGTACAAGACTGTGATTTCCTGATCGCTCTGGGCGCGCGGTTTGATGATCGGGTAGCGGGCGTCCCGGAAAGATTTGCACCCAACGCCAAAAAGATTGCGCAAATCGATATCGACCCCTGTGAAATCGGCAAAGTGAAAACCGCCGACTGGTATCACATCGGGCTGCTCGACAAGGACCTGAATACCCTTTCCAATTACGGGGAAAAACATCAGATCAAACTTGATCTGTCGCAATGGCACAGCGAGATTGCCGAGCTGAAAAAGCTCTACGGTCTGGCATACGACGGCAACAGCACGTTGATTCAGCCCTACTACATCATCGAGGAAATCAACCGGCATACAAAGGGTGAGGCGATTATCTCGACCGGCGTCGGGCAACACCAGATGTGGGCGGCACAGTATTTTGACTTCAAGCAGCCGCGCCAGTGGCTGACCTCCGGCAGTATGGGCACCATGGGATTTGGCTTGCCGGCCGCAATCGGCGCTCAGTTTGCCCGACCAGACCGGCTGGTCATCGATATCGACGGCGATGCCAGTATTCGAATGAACCTGGGTGAACTGGAAACCGTGACGACCTATGACCTGCCGATTAAAGTGGTGGTGCTGAATAATTTCGGTGATGGCATGGTGCGCCAGTGGCAGAAGTTCTACTACAAGGGTCGATTGTCAGCGACCGACAAATCCCTGCATCGCAAGGATTTCATCAAGGCCGCCCAGGCGGATGGTTTCGAATTCGCTGTGCGGCTGGATAACAAGGCGGATGTAGAGCGGGTCATCAAGGAGTTCATCGAGTTTGACGGGCCGGCATTTCTGGAAGTGATTATTGATCCCGATGCCTGTGTTTTCCCGATGGTCGGGCCGGGGATGACTTATGATCAGATGATTACCGGGGACTTTATTGCCAGTCGTAGTGATGATCCGCCGGGCGGTGCTTCAGAGTCACCGGACGGATTATCACTGTCTTGATGGGCTGAGGGGGCTTGGGGACGCCGTCCATGGCGGCCACAGTCTCAGAACAAGAAGCCTATCGGCCACGCCGCCCGGAACACTCCTGCAATATTTGGGCTAGAGCCTGGTCAGGAAAACCCGGTTCGACCTATTATATTTCTGCCTGACTTTCGTCGAGACTATCGAGGCCTTTCGCGGGGTCCTTTCGAAATAGCAGCGCTTTTTGTCTCAGGAAGCGGGTGATGCCTGATCGTCCCATGCGGGATTCGCCCAGACCGGAGAGTTTGAATGCATTCTTGCCGGCATCGAATACTTCTGTGGTCAGTCCACCATCATTGATGCTGATGGCTCCGACGTCGATTCGGCGGGCGACGAATTCCGCTTCTTCGAGATCTTCTCCTATTACTGAAGCCGATAGTCCGAAATCAGAGTCGTTAGCAAGTGCGATGGCCTCATCAAGCGTCTCATAGGGCATTACAGGTATTACCGGACCAAAGGTTTCTTCGGTCATCAGTTTCATATCGTGGGTTACATTGGTCACGACGGTCGGCCGAAGCCATAGCCCGCCGTGATTCTCGATCGTGCCACCACACAGTATCGTCGCACCTTTGGCAACCGCGTCACTGAGATGGTCGGCAATGATCTCGGCCTGCTTGTCGAATATCAACGGGCCGAGCTGTCCCTTGTTAATGTCGGGATAGTTAAGCTGCGCGTTCTCCGCCCGGGCAACCAGCTCGTTGATAAATTGATCAAAGAGTGGCGCGTGAACATAGACCCGCTCCAAAGACTGGCAGGCCTGGCCGGTTGCCTGCACGGAAGCACGCAGCACGATCGTGGCCGCATGGCCCGGATCTGCAGAAGGCAGCACGACAGCCGGATCCTTGCCTCCCAGTTCAAGGTAGGCAGGAATAAAATTCGCGGCACAGGCTTTGGCGACTCGTTGACCGGTTGCGACGCTGCCGGTGAAGCAAATCGTGTCAACATGATTGATCATTGCCTGCCCTGTTTCGCCGTCACCTGTCACCAGCTTCATGACATCACGGAGTTCCGGTATGGCATTGATTGAAGCTGCCAGGGGCTCAACAAATCTTGGTGTCACCTCACTGGGCTTGATCACTACAGCACAACCGGCAGCCAGTGCAGCAATTGAATCAATCGTCGAGAGCAGCAGCGGAAAATTCCACGGGCTGATCACTCCGACAACCTGGTTCGGAATATAGTGGGATTTGATGCCGATACCGGGTGTTGCGGAAGGGCGTTCAACAGATTCCTCGAATACCTGCTCACCGAGATAGCACCAGCCTTCGACCAGCGCCTGCAGGGCGTTGATCTCGGTTGTTGCCAGCAATCGGCGCCCGGTGTCAGCCGCCAGGGCTTCTAGTAGCAGAGTCTTGTCTGCATACAAGTGTTCGATCCAGCTCCGCAGCACCTTCCTGCGGTGAGCGATGCCCGCAGCAGCCCATTCAGGTTGATGATTCCTGAGAGTGCTGACAATTCCGGCCATTTCGGCATCGTTACACACATCAATTGTGTGATCGGCAATACCGGTACGGGGATTGCGCACCGGCAATTGCCGCTGGGCATCGGAATTTTGTGTTGAACTCATTGGCAGCTATCAATCATGGCGGGCAACTGGAAAGAACCGGATCGGGGACATGGTGTACAAGCTTAGCAAGGCAGTCTGCAAACTCAACCAGTTTGATGAAATATCCCTGTCTTCGTAGCAGCGATCCTGCCTGTCTTCGTACCAGCAATCCTGATAGAGGCGGTGGAATGCCTGTGCTGTGTTATCCTTCGCGTACCTGATGACAGAGACTATTCAGTGACCGGTGATCCTCCTGGAATCATCACTTGTTCACTCCTCGCGAGTCCTCTGCTCAGGTGCCGAACACAAATTGATCAGGAGTCATATCAATGCTTGAGCCTCGCCAACAATCTTCAGTAGTTCACAGAATTATCCGGCAAATCACAATCGCCGGGTTTGCAACCGTTATCAGCGTGGCGACGGGGGCCAGTGTTCTGGTAGCGGAAAACGTGATCGAAGAGGTCATTATTACCGCTCAGAAACGCGAGCAGTCACTGCAGGAAGTGCCCATCGCAGTTGCTGCATACAGTGCAGAAACATTGAAAAATGCAGGCGTTGAAGATATTCGTGACCTGACCATGCTGTCACCCAGCCTGATACTTTCAAGCTCGGCATCGGAGACAGCCGGAACTGTGGCCAGAATCCGGGGCGTGGGCACCACTGGAGACAATGCGGGTCTTGAATCTGCGGTCGCTGTGTTCATCGACGGTGTCTATCGCAATCGAAACAATGTGGCTTTGACTGATCTGGGCAATGTTGAACGTATCGAAGTTCTTAGAGGGCCACAGGGTACCTTGTTCGGAAAAAATGCTTCCGCGGGCCTGATCCATATCATTACCAAGAGCCCGAATACTGAAGAGTTCGAAGGCTATTTTGAAGGTAGTGCCGGCAGTTATGATTTCTACCGGTTGAGTGGTGGTGTCAGCGGGCCGGTTTTTGGTGACAAGCTGGCGGCCAGCTTCGATATGAGTGTGACGGAGAGAGACGGTTACATCGAAGATCTGCTGACAGGAGATGACTACAACACCCGTGATCGTGTCTCGTACCGAGGGCAGATTTTCAGCCAGCTCACCGATAATCTCGATGTCCGCATTATCGCGGATTACTCTGACCGGGATGAAACCTGCTGTGCTGCGGTGACGATTCTTGATGGGCCTACACGGGCATTGATCGCGGCAGTCGGCGGTACGATCATCTCCCCCGCCGACCCTTTTGAGCGTAAAACCACCGCCAACAGAGAGCGGGGCTTTGATCAGCAAGTTGAAGAGTGGGGTGTGTCCGCCGAATTCAACTGGGATCTGGGGTTCGCTGATTTGACCTCGATCACCGCTTATCGGGACTGGGACGCCGCTCGCTCACAGGATATCGACTATACCAATGCCGACATCTTCTACCGCGGCCCCGGCACCAACTCCAACCGCTTCGAAACCCTCACCCAGGAACTGCGCCTGGCAGGAGATGCCGGCCCCATAGAATGGCTGGTAGGGCTCTATTTTGTGGATGAAACCCTGACACTCAAAGATGCAATCAGAACGGGCGAAGACTATGAGGCCTATATCGATTTGCTACTCGGAGGAGCTACAGGTTTGCCGAATACACTGTCCTTTTTCAGCGGTATTCCTGCCGGTTTCGTCTTTCTCGACGGGATGGGTGCGCAGCAAGACCTTTTCGAGCAACAATCCGACAACATCGCGGCGTTTACCCACAATAGCTGGCATATGACCGATCAGCTGACTATTAGCCTGGGACTTCGCTACACCAAAGAAGACAAGGATTTGCAGGCCAGTCTGCTTGCTGATAATCCCGGGTGTAACAGCATGGCAGCTCAACTGGGTGGGCTTATTCCACCCCCATCAGGCATTTTGCCTCCAGCAGGTGTCGCCGGGCTGACCTGTGTTGCATTCTTCAATACCCTGGTAGACGGTGACTACTCCGGCTCCCGGTCAGATGAGGAATGGACAGGATCAGTCAATATTGCTTACGATTTCGCTGAAGAATGGATGGCCTATGTTTCCTATGGGCGTGGCTTCAAGGCCGGCGGGTTCAATCTTGACCGTGCCGGGTTTGGCAATCCACTGCTTGGCTTGACGCCCTCAGCTACCGATCTCAAATTCGGTGCCGAGACCGTCGATGCATATGAAATAGGCGCCAAGGGAACACTGTTTGAAAATCGCCTGTCGGTAAACCTTGCCGTTTTTCGCGAAGAGTTTGATGATTTCCAGCTCAACACTTTTACCGGTATCTCGTTTATTGTCGAGAACCTTTCGGAAGTGACCTCCAAGGGAGTGGAGCTGGAGCTGGTCGGACATGCTACTGACAATCTGACCCTGACGGGAGGCATCACGTACACCGATGCCCGCTATGCCGACACTGTCAGCAATCCGGCGCTGGCAGGAAACAGGCTCACCAACTCTCCACTGTGGAGCGCATCTGGTGGTGCGCATTATGAGCGGCCTGTCATGGGGTCTGTTATCGGGTTCGCTGACCTGAACTTCAGGTTAACCAGTGATATGAATACCGGTTCAGACCTCGATATAGAAAAAGTTCAGCCATCATTTGCCGTTTTCAATGCGAAACTCGGATTAGGTTCCGAGGATGGCACCTGGAAGCTGGAATTCTGGGCACGTAACCTGTTCGACAAAAACTACATCCAGATCGCATTTGATGCGCCGTTTCAGGGATCAGGCACCGGACCAGGTTCAACCCAGTCATTCAATGCTTTTCTGGGTGACCCGCGAACAATTGGCAGCAGTGTAAGTTTCAATTTTTAAACGATAACGATACAGGAAAACAAATGGGGCTCAACGAAGCACTGGCAGATCTGACTGGCAAAATCGACACTGAAGTACATCTCAGTGACTGGCTCACTATAGACCAGGAAATGATCAATGAGTTCGGCAAGGCAACGGGTGACACACAGTGGATTCATGTTGACCCAGATCGCGCTGCAAAGGAATCACCTTTCAGGAAGACCATTGCCCATGGTTATCTGACGCTGTCACTCTACCCGCGCCTGAGAGGTCTGGTTAACGAATCAACCCCGATGTTTCCGGGTGTTACCAGTGTCATTAACTACGGCTCGGACAGGTTGCGATTTACCAATGCAGTCACCGTCGATAGCCGGATACGAGCCCGCTGCCGATTGTTGTCTGTTGAGGAAAAAAAGGGCAGCCTGCAGATCAAGGAACAGTACACGGTAGAAATTGAAGGGCAAGAACGTCCCGCCTGTGTTGCCGAATGCATCATGCGGCTGTATTTCTGAACAGAATATTATCTGGTGGCCAGGTTACTGCTGACAGAACTGAGAAGCGAGGTTCTGTACCTGACGCTCAATCGTCCGGAGCAACGGAATGCATTGAGTCTTGAGCTGCTGAGGCTTCTGGGCCGGGTGCTTGAGGATCATCGTGACACACAGGCGCTCAAGTGCGTGGTTATTTCTGCCGCCGGGGATCGGTGTTTTGCGGCAGGCGGTGATCTGAAGGAGCTCTCTGACGTACGCTCAAAGGATGAAGCGAAACAGATGTCTCAACATGGCCGGCAAGCGCTCGACCAGATTCGGAACTTCCCTCTGCCGGTGATCGCGGCATTGAATGGCCCGGCACTGGGCGGCGGTGCGGAATTGGCCATGGCATGTGACGCACGAATTGCCGACCGGCATGCCGAGCTTGGATTTCTTCAGGGGCAACTCGGAGTCACGACGGCCTGGGGCGGCGGTATTGATCTGATTGCAGCACTCGGCCCGGACAGGGCACAGAAACTGCTGATCGAGGGCCAGCGCTTGTCAGCAGCGCAAGCCGGTAATCTCGGACTCATTGATCGCGTTTGCCGCTCTGATGAATCACTCACCGAATGCGTTGAGGATTTTATTCAGCCCTACCTGCAACGCAGCCATGGGGTACTGCGAGGGTTCAAGGCACTGAGTACGGCAGCCCGGGCAACGCTCCACAGCGCTCTGTCCGGTGTAGAAGAAGCCCGTCTGATTGAAACATGGACACATGATGACCACTGGGCGGCTGTGGAATTCGCGCTTCGTAAATGACCCTGTTTAATGCTCCCTGAGCGCACGCCGCAGGATTTTCCCGACATTGGACTTGGGCAGTTCCTGCCGAAACTCAACGTGTTTTGGTACTTTGTAGGCAGCGAGTCTTTCTCTGCAGAAATCCTGTATATCAGTTTATTATTAATATAAAAAAGGCTCTGAGATCAGCAATGTAACTTTTCCGGCAATTTCTTCGCTAGTCACCTGGCAACCTGAAAATCCCGGTCATTGCCGTTATCCCACTCGGTATGGTTGCCGGTTACAACACCGGCGGCGGCGCTGTACTGCCGGTATTAGTCACCGTGGTGGGGGTCCTGGTGATCTGCTCAAACCCGCCCCCCAAGTACAGCGTGGTCACCGCATGGTTGCCACCTGCTTGGGCCCGCCCGGCCGGTGACCATGCTGCCGTTAGCATAGAAGCTGTACGAGCGATTGCTGCCGCCTGCCGTCACCGAGGTCACCACATGGGGTCCGGCATTGGCCCCGTAGCCGTAACTGAGGAATGGCCGGCTTTACTGCTGCGCTTGTTGGCGATCCGGCCGGTTGCGCTGTAATCGTTGCTGTAGGTCAGCCAATTAATGGACTTGCGAAGAAAAATATTTGAATCATATCTTTGAGTGAGTGTAGCGATTACTGCTCCGGTCTCCTATAATACTCCACGTATCCCTCTGGAGCATTTCATGTCTGACCGTCCTTCTCGGTTGAGACTAAGGTGGCAAGATGCAGACCGCCTAATCACTGCGACTCTGTCACAAAGCCCAGTTGATGGTCTCACTCACAACTTTTACAAATACCCAGCCCGATTTTCTCCTGATTTTGCTCGAGCTGCCATCGACTCCTTTTCAGAACCTGGTGACTTGGTTGCCGATCCGTTCGTCGGCGGTGGTACTACATTGGTCGAGGCGCGTGCGCGTGGGCGCACGGCCATCGGTACCGACATCAGCACTCTCGCAACTTTTGTATCGAAAACGAAAACACAAATGCTGACAGGCAGCGACATTGAATACATGGCTTGTTGGTTTGAGAAACTCCCAGATCGAATCAACCTGCGCCGAAGTGCTACGTCGACGATTTGGACAGACATGGGCTACGACCGCAATCTTGATTGCAGCTCTACGTGGCCGATTCGCAAATCAATAGAACTTTCACTAGCTTCGGTAAAACGTATCAGAGATCACAAGCGGCAGAATTTCGCACGATGTGTCATACTGCGAACGGCTCAATGGGCATTGGATGGCAGGCGTACATTCCCTACGGCGCAGCAATTCAGAGACCGCATATCCAGCAATACTTTATCTATGTTGGATGCCGCGGCAAATTACACGCGAACAGTCAGGCGTGCAGATCATGATGCACCAACCACCGGCAGAAAGAAAACTATCTGCCTGAATTCGAAGGCTGAGGGACTAGCAGACTACATACGGCGAACAAACAGAGGCAGTCCGCGCTTGGTAGTGACATCACCGCCATATCCGGGTGTCCATATTGTCTACCATCGATGGCAAGTGCGCGGTGGCAGAGAAACTCCTGCCCCTTTTTGGATTGCCAATCAGTTGGACGGAGCTGGTGAAGCCTATTACTTAATGAGTGCGCGCCGACCCGACTTGCGCCAATATAGCGAAGGCATACATAACGCGTTTTCAAATCTCTCGAGTGTCATTGATCGCAATTGTACGATTATTCAATTAGTGGCATTTTCCAACCCTCGCAACCATCTTCCCCTGTATCTCGATATCATGCGTAATGCTGGCCTGAAGGAATATGTTCTGTCAGACCATATTGATTCTAAGGACGGAAGAATCTGGCGCGATATTCCTGGCCGAAAATGGCACGCAAACAAAAAAGGGAAACTCGCATCGTCTAAGGAAGTATTGCTAATTCACAAAGTCCGTTAAGCGGCATCATCTATCGTGTCCTCAAGATCACTGCCTTCATCGATCACATAATTCACAAAATCATCTCGCCCCAATTCACGGACAAGCGGGATCAGGAATGGTGAGAGCGCGGTACTAACCTGAGCAATATTCTCAAGCACATCTATACCCTGCTCACTTTCGTCGGACTGCGCAGATTTATCATCCTTTTTATGCTGATTTAGCATTGCCAGCCCAATCACAGTCATTCCAGTAGAAAACTGAGCTTTGAGTATTGCCGCTGCTTCTTTCGATCCCTTTAGTTCATGCTTCAGGTATTCGTTATCCATATTGACGAAAAAATAGTACTCGGGGGCTTTCTTATTATCGTCGCGGTCCTTCTGTGAGACGCGGAGCGCCGAGTAATGATTGAAGTCATAATCGTCCCAATCCTTCTCGTATACAGGTACTGGTTCTGGAAGTGATATACCGGCGGGAACCGTCCTATCGTCCCCTTCTTCGTCGCTGGGCGGCCTGACTCGTGATCGTTTCTTTTTATTTGGATCGATATGTTGCTCCGGCTTGACGTCAACAATGAACTCGTTCGTAAAATCGCTCATGTTGTCATCGGTCACTGTTGCGACGTAACGAACTTCTTCGCCCACGAGACACTCATCAGGTAGCGATATGTTTACGTTCGCTAGTCCATGGAAGATGTATGGGCCGGTGTAATCAAGCACCGGTTCCATTTCCCCGTCATTCACAAAAAATAGCTCAAATTGTCCGGGCGAGATGCGCCGCTTGAAATACTCACGCTCAGCATCTGTTTCGAATTGCACTCGAAAACGCTGCCTCAGATGTCCGGTCTTATGCATTTCCCTCATATCTAACTTACCTTTCAGTCGAAAATAGGTGGGGAATAGCTTTTCATCGAAATGCTTTTGCTTTGCCTTGACCTTCTTCTTTTTGAAAGCCGAAGACAATCTCTGTCCCGGTGCAAATAAAGTAGATAAGGTCGGAGAACGAGTAATAATATTCCTGAGCACATCCTCCAGCGGTTTCGAGTCCGCGATCCGCTCTTTTTGAGCCGCTTCCTGCCGTTCATTCCTCACTTCTCGCAAGCGCGGATGGCCTGAGAGAATTTCCTTTAGTCTCACGTGCACTTCTCTGTGAAAATCGCTATCTCTTGATCGGTCTCGGCTCGTCATTAATATGTCTGCTTTTGCGGGCTGGCTTAGTTTGCTGCAATCCAGAAAGACCAATAGCGATTTGTCGATAAAATCCAAGCCAACATCCTTAGTCCGAAAAAATCGTTTGTCAAACTGCGTGTGCACCTGACCATTATAGGTGTAGAGCAATCCTTGATTTTGCTTGTAGGCTTTATGTTGGTCTTTTTTGAAAAGAAAAATACTCGCGGTCAGGTCCTCGAACTGATCGACATCGTATTTGCAGCGAAAAGGCACGTGATCCGGAAAGCCAGCCTCCATGACTTTTTTGTCGTCGGATGATTCCTTCGCCTCGTCTTTGTCGAGCCTGACTCGGAGACCTGCGATTGGGGTATGAAAGCTGCCTGGCTTACCGACATATCCATTTCTGCATTCGTGCAGTCGAATTGGCAATGGCATCTCTGGTAACAACATATCGAGCCGATACAGGAGTCCGGTTTGCCGCAATATGTGACCATGCGCTGGATATCTGAATTCAATCAACTTGATTAGCGTTCCCCACTCAGATTCACGTGCATAGGCCTCATTCGACTCGGGGAAAATCGGCATTGAGTCAGCGGAGAATCGGAGCACGCCGCCCAATTTAGAATTGTCATGGTTCAGAGGCGCCAAATAACTGTATCGAAATCGTTTCTCGTCTGTTTTTGGTGCCTCCCGTCGGACGACTGTGAAGCTCCACAGAAGATCATCTGGTTTGTGATCGTTGTCCAAGATCGCAGGATTTCTCCGAGTAAGCACGAATTGCATTTTCTTTCGGCCGCAAAACTCCAATACACCAGTGCCGCCTTGGTTGTACTCACCCTGCACGAACCGAATATTTCGTTTGTTTCCTTTATGGATGGATAGAATCGTTTTCGGCATGCCGTCGGGAGTTTGGCCCTCCCCACAATCCGCGATATTAATACAGGGCGATACTGGCTTTGTGACACCGGCATCACGCTGCTTCTTCGGTGAAATACCGGTCGTAGAAAGGGTAATGTTCTGAGACGCCTTTGTCCGTTGGCCTTCTGTCCAGTCTTGCAGGTAACCCTTACTTGGCGCATCGTAAAAGCGTGCAACGGCATCCCTTATCGACTTGGGTGCCTCAGGGCTCCGCGGGTGGACACCTGACAGATAGCACTGATTAATTAGCGCCGCATCAATCGAATTCGTTAGTTTTTCGACAAGTGCATATTCCGCCTTACTTTGCTGACCACCGATTGTCGAAATGTTGTCTTCGGTATCACCATAATCTCGCCAAGCGGCGGCATCATCCCAATAGTCTGCTTCTTTAAGTGCATCAACCATCTCCGATTCCGTATCGATATGCATCAACTTTTCGCAGAAAACCCGAACCTGATCGTTATTCATTCCGATATCTCCCTATCTTTCTACACAGACCGTATTGGGAGTGACGCCCAATATTTGTCAACTCCGCCATTGGCCAGCGATCCATCGCGCAACACGTAACCGTCACGGCCCTTCTTTTCTACTGCACCTAGCTCTCGAAGCCAAGCTAAGGTCACATATACTTGATACGCAGGGATCGTGTCTCCGTTTCTGTCCTCTGCTGGTAGCACTGACTCGACCTCAAATACTTGGCCTTCGTTCACCACAGAAGTCATGTGTTGTATGAAGCTGAGCAGCGTTTCTCTCGGGACGCGATGCTCGTAGGCTTTTTGGTTTTTCTTAGACCAACCGAGCTTCACCAATCGATTTTCATCCCGCTCGAACTTCGGATAGCCACGTGGAGCAGCCTTGGCTTTTGCCTTCGACTTCCGTCTCGGGGTGGCCTTTGTTGGTTGGCTGGCCAATGTGTCACGCATCCTACTTGCCGCTGGTACACCGTGGGCGGATTTTTGACCCTTAACGCGCTCAGCTACCTGAAGAATAGTCTGCGTGGCAGCATCTGCGGGCGATTTTTCCCGCAAGAGCACCGCTACACCATCAGCTAGCGCCGCGATTTCTTTAACCTCGTTGTAATTGTGCTCAGCGAGGGACCTTTCGATCATCTTGTTGAGATTGGCTTCCGTCTCTCTCAAAAGATTCAGTGCTTTGAGTATTGATTCCATGGTCGAATGGTATCAGCATAATACAATGAATGTCAAACTCTATATCTTCTCTGTATATTCCCTATATTATGGCTAGCATAAGTCCAGATACGTGGGGCCTCATCGGTTGCGTAAAACAGACTGTCGCTTTACGAGTGGCTAGGGGAGTAGTTGAACGTCTCCTCGACATGGATGCTTGTCAGAGCTATCTCTGCCCTCCCATGCGCTGTCACTACGATCTTGCTTCGACGGATTGAAATATTATTGACCGCATGACCTACGTGGTCGCAACGGCCCGCCCGGCTTGCTAGCCTCATATCTGTCATGTCCGCATAGAAACAGGGAGAGATGGCCGTGAGCGAGAAACTTCAAGAGAAAGAAGCCCAGCACGGTCAGAAGATGGTTGAGGTCAAATTGAGGTTTTGGACCAGCAATATTGCCGAGGGAGAGGGGAAAATAGTTCTGCGGCATGCTTGGGCGGGAGAAGTAGTCAGAATTGAGCGGAATGACGCTCTCGGAAGCGTCCCCGGCGACTCTATTCTGTTTCACTCGATGTTAGACGTTGGATGGGCTATCGAAAAGTGTCATTTGATCCCGAGATCAAGCTACACTCTAGTCGCAGAATGAAAAAACATACACCCGGAACGCCAAAGGCCACAGACGGGATTTATTAGGAAACCAATTTGAGCGAGAACAGACCAGAATCGTTCCAAATCATGACGATTACCGGCGGTGACGAGTGGACCGTAGAGGAGTTGACCGAGTTTCTCAGCCATATCTATGTCCTTTACAACCGGGTATCCGTCTTGCGAGAGGAGCGGCAACGAAAGCCCGCACGTTTCTCAAAACAGATGTATGCCTCCAAGAGGCGTGTTAGATCTGATAAGAAGATGACGATTGAATCATTGACCATCCAGAGCCCAATGGAGGTGAATCTTAAAGGCAGCGGCGGGATCATTAAGGAGGTTCGCGAAGGCATCAAAGATGCCTACCGCAATCCGCTGGAGCGGAGAAAGATAGAACAGCAATTGCAGCACGATGCGCAGATGAACAAAATCGAGCTCGCCGAGACCAAACTCAAGCTGATCCGATCTGCAAATCAGACCATGTTGGAAATTGGGGTATCAGACGAGGAACGACAGGCAACTCTGAAAGCTCTGCTTGGTCCAGCCGCGAACGCAGCGGATATCGTTGAACACAAAGATTTGAAAATCAAGTAGCTCAGAAACATTTCCTGGGGCCAAATATATTTTGGTCGTGCACGTTTCGGGTGCAAACTCTACCGTTATTGAGGGGAAGTGGTGCCGACAATTTCAGTTACTTTTCCGCTTACTAATTCCTGTCACCTGTTGATTTTATTTACTTTGCCTCAGTAGCACAGGGCCACCGCTTGTAGCCCGGGCCGGTGACCATGCTGCCGTTGGCATCGTAGCTGAAATCCTCCTCCAGGGTGGTCGGAGCACGAAATGACCGGTCAATCTGTTTGATCAGGTTGCTGGCACCGCTTTGCATTCTTCAGTCAGCAGCATCCTTCTCCCTGAGCGCACGCCGCAGGATTTTCCCGACATTGGACTTGGGCAGTTCCTGCCGAAACTCAACGTGTTTCGGCACTTTGTAGGCAGCGAGTCTTTCTCTGCAGAAATCCTGTATATCAGTTTCTGAAACGTCTGCACCGGGCCGTATTACAACAAATACCTTGACCGCCTCCGTGGAACGTTTATTTGGCACACCGATACAGGCAGCTTCGACGACATCAGGGTGCAGCGTGACCGCATTCTCGACCTCGTTGGGATATACATTCAACCCCGATACCAGAATCATGTCCTTTTTCCGGTCGACTATTCGGAAAAACCCTTCGGCATCCATCACGGCAATGTCGCCAGTCATGAAATAACCGTCTGTTGTCATGCAGGCAGCTGTCACCTCTGGTGCATTCCAGTACGCTTTCATGACCTGTGGGCCACGAACACACAACTCACCGGACTCACCGAGGGGAACCTCCTGCCCGGCATCGTCACGGAGTGAAATATCGGTGTTTGGCAGTGGCAGACCAATACTGCCGTTATAACCATCGATATTCGGAGGATTCGTACAAACCACCGGTGATGTTTCCGACAACCCGTACCCCTCAAGCAACTCGGTACCGGTCGCCTTTGACCAGGCACAGGCAGTCGCCTCCATGACAGCCATGCCGCCTGATGATGGCAGCTTGAGAGAACTGAAATCCACCTCTGACAGATCCGGGTGATCGACAAGGCTTTGATAAAGTGTATTCACTCCGGACATAGCTGTGAATCGCCACTTTTTCATTTCAGCGATAAATGCTTTGGTATTCCTTGGATCGGTAATCAGTATGTTATGACCACCAATTTCTATATACACCAGCAGATTGCAGGTCAGAGCATAGACGTGATAGAGCGGTAAAGGAGCCAGTGCAATCTCACGCCCGCGTTCGCTGTAACCGCCTAACCAGGTATTGATCTGCCTGACATTTGCCACCAGGTTCGAGTGACTCAGGGTCGCACCTTTTGAGCGCCCGGTGGTACCTCCCGTGTATTGCAAACACGCAGTATCAGCACCGGTGAGTTTTTCCGGTCTTGTATACAGGCTATCAGGGTTCTTCAACGCATCCAGGAACCTCAGGGCATCGGGAAACCGGTATGACGGCACCATGCGCTTGATAAAGCGAACCACAAAATTGATCAGCTGCCGTTTTGGAAAACCGAGCATGTCACCCACCTCGGTGACAATGACATGTTCGATGGAACTGTTGTCCATTGCCCTTGCGACTGTCGCAGCACTATTGGCCAATACCACAATGGCACGGGCTTCGGAATCCTGGAGCTGGTGCTGAAGCTCGGAAGATGTGTAGAGCGGATTCACACTCACAACCACCATTCCTGCCCGGAGAATCCCGAACAGCGCGATCGGGTACTGCAACAGGTTCGGCATCATGAGGGCCACCCTGTCACCGGGTTTCAATCCCAGATCAACCTGCAAACAGGAAGCAAACCGCTTCGAGAGATTATCCAGCTCGGCAAATGTGATGGTGCGTCCGAGATTGCTGTATGCGGGACGGTCGGAAAACTCCTCGCAGGCTCGTTCCAGGATGTCTACCAGCGATTCGCGGGGGTCCAGATCAATCGTATGCGGCACGCCCGGCGGATAGTGTTTGAGCCAGATTTTCTCCATGTGTATGATCCTCTCCAGTTATCCGGGCGGAATGCTCATCATATCCGGCTATGCCGCCAAGTTGAAATCCCTTTCGGGTAACGCCGGTTTTCGAGATGATCCGGGTGGTGATCATTTCGGATGGTGTCCCGTTTCGTCGTCGGCGGGTTACAATGGTCATCTGGTTACAACAGTATTGTTTGGAGCAGATCGTGGCACGATCCAGAATTCCTGATTTCTATAAAATGTCGATCGATGAGCGGGTTCGTGCAGTTCGCCAGAAAGGGTTATTAACCGAGCAGGACTGTCGACTGCTGGCAAAA
This sequence comes from Gammaproteobacteria bacterium, assembly GCA_024277915.1. Taxonomy (GTDB): domain Bacteria; phylum Pseudomonadota; class Gammaproteobacteria; order Steroidobacterales; genus JAJRUG01. The sequence continues at coordinate 15,951 of JAJRUG010000112.1, forward strand.
GGCGAGGCTACGCTGGACCTGGTCGCTGCCGATAAGATGATCGAGAACGTGATCGGTGTTCTGGGCCTGCCTATCGGGCTGGGCCTGAACTTCATGATCAATGAAAAAGACTATGCCGTTCCTCTTGTGGTTGAAGAGCCTTCTATTGTCGCTGCGCTCAGTGCCGCTGCCAAACTGGCCCGATCAGCCGGTGGTTTCAGGGCCAGTGCAACACCACCGATCCTGATCGGTCAGATCCAGATCATCAATCTGCCGGATATCAGCCGCGCCAGTGCCGCCATTCTGGAAAACAAACAGGCGATTCTGGATCTTGCCAACAGCTTTCACCCGCGCATGGTCGCACGGGGTGGCGGCGCAATTGACCTGGAAGTCCGCACCCACCCGCTCGCTTCCATGGACAGCGAAATGCTGGTGGTCCATTTGCTGGTTGATACCCGGGATGCGATGGGCGCCAACCTGGTCAACGGGATGTGCGAAGGCGTGACGTCACTGGTTGAATCAATCACTGAGGGTACGGTCTATCTGCGTATTCTTTCCAATCTCACAGATCGAGCACTGGCAAAGGCGGAAGTCACCATACCGACTCATCTGTTGGCAGGAAAAGGCTACCAAGGTGAGCGGGTACGTGATGGCATTATCATTGCTACAGACTTTGCCCAGACCGACCCCTACCGGGCAGCCACCCACAACAAAGGCATCATGAACGGCATCGATGCGGTCGCTTTGGCTACCGGTAATGACTGGCGGGCAATAGAAGCCGGAGCCCATGCCTATGCAGCCCGGCATGGCCGCTACAGCTCATTGTCACAATGGTGGAAGGACGATGATGGAAACCTGTGCGGACGACTGGAAATGCCGTTGAAAGTCGGCACCGTAGGCGGCCCCCTGGAGTCAAATCCCGGCGTAGCGATGAATCTGCGACTCGTTGGGGTTGAATCTGCTACGGAACTCGCGCAGGTCATGGTAACAACAGGTCTGGCGCAAAACTTTGCAGCGCTGCGCGCACTGGCAACAGAAGGTATTCAGGCCGGTCATATGACGCTTCATGCCCGCAGCGTTGTGAAAGCTGCCGGCGCACCCGACGAAGTATTTGATGAGGTTGTAGAACGGCTGGTTCGTGACGGAGAAGTCAAAGTCTGGAAGGCCCGGCAGATACTCGACGAAGTCAGCACAGAGCGGCGAACCGGCGGCCCGGTTATCAATCGGGAAAAGGATGCCGATCTTGGAGTGGGTTACGGCAAGGTCATTCTGCTTGGCGAACACTCGGTTGTTTACGGCCGGCACGCGATTGCCTGCCCGATATCATTGACGGTGCGTGCGCTCGTAGAGGATCACGATCAGGGCGTTGAACTGGTCATTCCAAGGTGGGGCATTGAATATCAACTGGCCAAGGCACCGGAACAGCAGCGATCCTTCGAAAAAGCGGCGGGTATTATTCTGGATCAACTGGGTCTGAGCCAGCGGGAAATGCGTATCGAAGTATTCCCGGACGTGCCCCGCAGTATGGGCATGGGCGGCTCGGCAGCGCTGGCAGTCGCCATTATCAGAGCGCTGGACACGCATTTCAAACTTGGACTGAGTGATGAGGAGGTCAACGACCTGGCTTTTCTATCCGAGAAAACTGCTCACGGCACACCCAGCGGTATCGACAATACGCTGGCAACCTACGGCAAGCCTCTTGTGTATCGAAAGGGAAACCCTCCGCTGGTTGAATTACTGAATGTTCCCGAACCACTATCGCTGGTGATCGGCATGACGCACACAGAGGGGCTTACGGCGCGAACTGTCCGCCTGGTACGTGATGCTCGTGAGCGAAACCCGAAACTCTACGAAAAAATCTTTGATGATATCGATGCGCTGGTTCTGCAGGGGGTCTCGGCGCTGCAGGATCATAATATCCATGCCCTGGGTGACCTGATGAATATCTGTCAGGGTTTACTGAATGCATTGCAGGTTTCCACTCCGGAGCTCGAGCACCTGATCGGTATCGCCCGCAACTCCGGTGCACTGGGTGCGAAGCTGACCGGCGGCGGTGGCGGCGGCGCGATGATCGCTCTTTGTGATACTAATGCTGACGAAGTAAAGACCGCGATTGAAAAGCAGGGTTTCGAGGCGCTGTCGTTGACTGTCGGGGGTCCGACATGACTGTAGCGAATCAGCAGTGTGTCGAGACACAGGACATGTTGATACTCGTCGACGATTCCGACCATGAAATCGGTTTCTGCCCGAAGGATGAATGCCATCAGGGAACGGGGCAGCTGCATCGCGCATTCTCGGTATTTCTGTTTAACGAGAACGGTCAACTCCTGTTACAGCAACGTAGCGAAAAGAAACATCTTTGGCCTGGATACTGGTCCAATAGTTGCTGCAGCCACCCCCGACAGGGAGAGCGTATTGAAGATGCGGCTTATCGGCGCGTGAGAGAAGAGCTCGGCGCGGGTTGCGAACTTGAGTTCCTGTACAAATTTCAATACCAGGCGCAGTTCAATGATACCGGCGCTGAAAATGAATTGTGCTCAGTTTTCACAGGCCGCCTGACAGGAGAAGTTGCAGTCAATCCGGATGAAATTGCTGACTTTCGCTATGTCTTTTCCACTACCCTGACCGATGAACTGGCCACTAACGGCTCACAGTTCACGCCATGGATAAAGCTTGAATGGGACAGGTTACGAGAAGACTTTGCAGATAAAGTATTTATCGATTGATGCTGATCATGGAACATGATCAGTTGAGGGTCATACCAGCATACGAGCTCAGGATTATGTAAAGGAAGGCGAAATGAAATTGCCCACCTGATCAGTATCGCGCCGACTCCGCTGAGTGTCGTCACCGCATATGGTAGGGTGATTCCAGAATAATAAGGAGCTGATATGCGCAGATTGCTGGTACTTTCTCTTCTTCTAACAGGCTTCTCAGTTCAGGCAGCTTCCGTTTCTGTCCGGATAACGGGTACGTTGACTGATTTTAGTGATCCTGATTCGTTGTTGCCGTTCGGAAGCCTGATCGTGGGTATAACGCAATTTACGATGTTGCTACACTTGGATCTGGGCGTTCCGGACCTAGCAGGAGCTGACCCTGTATTCGGTGTTTATCCCAATGCTGTGCAACAGACTTCATTGTCTGCGAATGGTAGTACCGTAAACGGCACAGGAAGCGCTCCCATTGTCGTCGCCAATGATCAACTAAACCCCGACACCGGTGATTTTTCTGATTCGTTAGTCATTCATAGCGGTAATGCTCCAAACGAAGCGGTGTTCGTTTTAGTCCTGGTAAACGTTGCATCGACATCGCCAGCGCCGCCGCTGACTACTGATGAACTTGTACTACCGTTCGACAGCCCTGATTGGCCAAATAAGAATATTTATGTCTCGATATTCGACGAAATACTAGATCCGGATATTCCTGCGGTGCGGCTTGCATCGGCATCTGTACTCGTGGACTCAATACAAGTTGTGCCGATACCCGCTGCTGCCTGGCTCTTTGGCTCAGCACTGGGGTTGCTTGTCTGGATGCGGCGTACAACGGCGTAACCATCAAACGTCAGCACAATAGTCGTATCGCTACCAGGAAGGCTGGCTGACAAAGTCAGTAATGAAAAGCTACCCGCTCATTGGTGGATAGAATCCATAGCGAGAATTACGTCAATCACTGATTTAGCCGCCGACCCACAATCTGCCTGCCCGAAATTGGCGAGGCAAATTACAGTTTCATCTCGGTCCGGCAATCTCACCATGTAAGTTGACACGCCATAGTCACTCCCTTCGTACCAGATGGTCTTGATGCCTCGATACGATCCGTGAACAAGCCCAAAGGCATCATTGACTTTATCGTGCTCAAAACGCTGGGTCGATAACATGATTCCTCGAAATACCGGACCCAGATCATTGCTACTGTAGAGTGCAGCATCCCATACTGCTAAATCCCGAAGCGAAGCAAACACACCACTGCCGCCATAGTGTGGTGACAATCGTGGTGCGATACGCCATCCGCTCGACTGTTCATCCCAGACATAGGAAGTCGCTCGTGGCACTCGGGCCACGTCAATCGGTGCATCCACCCAGCTATTCGTCATGCCGAGTGGTTCGAATATCGAAGACCTCAAATGCTCCGCGAACCCAGTCTGGTGTTTCCGTGCAACAAGCACAGCAAGCAGTTGGTAGTTGATGTTGGAGTATGACCACCGGGAGCCTGGTTCATATTGAAGCTTACCGGACGTAAATACTGCATGGATAGCATCGCTGACATTAAACCGGTCTTCCGACTCCCAGCCACCTTTCGAAGCAGGTAATGTGTAATATTCCTGCAGACCACTACTCATGTAAACGAGGTGGCCCAGCGTTATGCCCCGCATGAAGTCGGGCAGGCCATCCCAATGATCGGCCAGCTGATCCACGAGTTGCAGTTGCCCATGCTGTATCTCAAGAGCCAGGGCAGCGCCTGTAAATTGCTTTGAGAGCGAGGCAAGATTAAACGCAGTATCCGGAGATACCCCCCGCCCGGTTTCAATATCTGCCGCTCCGTAACCACGCGCGATGACCAGCTGACCCTTCCTGACTACACCTATCGAGTAACCCGGCCGGGAAGTGTCTGAATAATTCGCAAACAATGCATCGACGCGAGCTTCAAGCGTAAGAGCTTCCGGGATCGGCTGCTGAAAGCATGCGGTAGTGGCAGCCAGTAGTCCAATCAGCAGTACGCGTGGATAGCTTTTAAACACTCACATTCCCTGGCTATGGGCAAAAAAGAGGAGGCATGATGCCTCCTCTCTAGTTACTCAGTTAATGCTGATTGCAATCGGTTTTGGCTGCTTAATCTCTGTCTTGGGCAGGTGTATCTTCAGCACACCGTCTTTCGACTCAGCATGGATTGCCTGCTCATCCACATCCGCCGGTAACGAAAAGCTGCGGGTGAAAGAACCATAGGAAAACTCGATCCGATGCTGCTTCTCGCTCTCGTCGGCCGTTTCCAGCTTTCGCTCGCCCTTGATGCTGATCACACCGTCGTTGACAGTAATCTCGACATCCTTCTTGTCTACTTCGGGCAGCTCAGCCTTGATCAGGTATTCCTTGTCGGTCTCGGAAATATTGGCCATCGGCCGCCACTCTTCAAGTCCGGCATCCCGTCGTATCGCAGGTGTGCTGCCAAGCACCCGATTATATCTTCCAATCAGATCATCAAATTCCCTGAATGGGGTCCAGCTCACTAATGTCATGACTCATCCTCCATCATGCAAACTAAACAAACACGCACTTTCCCAGTGCCATGTCTATAAGATGGGGGTGAGATTCAGGCTTTCAAGTTGCTCTGCGTTACCTTATCCCGAGAGCATCATCCAGGGCAGTGATAAGATCCCGGCTGTCCTCCAGGCCGACAGACAGCCTGACCAGGCCATCGGTAATGCCTACCCGCTGCCGTTCCGATTCTTCAACATCCGCGTGGGTCATGGTAGCCGGATGGGTAATCAATGACTCAACAGAGCCAAGATTTTCCGCCAGGCTCCACAACTTGATGGAGTCCATCAGAACCTTGCCTTCTTCCAGCCCCCCCCGGACTTCAAACCAGACCATGGCACCAAAACCGGTTGCCTGCTTTTCTGCCAGGGGTCGCTGCTCGAATGATTCCAGCCCGGGATAACAAACCCTCTGAACTTTTGGATGAGATTCAAGAAAACGGGCGATGTCCATCGCGTTACTGGACTGCTGGTCAAGGCGCACAGATAAAGTCTTGCAACCCTGCAACGTCAGCCAGGCGACCTGCGGTGACATGATTGTACCGGTGGCATTTTGAATAAATCTGACAGAGTCATCATGCTCCCGGGTACCAGCAACAATGGCGCCACCCACAGTGGCATTGTGGCCGTCGAAATACTTGGTGGTACTGTGAATGACAAGATCAGCACCCAGTTCAAGCGGCTGCTGATAATAGGGAGTCAAAAAAGTGTTATCAACTGCATGGGGAATACCCTTGGCCCTGGCGATATCAGAAATTGCCTGAATATCGGTCAACTTGAGGGTCGGGTTCGCCGGTGTTTCTGTAACGATTAGCCGGGTATTTTCCTGGATGCTGCGCTCAACTTCATCAGGGTTTGAAGTATCGACAAAACTGAAATCAACACCAAAACGACTGTACACCTTGGTCGCCAGACGGTAGGTGCCGCCATAGACAACATCAGATACGATCACGTGGTCGCCCGCGCTCACCATCGCAAGAAATAGTGCATTAATAGCCGCCATGCCTGTTGCAAAACAGGTTGTATCAGCACCCCCTTCAAGATCTGTCAGCTTTTTTTCCAGCGCCCGGACAGTCGGGTTGGCTGATCGGGAATAGGAGTACCCTTTGGCCATATACTCATCGACAGACTTCTGGACATAGGTGGTCGTCTGATAGATCGGGGTCAGAATGGCTCCGGTAACCGGGTCGGGCTCTACGCCGCTGTGAATCTGTCGCGTGGTGAAACGCATGCCTTGGGCTCCTGTTCGCTTTTTGTTTGGCTGGGTAGTCTACCAGCCTGGCGGGGATTGCCCGAATATTGTGCGGCGCCTAGCCGAGCAGCGGCAACGCTGTGCGCGGGACGTGACTTGAAATCAGGACTATAATCTTGCTAAGGCGTATATATCAGTGAGGAGAACGTATGACTGAAGGTAGTTGGCAGGTCTTCCAGCTTGACGATTTGCTGGAAAACGTCGAGGGAAGCGAGCCCAGGTTTTTTGAATTTCTGCGGGTTCCCTCTCTGAGTTGTGCGGTCTATCGGCTACCTGCCGGTGCAAAGGACATGCAGGCACCGCATCTAGAGGATGAGGTGTACATGGTGATCAAGGGCAAGGCCAGACTGCGTGTTGCCGACAAAGAACACGAAGTTCGTAGTGGTTCGATTTTGTATGTTCAGGCCACTGCCGAACATTCCTTCTTTGACATTGAGGAAGATTTGTCTCTTGTTGCTTTTTTTGGTGCTTCGACGCCACTTTGGCAGGAATAGGAAGAGTAAGGAGACAATAACCGTAACTCTTCCTGTCTTCCTTTTAGAATTGATCTTCTTTCAGCGCCATGACCAGTTCACCGCCTGACTCAATGGCTTTCTTATAAGCACCGATGCCCGGCATGATGTGCTCGGCGTAGAATCTTGCGGTGATAACTTTTGCCTCGTGGAATTCCTTGTCCCGCCCCTCGGCAATCAGGTCACTTGCCACAATAGCGCTGCGTGCCATTTGCCAGCCTCCGGTCAGGACACCCATGAGCATCAGCAGGTTGAATGAAATCGCACCGGGCATCGCAGGGTCTTTCTGAAATTGAGCCATCAGTGTTTCGGCTGAGGCGACGAGTGCTGTGCACCCATCCAGTAATGCTGAACGAATGGTCGCCAGTGAGTCCCCGTGACGTTCAAGCTCGACGCAGGTTTCCTGCACATCAGCGAGAAAAACCTGCAGTGACTGTCCGCCATCACGAAGCAGCTTCCGCCCTACGAAGTCACCGGCCTGTATTCCGGTCGTACCCTCATAAATCGTGGTGATTCTTGCGTCGCGAAAATGCTGCGCGACGCCGGTTTCTTCTACATAGCCCATCCCGCCGTGAACTTGTAACGCAAGAGAAGTCAGATTCTGCCCTGTCTCCGTCGCCCAGCCTTTGACGACGGGGGTCAGCAAATCAACCCGTGCCTGGTATTTCTGTCGCTCGGCTTCGTCTTCTGCGCCGTGCGCCAGATCCAGTGCTGCACCCGTCATGTAGACCACCGCACGCATTGCTTCAATCTGGCACTTCATGGTCATCAGCATGCGGCGTACATCAGGGTGATGAATAATGCTGACCCGGCCTTTGACGCCGGGCATCTGGCCCTGAATACGCTCAATCGCATACTCGCGTGCCTGCTGGTAGGCACGCTCCGAGATTGATACGCCCTCTAGTCCCACACCCAGACGAGCGTGGTTCATCATGGTAAACATGTGTGCCAACCCGTGGTGCGGTTTCCCAACGATGTACCCGATGGCATCGTCAAACGCCATGACACAGGTAGGGCTACCGTGAATACCGAGCTTGTGCTCAACCGATACCGGCTTGACGCCGTTGCGCTCCGCCGCCAGCCCATCATCATTGACGAGATATTTCGGCACCAGAAACAATGAAAGCCCCCGCGACCCTTCGGGCGCATCAGGAAGCCGTGCCAGCACCAGGTGTATGACATTTTCAGTCATATTGTGGTCACCCCAGGTAATGAAAATCTTCTGGCCGGTCACCCGGTAATGATCTCCTTCGGGTACTGCCTGTGATCGCACCGCAGCCAGATCAGACCCTGCCTGGGGCTCGGTAAGATTCATCGTGCCGGTCCATTTTCCGGAGATCATGTTGGGCAGGTACTTTTCCCGCAGTGCCTGGTCTCCGTGTGATTCAATGGCGTGGGCAGCTCCCGTGGTCAGCAGCGGGCATAAGGACCAGGCCATGTTGGCCGACTTCCACATCTCCTGGGTTGCCAGGCCCACCAGATAGGGCAAACCCTGGCCGCCATAATCCTCTGACTGGGCGATACCGCACCAGCCACTCTCTACAAACTGGTCATATGCAGCCTTGAATTCTCCTGGGACAACGACTTCGTCATTTTCAACCCTGCTGCCCTGGGTATCGCCAATCACATTGGTCGGAGCAATAACTTCGGTAGCCAGCTGTGCCGCCTCCTCAAGAACAGCCTCTACGAGATCCGGCGTGGCATCTGCAAATACCGGAAGCCTGTTGACGGCTGCCAGATTTCCCAAATCCCGCAGTGCGAACAACATTTCCTTGACTGGTGCATGATACTCAGACATTGTTTTTTTTATCTCCGTCAGGTGAATATTTCTGATTAGCAATGGCAGAATAACACTAAGTCAAGTACCTTTTCTCTCGTGATATACCGCAACAACGCCTATATTCTCAAAATTATCTGCCCGGATACCACCGGTATAGTGGCAGCTGTTTCCGGCTATTTGTCGGAACAACAGAGCTTTATTGAAGAATCGACCCACTTTGGTGATCGGGACACGGGGCGATTTTTCATGCGTACACGCTTCACGCCGGCATCAGGATCGCCTTCCGGACCGGAATTCATGGACAATTTTTCCGGCAATTTCGCGGCTATCGCAAAGCAGTTTGAGATGGACTGGGAGCTGTTTGATACCACTGTACTGCCACGGGTTCTGGTCATGGTATCCAGCCATGAGCATTGCCTGAATGACCTGCTGTATCGTTACCGCACCGGTATGCTGCACATGGAAATTCCGGCAATTGTCTCGAATCACCCGGATTTTTCCGAGTTGGCCAAATGGCACGGCATCCCCTTTTTCCATATACCGGTCTCACCCGAGAGCAAAAAGCAAAGCGAAAATCGTTTACTGGAGATCATGGACGATACCCGGACGGATCTCATCGTACTTGCCCGCTACATGCAGGTGTTATCGGATAAACTTTGCGAACAACTGCCCGGGAAAATAATCAATATCCACCACTCGTTCCTGCCCGGGTTCAAGGGCGCCCGCCCCTACCACATGGCCTACGAACGTGGCGTGAAACTGATCGGTGCAACCGCCCACTATGTGACCCCCGAACTCGATGAAGGCCCGATCATTGAACAGACTGTAGAGCGGGTAGACCACAAGCATTCCCCTGCCGAACTGGCAGCGGTCGGCAAGGACGTCGAGAGCCTGACCCTGGCCCGAGCGGTTAAACTGCACATCGATCACCGCATATGCCTGAACGGCAAAAAAACCGTAGTATTACGATAGTCAACCAGCAACCCGTTCTATATCAATCGGCAGACATTCAACAGGAACCATAGCGTGACAAGAAGAGAATTGCCCGGGGCCAGATTCCTGAGAGTGCGCCAGAGATTGGGCAAGTACCGTATAGAACGACGCATTTCAAATGGCCCGCGAGCGGCTGTCTATCGTGCATTCGACACCATTCACGGCACCAAGGTAGCGCTCAAGATTCCGCATCCCGAATGCATGGATGATGAAAATCTGGATGAGTTTCGGAGAGAAGCCAGGCTATCAGTCCGTATGGAACATCCGAATGTGCTGCCGGTACAAAATGCCTGTTTCATCGATCACTACTTTGTCATCGCGATGCCGCTGGGAATAGAAACACTGGCAGATCGAATGACGCGCAGAATGTCGACGACGCTGGCTCTGGATTTTACCCGGCAGGCACTGGCGGCGGTCGCACATGCCCACAGTCGAAAAATCATCCACTGCGATGTCAAACCGGAAAATTTCATCATATTTGATGACAACCGGCTGCGTATCTCGGACTTTGGTTTCTCGAAAGTCGTAGTACGCACAGTCAAGGCATCAGGTTCCGGTACCGTTGGCTATCTCGCTCCTGAGCAGGCACTGGGGCGGCCAATGTTTCAATCTGATGTGTTCTCCCTGGGACTGGTAATTTACCAGTTATTCAGCGGTCAGCTACCGGAGTGGCCACACAAATGGCCACCACCCGGCTACCCGAGAATACGCAGCAAGCTCCGGCCAAAAGTGTTGTGGTGGCTCAAAAAGGCAATGGAGTTAAGACCTCAGGAACGCTTTCGCAATGCTGTAGCAATGGAAAATGCATTTGAGAAAATCCGGATCAAGGTGCGCTAGGCGATGGCTATCAGTACTTCTTTGAATCGCGGGGCAATCACGTCAGCAAGGTTCTATACAGATGATACTGATTCGCAGCTTGATGTATTCCAGACACCGCAAGGAACCGTTGCAGCTGCCTGGATAGGCAACGCCGAAAAACCCGGCCCAAACGAAGACTCGGCTGCCATCATTCCGGTTGATGATCAGCACCTGATACTGGCAGTTGCCGATGGCGTCGGCGGAATGCCTGCTGCAAAAAGAGCATCTAATGTCGCCCTGGAAACTGTCGCTGCCGCATTGAAGAACATGGATTCAGGCGCAAGGAAACTGCGATCCGTCATCATGGACGGGATTGAAGCGGCTAACCAGGCGGTTCTTGACCTCGGTGTAGGGGCAGCCACCACACTCGCACTTGCAGAAATCGGACCAGACTATATCAGAAGCTACCATGTCGGCGATTCAGTTGTCTGGCTATGCGGGCAGCGTGGTAAAACCAAACTGCAAACCACACCACATTCCCCGGTCTGCTTCGCGATGGAAGCAGGCCTGATCAACGAATCAGAAGCCTTGCATCACTCCGAGCTGAACCTGATATTCAATGTAATCGGAAGCAGCGATATGCGTATTGAAATCGGGTCAGAGTTGCCGATGGCACCTCGCGATACTCTGCTTCTGGCAAGTGATGGTCTCGTTGACAACCTGATGCAAGACGAAATCATAGAACTGATGCGTCGCGGCCCACTCGACAAGGCCATTCAGTCACTTTCACAGCTGGCACAGCACCGAATGATGAACGGCAACAGTACAATGCCATCAAAGCCGGATGACTTCACAACTGTGTTGTTCAGACAAACACTACCACGCAGAAAAACCAGGAAACATAAAGGATAAAACAGGATCGAACCGGGGTTTCCAGAAAATCCTGTATTCAGAGTCCGATACTACTCCTCGAATACCTGAGCAACCGTTGCGGTCAGAGGATACGTGCCGTTAACCCTTGCGGCGAAATAAAGCGGACCGAAGGGAGCCATTCGCCTGCAAGGGTTAACGGCACGTATCCTCGGGGGAGCACCGCCAAATCAGCTATCAGTCATCGTCGTGATGATGGTGATGCCCGTGGATATCCAGAATATGACGATCACTCTGGTAATCCTTGTGCTCAAAATCCATGGGGCCATGAGGATGATTGTGCCCATTTGATTCTACCCATTGAAATAGCTGCGGACGCTGGCGGTACAGATGCGCTGCTGCACGTTTCATATTTTCGTCAGGGTTAGACCAAGGATTAAAATGGAAATAGTTATGCAGCTTGGAATCAGTACGGCCGAATGCGATTGTTCCCAGCTTGCAGCGGAACCTTCCGTGGTTGATATAAGGGGGGCGCCAGAAATATCCGCCCGTCGGCAAATCGCCGAACTGCAACATCCAGGATGTACCCCAGATGTGGTAGCTCTCCTCTGCACAGTCATGGTATGAAATATTATTCTGCTCGAACTCGGGCGACATCATGTAGAGAAAGCTCATGGCTTCACTCAATGGGTCATAGCGAAGCACCTTGATCAAGCAACCGCTTGCGACTGATGGCCGCACCAGGTTACCCGGTGCCCATGGCATATCCCCATAGGTATTGACAGAGACATAGCCTTCTTTAAGTGTCAGCTGGTGGTTCTCATCTGATTCTTCATAGCTAGGCTCGCTGTTGTTATACATGACCAGTGCTTCACACCCGTCAGGAACGCTGATCGCGCCAATAGCCATACCCGCCGGGACGAACAGATAGTGCCCTTCTGTATACACCGTATCGCCGACTTTCATCGCACCGGTCAGCACGAACATTTCCAGATCAGAATAGCTCAGACCCGGTTTGCGGCTGAAACCGCCATCAAAACGAATCTTCAGCGTACAAGCACCTGTATCCAGATCGAGAGACAGGACTTTATAGTGACTCCCTTTGAATCCTGATACCTGGAATTTCTTGAAATCTTCGTTTAGCTCAACAAATGGTTCTATATGTGGACGGGACAAGTTCGTCTCCTTAAATTCTGTTTTTAGCTGTTCGAGCCAGTCATCACAATGACCCGCCCTGTGTAACAATCCAACCCTTTTCGGATAGATTGTGCCTGTTAAAAAATTACTTTGTGCTTCCGGTCCGGTTCAACAGGAAGCTCACTGTCAGGAATCTTGCGTGTAAGATCGCCGTCAAAATTGAAGCCCTTGTTCTGAACCGTATCAAGAAACTCCTTGTACCATTCCACTCGCTGTGGCTCCAACTCATCCATTTCCTTAACGATCGCCTCGTAACGGGTAATCTGCTCGGCGATGTTTTCATCCAGCCACTGCTGCATTTCCTCGCTGCGAGATGGTGCTTTATCTTGAACTCTACTAGTCATGCGGTAGCTATCCTCTGTATAAGATCCAACAACTGATTAGTGACTGAATCAGGCTGCGCATAGTGTACCTCTATTTCCGTAGTCATTGATGACCTAGATCACCAGTAGCCCTGCAGGAGCAGCTTCCAGCTGCGGTCTAACCCGGACACCCCAATCAATCACGGCTGGAATCCGCGGCTACACTTGCTTGTAGCGCTTCATTAGCTCCTGCTGTACTTTTACAGCCTGCTTGACTGCGGCCATTTTCACAGGCCCGAATCCTCGAATGCCATCCGGCAAAGAAGCAAGCTCTACTGCAATACTATGGTTATTCGAAGACAGCCCCTCCAGAACGACCGCTATCGTCTGCTCATAGTCGGAAATCAACTGTCGCTCTTTCTTTCGCTCGGGATGCCATGCAAAAACATCCAGCCAGGTGCCACGCAGGAACCGAAGTCGCGCCAGAAGGCGAAAAAGAATCATTATCCAGCCGCCGAAAGTGAATTTCCTGGGGCGTCCACTATCAGGATCGACAGGAGCAATCATCGGCGGGGATAAATGGAATTTAAGGGTGAAATCACCATCCATCTTTTTTCGGATACGCTCAATAAAGCCGGTTTCAGAAAATAGCCGCCCAACTTCATATTCATCTTTATAGGCCAGCAGTTTGAAGTAGTTTCTAGCCACAGCCTCCGCCAAACTGTTTTCCGCATCACCGATGTGCTTGAACTCTGCTTGCTGCACCTGACGCACCAGGGCCTCATAGCGCTGTGCATAGGCCTTATCCTGATAGGCGACGAGAAAATTCTTGCGTCGATCTAGAACAGCTTCCAGACCGGATGCGATGCCATTCTCCGTATCAGTTGATTCCACATTGGCATCAAGACTGGCTTCTACCGAGGCCATATCAACCGCGGCACGGCGTCCCCACCAAAATGCCTCCTTGTTTTGATCGATTGCCGCCCCGTTCATTTCGATGGCCTGGAGAATCGAGGACTCCTCAAGAGGGATCAACCCCTTTTGCCAGGCATAGCCAACCATGAAAATATTGGTTGAGACTGTCCCTCCCATAAGTCCGTCAGCGAGGCGTGTTGCCTCAACAAAATATGTCTGACCCTCCATTACGGCTGACGATATCGCATCGCGCATCGCGCAGCCCGGCAGCGTGTAATCACGATCGTTGATCACCGTTGACGGCATGTCGTGATGGGTGTTGACCACAGCCTTGCTGATACTGCGCGTCAATTTGCCCAGCGCCTCGGCTCCAGACCCGACCACAATATCGCAGGCCAGTAACAAGTTGGCTTCACCTGCCGGAATTCGGGCAGCGTAGAGTGTACTTTTGTCCTTGCCGATACGGAGGTGACTGATTACGGCCCCGAATTTCTGTGCCAGGCCGGTCTGATCAAGCACTGCAACCCCTTTCTCCTCCAGATTTGCAGCCATGCCCAACAAAGCACCAACCGTGACCACACCCGTACCACCAATACCGGTAATCAGAATGCCGTAATTCTTATCAAGCTCGGGCAGTTCCGGGGCAGGTAACCCCTCGGCTGTCATATGCTTGGCGGGAGGCTTATGCAATTGGCCCCCATGCACCGTTACAAAACTGGGGCAAAACCCCTCCACACAGGAAAAGTCCTTGTTACATGCCCCTTGATTGATAGTTCGTTTCCGCCCGAATTCCGTTGCGACCGGAACAACTGACAAACAGTTTGAAATCGTGTTGCAGTCTCCGCAGCCTTCACAAACCAGGTCGTTGATGAATACCCGGATCGGCGGGTCGTTCATTAGCCCGCGTTTTCGGCGCCGACGTTTTTCCGCGGCACACACCTGATCATAGATCAGCACCGATACGCCGGGATGCTCTCTAAGCTCTCTCTGCAATCGATCCATTTCCCGGCGATGATGAAAGCTGACCCCCCTGGCAAAGTCCCGGGAATTCGTATTCCCGCCAGGCTCATCTCGCACGACAGCGATACGCCGAATACCTTCCCCGTATAGCTGCTGGGTAATCTGCTCGACGCTGAGCATACCGTCGACCGGCTGCCCTCCCGTCATCGCAACTGCATCGTTGTACAAGATTTTGTAAGTGATATTCACACCCGCTGCCAAAGTTGCCCGAATAGCCAGCAGACCGGAATGAAAATAAGTGCCATCACCAAGGTTCTGAAACACATGGGCAGTCTCTGTGAACGGCGCCTGACCAATCCAGGTAGCACCCTCACCACCCATTTGAGTGAAAGTCGCCGTATTCCGGTTCATCCAGGTCGCCATATAATGACAACCGATACCTGCCATAGCCCTGCTGCCCTCGGGAACCAGTGTCGAGGTGTTATGCGGACATCCCGAACAAAAATGCGGCAATCGCGGAACTATTGCCTTTGGCCTTGCGAGTGATTGTTCCTTGCGTTCCAGAAATGCGAGTCGCTCGGTGATCTTTTCACTGGTGTGGAACTTTCTGATCCGGGCTGCAATCACCCGCGCGATACCTGCCGGCGTCAATTCACCCGTCGATGGCAAGGACCACTCGCCCTGCTCATCAAACTTGCCAATCACACGTGGTCTTACCTGTGGGTTCCAGTTGTAGAGCTGTTCCTTGAGCTGATTTTCGATGAGGGCACGTTTTTCTTCAACAACCAGAACTTCCTCCAGCCCCTCAGCGAATGATCTGGTGCCTTCTTTTTCCAGCGGCCAACTCATTCCGACCTTGTAAACCCGCAACCCAATCTCACCGGCAAGATCATCATCGATACCCAGATCATCCAGCGCTTGACGTACATCAAGGTAACTTTTCCCGGTGGTGACGATACCAAGGCGCGGATTCGGGCTATCAATCACAACCCGGTCAAAACGATTGGCACGGGAAAAAGCGAGGGCGGCGTATACCTTCTGCCGGTGCAAGCGCTCTTCTTGTTCAACAGGAGAATCCGGCCAACGAAGGTTCAATCCTGCAGGTGGCATCTGAAAATCATTAACTGTCTGGATTTTGACGCGATTGATATCCGCGTCTGCTGTTGAGGATGAGTCCAGGAGCTCTGTCGCGCAGGTTATCCCTGTCCAGCAACCGCTGTACCGCGACATGGCCCAGCCCATGATGCCAAAATCAAGCAGATCTTCGATACCCGCCGGGTTGAGCACAGGAATCATCGCATCCGCAAATGCATGCTCACTTTGATGCGGGAACGTCGACGACTTGGCAGCATGGTCATCACCAGCGATTGCCAGGACACCTCCATGGGATGAACTACCCGCGGCATTCGCATGCTTGAATACATCGCCGCTCCGGTCTACACCCGGACCTTTCCCGTACCACATGCTGAAAACACCGTCGTACTTTGCGCCCTGAAACAAATTGACCTGCTGGCTGCCCCATACAGCAGTGGCGCCAAGATCCTCGTTAACACCTGGCCGAAAGTGAATATGCTGCTGATCCAGAAACCGCTGGGCATTCCACAGCTGCAGGTCAAGATTCCCCAAGGGTGAGCCCCGGTATCCGGAAATAAATCCGGCTGTATTCAGCCCCTGCCGGGCATCACGTTGCCTCTGCACCAGCAACAGGCGCACCAGTGCCTGAATGCCTGTTAGGTAGATACTGCCGGATGTTTTACTGTATTTGTCATCGAGAGAAAGCGTAGTCATAACCTGGATATCGGAGTGATATTTGGATAGCTCTAGATTACTACAGATTCCCGACACCTTCCTGACTCCGGTGGCTGTTACGCGAGCAATTTCTGCCTGGTTCAGGTACTGGCCTGCCTCACTATTTCTTCCGCCCGGGTCTTTTGATCGGTCAACGAACGGGCAACCGCCAACTGCCCCGCTGCACGGATCTGGTTGTGTTCACTGTGACCGGGGAATCGTTCGGGATCCCACCCGAAATAGGACTCGTTCAGCGCATCTGCACAAAACCTGGCGGCCAGTTCGATCAGGATTGTTTGGGTCGCCAGAACGATCGAATCTGTTTCTTCCGGCCGAATCCACCCGGCTGTTTCACTCAGATAGGCTTTCACTGCCGGTGCGAATAAATCCATCGAAAACACACCCGTCGCTGAGTCCTCCCCCGCCGGGTTGCACCAGGAGCGGAATGCATCCCCCAGTTCGAGTGGCAGCTGCATGGTGCCGATCGTGTCAAAATCGATCATGCAAACCGGTTCGTCGCTCTCCCGGGTGAACAGGAAATTAGAAATCTTGGGATCGCCGTGAACGATTCGTTCCGGAACATCGGGTAAAGCGGGCAGTGAATCCGCAAAAACCAGAATCTGATCGGCCAGACTCGCGATCACTTCATAGTGCGAGTGATGTTTTTGCTCGTCGAGCGCAGCACGCAGAGCTGCAAGATGTTTGGCCGTATCGTGAACACCCGGACGTTGATTGCCGAACTGGTACCTCAAGTCGGCAACCGAGCGATGAAACCGGGCCAGCATCATTCCGGCACCTGCCGCCTGCCGACCGTTGTCGAGCAGATCATGGCTGACCCCTTCAATATAGGTCAGAATCCGCCAGGTTTCGCCGCCATGGTCAAAATAACAATCTCCTGTATTGGTTCGCAGTAGCCCAGGCGTTACCAGTCCTTTTGCGGCAAGGTGGCGGGTCACAGCATCAATGGCCTCATTGATCGCAGGGGGAAACATCCCATTGACTTGCTGCAAGACAGCGCACGACTGCCCGGGCATCCGGATTAGAGAAGTTCTGTTGATCAAGCCACTGCCCAGCGGAGAAATACCACTCGCCTCCAGCCCGAAAGCAGATAATATCGTTTGAAAATCGGGACTTAAGGAATCCATACAGAAAAATGATGCTGCCGTCAGTGAGAGAGCGCCCGACTCATATTCCCACATTTTTTCCGTATCTTACAGGCATATCGCCTGTTTTCTGTTGTGAAAACAGTATTATGGAAGGTGGGCTAAAGCGCGCAGAATTCCCCGAAAACAGGACTTGGAACCTGCGCCGGACGCCCATACAATATAGTATCGATACCGAACTATTTTTACACGGCCAACCTGGATACCTCAGACATGAACAGCCTGACACTTAATTTTACCGATGCGGCGGCAGCCAAGGTCAGTACGCTGATCACCGAAGAAGATAATCCGAATCTGAAGCTTCGCGTTTTTGTTTCGGGCGGCGGCTGCTCGGGATTTCAATACGGCTTCACGTTTGATGAAGAATTGGGCGATGGCGATACCCGGGTGGAAAACCAGGGTGTTACATTACTGATCGATCCGATGAGTATTCAGTATCTGTCCGGCGCGGACATCGACTATAAAGATGACCTCGAAGGTGCGCGGTTTATTATCCGCAATCCGAATGCCGCCACCACCTGCGGCTGCGGATCATCTTTCTCTGTTTGACGCCCCGCTCTTTGACACATCACCCGGGGACACATCCACCCGGGTCAGAACGAGCGCCAAACCGCATGCACAGTTGTTCGATCTCGTCAGGATCCAGCGATTCATCCATCAAACGACACTGAAAACGGCCGTCAGCCTGTTCCGGGCTGATGTGATGACAAAATGAACAGACGCCAACCTGCTGACTGCCGCGCTGCCTGGCCAGTTCCCCCAGAATCTGCCGGAGACCATCGGCGGTCTGTTCACATTGCGACCGGGTTAACTGGTTCGTCGCTTTGACAATCACCTCAACAGGATCCAGGTGTAGCAGGCTTTGTGCACTGTCGGTCAGACTAAAAAGACTGCTCCTGCCATCGTGGGCACACCGGGTACGCTTCAAGTAGCTTTTCTCTTCCAGGCTCTTGACGGTCTGCGAGGCGGTACCCTTGGTCGTACCATGGAACTCCGCAAAAGCAGAGACAGTCCGGGAGAATCTGTTCGCACGCGCAAAAAACCGCAATGCCATCCATTGTGCCGGGGTCAAACCACCGGAAAAACAATCGCCATACGCTGTCCTGCCCAGATGAAGGGCCAGCTCCGCCAGTTGAGTCTCGATTGCCACGGGTTTGTTCGGCATCAGCGGATAGTAGCGATTCGAAACCATATTGACAATCAGCCTGAGAGCCGATAGGTTCGATTCCTCCTTACACCAAGCTCAGCAGGAATTGATTATGGACCTTGATCCGGCGACCCGGGAAACCATTGAAACGCTCTTGAATGCCAACGAAGTTGTGCTGTTCATGAAAGGAAACCCGCAGCAGCCGCAATGCGGTTTTTCAGCCAGCACAATTGCCGCGCTCAGCAAATTCGTACCTGACTTCGTTTCGATAGATGTGCTGCAGCACCCGGACCTGCGAGAAGGCATCAAGGCCTATGCAAACTGGCCGACTATTCCGCAACTGTATGTCAAGGGTGAACTCATTGGGGGCAATGACATTATTCTGGAGATGTCCTCCTCGGGTGAACTTGCCCAGGTTTTCGGCCTGGATACTCCGGAGCGCACCGAACCCACCATCACCCTTGCTGATCAAGTGGCTGAAGCCATGCGTCACGCAGCACAGGATCAACCTGATCTGGCGATGCACCTTGATATTGACGCGGCCTGGCAACACAAGCTTAGCCTTGCACCGGCTTCAGGTGATGAAATCAAAGTAGTCATCGACAATATTGAAATCCTGCTTGATAACTGGGCCGCTTCACGCGCATCGGGTCTTCATATTGTTTTGGAAGAAACACTGACCGGAACAAGTTTTCGGTTCGATAATCCAAATGCACCACCACCGGTAAAAGACCTGTCGGTGCAAACCCTGAAAGAAAAACTGGACGCTGGTGAAATGACCAACCTGTACGATGTGCGTCCCAAAAAAGAGAATGCTGCTACGATCAGCCAGGCACAGCCTCTGGATGACAAAGCCGCCATGACAATCGAAGATCTGCCAAAAGATACGGCACTGGTATTTCACTGCCATTCCGGAAAAACCAGCCGGGTAGTAGCGGAACGTTATCGCCTCAAGGGGTTTACCGATGTCTATAGCGTTACCGGAGGAATTCTGGCCTGGATCAAGGAAACAGACTCTGCCGCGAGCTAGCGAGGTTGGCGACAACACCATCAGAAAAATAAAAGGCGGCTGTGTACTGGTCGAACCTGGACAAGCATCAACGGCGGAACCGGAATCAGCCTGAACTACTACGACCCCGACGCCGGCCAGTGGGTACAGAACAGGGTAGATGGAATTTGAGGAGTCAGATGACTCGGGAAAGACTTGGAAAATATGGTTTGAAGGATTCTACGCACGGCAGGCAAAATGATCTTGTTTGATGTACCAGTCGGTGCAAGACAAGAATGCGAAAGTAGTACCGGCCATTGCGATCAGAAACAGTACCAATTTGAATTGGTTCTTACCAATACTATGACCACGACCTCGAATCTATTGCTATACTGCATCAATTGATGGATTTGCCACTGCACCGCGGGTAACCACCAGGTCATTCCTCTAATATTACTTGTTTTTTCAAGCAACTAACGAAGGTTTTCGAGAAGGGAAGATGCTACATTCAAATGCGATGCGCAACCTGATTCTTGTCATCACTTTGGCTTCTTTCTTGACAGCATGCGGTGGTCGAAAACCGGATCCAGTCGCTGAGTATAAGGTCGGTGATGAAGCACTAACATGTAATGGTATAAGAGCCGAAGCCGCGTATATCGACATGCAGGTATCCAAGCTGATTCCTGAGCAAAAAAAGGCCGGAAAGAATGTTGTTCTTGGCGTAACTGGTTACTTCTTGTTAGTTCCTTGGTTCTTTATGGATTTCAGCCGAGCGGAACGCATTGAGATTGATGCATATCAGCAACGTTATTTGGCACTTCAGCAACTGGCGGATAAGAAGGGGTGCAATGTTGCTAACACAGATGAGTTGGCCGAGTTTGTGGATCGCACGGATACCAGTGATCGGACCGTTGATCCGGAGCAGGCCGATTCATTATCTGAGACAGAAAATCCGTTAGCAGCTGAGACCAACACAGTTCCTGAAAGAATAGACGCTGTAGCCAAGAGACTGGAGGTGCTGCACGACTTCTATGCGGCGGGCTTAATTTCAGACGAAGAATATGCGGAGCGCCGTAAAGTAATTCTGGATGAGGCCATGAAAGAATAAAGCAATGCTGCCAGCATATTGCAATCGGCACAATAATCGGGTCGGAGAATCTATTGCCCCCAGCCAACACTTGCAAGCCAGGTACTAATATTCGAAAACTCATCGATTGTTTGAACAATCATTGTCGGCTCCGCCTCCGCTAATTCTTCACGGCTCCCAAAGCCCCACAGCACGCCGATTGAACGAAGACCATTTTTTGATGCTGACTGTATATCCACGGCCCGATCACCCACCATGATTGCGTCACCATCAATTGCGCCACTGCTCAGCAAAGCGGCTAATTGAGCTTGTTTTGTAACCCCTATATCTCCGCCATCAACAAACTCGAAGTGCTCTTGTATGTCGAACATTGATACGATTCTTTTTGCAAAGTCACAGCGCTTCGATGTACACACTCCCAGTCGCATCCCTTTCCTTTTGAATTTATTCAGAGCTGGCACAATACCAAGGTACAACCGGTTCTCCGAGTACCCCACTTCCGAATACCGCTCCCGGTAGCTGCTGACCAGCTGCGGAATTTTTGAGACATCGAGGCCGGGAGCAAGACTGATAAACATCTCGTCAAGCGGGGGGCCAATCTGTTTGCGAACTGCATTCTCAGAAACAACCGGCAACCCGTGCATCTCAAGCGCGTAGTTGGCACAGCGATATATCCCCGTGCTGGGATCGCTGATCGTCCCGTCAAGATCCAGCACCAGCGTACTGCACTCAAGCTTTACCATCGTAGTCCTGTAGCCTTTTGCGACTGTTTCTTGGACCCGGACTCAGGAACAGAAGCTACTCCCGCTCCAGCCGAAGATACCGGCTCGGCGGCGTGCCCCGGGATGAATCAATCCAGCCTTTAACATCGGTGGATATCAGACGCTTGCCGATATAGTAGAAAAGCGGAATCATCGGATACTCGGACATAAATACTGTTTCTGCGCGTTGCAGTAATCTCTGGCGCTCATCAGGATCTTTTGCCAGGTTCGACTGATAGAGCAACTCATCATACTCCGTGCTGGAAAACCTTGGCCAGTTGTTCGGGCTATCGCCGTCCATGTTTTGCAAAAATGCGTAGGGGTCATTGTATGACGCCATGTAGAACCAGCGAATAACCTCGAAATCACCGGTATTGATTTTCCGGTTCAACATGCGGAATTCCATATTGATAATTTCCGCCTGGACTCCTACGGCCTGCCACATGGCTGCCAGTGCAACCATGATTTTCCGGTTCTCCTGTTTGGTATCGTATTGCAGCGTGAAACGCAACGGATTGTCCTCGCCAAAGCCTGCTTCCCGCAGCAGTTTTCTTGCCAGTTCTTGCCTTTCATTTAACGGCACAAGCTGGTCCGGAATGGTAATTCCATCGTAATTATCAAATACCGTAGGGGTCCATGCATATGCCGGTGTCACACCTGTGCGCAACAACTTATCGGTTATCGCTTCACGATCCAGCGCAATGTTCAGCGCCCTTCTGACCCGCAGATCGTCGAAAGGCGGCTTGGCCATATTGATAACCAAAAAGTACGTTCCTGGCGAAGGTACACGATGCAGGGTTTCAGGAATGTTTTCTCGAATCCATGCCAGCTTGTCGGAAGGATAGTTGAGCACGATATCCAGCTCTCCGACACGGAAACGCCGCAGTGATGTCGCAAGATCCTGAGTCGGGTGGTAGTAGACCTCATCTATCTGCACTGAATCCGCATCATAGAAATATGGATTCTTGACGAGCTTGACATATGACTGCGGCACCCGCTCAGCGAGCACAAAGGGGCCACTGGAAACCATACGCCCCGGGCGTGTCCAGGCTTTGCCATACTTCTCGATCACATGACGTGGCACCAGACCCAACTGCATGTTACCAATCAATTCGAGAAAGTAGGGCACGGGCTGGGTTAACCGGAATTCCACAGTGAATTTGTCAAGTGCAGTAACACCGAGCGATTCCACCTCTGCTTCACCGCGAATGATTTTGCGGGCATTCTCGAAAACGAAGAACGGCGCCCCCATAAAGGAACCCGTTTTGGGGTCTATGAGGCGCCGGTAGGAATAGACGAAATCATCCGCATCGATCAGTTTGCCATCAGACCAGCGCAGGTCCGTTCGCAGTTTGAATGTGTATACAGTGCCGTCTTCGCTGACAGTCCATTCAGTTGCTCCTGCCAATTCCGGAACTGATTTTTCGTTACGGGCCATCAGGCCCACATACATATCCGTAACAATAGGCGATGCCATGGTGCCCGCTGCCAACGTCGGATCCAGCGACCAGGGTGCGGCGGCCGTACCCCGGTGCAACACCACAGGGTCATCTGTGGCGGCAGATGCCACTGAGACCAGAACAATAAAAAGGCAGAAGAACCGGTTCAGGCGTACAAACCAGCCGGAAAGAAGCAACCGATGATATTCAGTCAAATGAAATTCATTCACCGAGCATAGGCTCGCCCCATTCAGGATCATAGGGTACGGCGTTTTCCGGGCCAAGGTTCAGTGAAGATACATCCATGATATGAGTACGTATCCCGCCAAACCCCTCGCCAGTGGCGCGACCCCAATTCATCTTCTTGCCGTCAGGAGAAACTGTGGCAAGAATATTCAGCTTATCGCTGAATGTCAGGCGCGTATGTTCGTCTGTCGCGAGATTGCCCAGAAAAATTTCCCAGTTGTGGTCCATGGCTTTTACGTACACGTAGTGCTGCCCGTCCGGTGTTGGATGCGGATGCCAGTTCATCGCACGATCATAGGTATGGCGCCGCCAGTTCGTGCCATCTTTTTTAATCGTAAAAATGGTCATCGGGGTCGGCTTCACATCGCCAAAGTCTTCATCGCGCCAGGCCCGGAAAATAATATGCTCGTTATCCTGCATAAAAAATGGCGCGCCTTCATGCCAGTCGGTTGTGTTGGTAACCCTTTGTTCATCCGTGCCATCAGATCGCATCACCCAGATATCCATATTGCCGTCAATCTGGCGGCCAAAGGTAATCCACTCTCCGTCCGGTGATACCGAGACCTCGGCCTCGTAGTACTTGTTATTGGTCAATCGCTGGATATTCTTGCCATCCAGATCAGAGGTGTACAACTCGCCGCCCTGTGGATAGTTCGCCGGGTCAGTCCAGTCCCCCGGTGGCATATCCATGTTGTCCCGTGTCGATGTCCAGACCACGCGTTTTTGATCAGGGAAAAAATAGGAACAGCCATCCTGACCACGATCGTTGACCCGCCAGACTTCTTCACCATCGTCAGTGAAAATATAGGTCAGGTTTCCGTCTCCACCCCGAGCCGAGGGTACCGCATCCGGATCCTTGGTCTGGGCAATCAGGTATCTTGAATCCGGCGCCCAATAGGCCTCGGCAGCAACAGGGATATTGGGCACCATGTAGGACGGCAGTTCCCGGCTGTCCGCTCTTTTGAACTCGGGTTTCCCCGATTGGTCGGGAGCACAGGCAACCAATGCCAGAGTGGCAATTGCTATCGCCAATGCCGGTCGGATTGAGAAAGCCATGGATATCCCCTCCTGCTCGGGACTGGACAAGTTATGGTTTGGTGATACCTGGCACACCCTGATAATTTTCCGGTCCGAGGTTGAACGATGTCATGTCCATCACATAGGTTAACAAGCCATTGTCACTTTCACCTTCCCGTGCACTGGCAAACAACATTTTTGTGCCATCCGGCGACAGGGAGGGCAGACCATCAAACCCATCGTTGAAAGTAAGTCGAACCGGATCGCCACCTTTCAGATCGCCAAGATAGACTTCCCAGTTCCGTGGCGGGACGATTCGAACAAACACGTAATGCTGCCCGTCGGGAGCAGGATACGGCGCCCAGTTCATATCTTCATCAAAGGTTCTCTGGGTTCGCTCCGTACCGTCATGCTTGACGGTAAACACCGTCATCGGTGTTGGAAAGATCGTGCCATAGGTGCTGCGTTTCCAGGCCCGGGTCAGAATGGTTTCATTATCCGGCAGGTAGAAAGGCGCACCTTCCTGCCATTCATCAGTGAAGGTGATCTGCTGCTCATCTGATCCATCCGGGCGCATCCGCCATAAATCCATCTTGCCATCGATCTGACGGCCAAAAACCACCCACTCGCCATTGGGCGAAACAGAGACTTCTGCTTCGTAGTATTCGTTATCCGTGAGCCGAACGATGTTCTTGCCTTCCAGATCAGAAGTATAAAGCTCGGCTCCCTGCGGATATTCCTTCTCGTTGGACCAGTCGCCAAGCGGCATGTCCATGTTGTCCCGGGTGGAAGTCCAGATGATACGTTTCATATCCGGAAAGTAGTATGAACAAGCGTCCTGGCCGCGATCATTGATCCGGACGATATCTTCACCCGTATCCGTAAATATGTAGGTCAACGCGCCGCCGACTCTTGCGCCTTCCGGCTTCTGTGCAGCATCGTCCTGGGTCTGCGCAATCACATGGTAGCTGTCAGATGCATAGTAAGCCTCAGCAGCGGGCGGAATATTGGGAATTTTACGGATTGGCAGCTCTGTCCCTGACATTTCAGGCATCGCGGCGCCCTCAGCCGGACTGGCCTCTGTCATCGCATCCTGCTCCGCGGCCATCGGGGCCTCATCACTACTATCTTGTTCTGAACAAGCAGCGAGAACGCCGAGTGAAATAATGAGCAAACCCATAACCAATGTACGGATCACTGACTGAATAGGAAAAGTACTCATGACTTTGTCTCCTTCGCCGTGTTATTTACGGGCTGCTCTGCAACCCTTTGTGTGCGGGAACGGTCGATCATAGCAAGGGATCAAATCCCCGGCCACAACCGCTCCCGGCCAATACCTGCTGCATATATCGACCCGAAACAGAGCACCTGATCGCCGTAAGCGATACAGTGCACAAAGCAGTTGCGAATTGATTCAGCTCTGCCGTAAAGTGTCGCCCCCCCAACTCGCTTGAGACCATGTCACAATGACCACGCTGATCAAACCTTTCCGGGCACTTCGGCCGGCTGCCGGCCAGGCTGAAGCTGTCGCAGCGCCTCCTTATGATGTATTGAATACAGAAGAAGCACGATTGCGGGCCCAGGATCGGCCCAATAGCTTCCTGCATATCTCAAAGCCGGAGATTGACCTGCCACCGGAAACGGATCCCTATGCGCCAGAGGTCTATGAAAAGGGTCGGGAAAACCTGCAGCGAATGATCGAAGAACATATCGTGGTCCGCGATGATCGCCCTCATTACTATGTGTATCGTCTGAAAATGGGGGAGCATGCCCAGACCGGGCTGGCAATGGTCGGGAATGTTGCGGATTACGATACCAACAGAATACGCAAACACGAGTTCACCCGCCCGAAAAAGGAAAATGACCGGGTGCGCCAGATAACCGCATTAAATGCACAAACAGGCCCGGTGCTGCTCGCGTATCGGAGTCATGCTGCTGTCAAATCTATACTCGATGAGGTGACAAAATCCGACCCTGTATACGATCTGGTAGCAGACGACGTAGGACATACTCTATGGCTCGTTTCCGATTCTGAACAGGTGACTGCACTGACCGATACCTTTGATGCAATGGATGCATTGTATATAGCTGACGGGCACCATCGATCGGCTTCCGCATCACGGGTTGCTGCCACTCGAAAAGCAAGTAATCCGGAGCATTCCGGCGAAGAGATGTACAACTACTTCCTCTGTGTTGCTTTTCCAGACAGTGAAATGCAAATTTTCGACTATAACCGGGTAATTCGCGATCTTGCCGGTATGAACCCGGAAGAACTTGTGAACCGCATTCGTGAGCAATTCACAGTAACTCCCTGCAAGGATGCGCACCGTCCGGAACACCCGGCGCAATTCGGAATGTACCTGGGAGGACAGTGGTATCAGCTGGATATCAATCATGACCTGATTCCCACGGATGATCCCGTAGCACGTCTGGATGTCAGCCTGCTGCAGAATCACCTTGTTGCGCCTTTGCTGGGTATCAAAGATCAGCGGACCGACGACCGTATCGATTTTGTCGGTGGCATCAGGGGGCTTGGCGAACTCAGCAAACGTGTGGACAGCGGCGAAATGGCCGTCGCATTTTCACTGTTCCCTACCAGCATGGAGGATCTGATGGCTGTCGCAGATGCCGATGAAGTGATGCCGCCGAAATCCACCTGGTTCGAACCAAAACTCGTTGACGGGCTGTTATCCCATGTGCTCGACTAGCAAGCAGAATATGAAACAACCGGAGATCAAAGCCTTTTTCGATCCTGCCACGTACACAATTTCCTACGTGGTCTGGGATCCTGATACTAGCGAAGCAGCAATCATCGACCCGGTGCTTGATTTTGATTCCAGATCAGGTCGAACCCAAACCCACTCGGCCGACAAAATCATTGCCAGTGTCAAAGAGCACGGCCTGACAGTCGCCTGGATTCTTGAAACACATGCTCATGCTGATCACATCACCGCTTCTCGTTATCTGAAAAATGAACTGGGTGGACAAACCGGGATTGGCGCGGGGATTACTGATGTACAGGCAACCTTTGCAGATATTTTCAACCTGGAACCGGATTTCCCCACAGACGGCACACAGTTCGATCAACTGTTTGGCGACAATCACTGCCTTGAACTTGGAGCACTTTCAATAGAGGTTCTGCATACGCCCGGCCACACACCAGCCTGTGTCAGCTATAGCATCGGTAACTGCTGTTTCGTCGGCGACACGCTGTTTATGCCGGATTTTGGTACTGCAAGAACCGACTTTCCGCAAGGCTGTGCCGCTACATTGTATCGATCAATTCAACGACTACTGGCATTGCCATCACCGACACGCATATTCGTTGGCCATGACTACAAAGCACCTGACCGTGATGAGTATGCATGGGAAACCACTGTTGCGGATGAGCTATTAAAAAATATTCATATCGGTAACGGAGCTTCTGAGGAAGAATTCGTCAAACTACGAACCGAGCGAGATGCAACTCTTTCAATGCCCGCCCTGCTACTGCCGGCTATTCAGATCAACATTCGCGCTGGAGATTTCCCTCCTGCTGAAAACAACAGCATCAGTTACCTGAAACTGCCTCTGAATGCCTTGTAGATACCATGACAGGGGTCGGTAGCATGACAGGGGTCGGACCTCGATAACCACATGTTTATATTGAGCTATCTGCCATATTAACCAGCTATACCAACCTTAGAGCCAGCTTTTTTGCTGCAAAATTGAGCCCCTAAGACGTCCGTACAATAACCTTCACCACACAGATGCTTAAAGTAGTGTTTTTTCCCCGAAAACATGCCTATAAGCAGGAAATAAGTGATGAACACCTCCATTTTTTTTTGCTTTTCAGCAGGTTATTGAGGTCCGACCCCTTAATCGACCCCTTAATCCTTCCGACGATCACGCTTGGTTCTGGACAATCTTTACATCGGGAATGTTAAACAAGGACTTCCACTCTTTGGCGATCAGTAGATCCATTAATTCAGATGCCTTGCCTTCTTTTCTCCGCTCCATTTCCTCATGCAGCGTAATCAATGCAGCATCGACCTCCGGGCCGAACAAAGTGCGCAGGTACTCGATCGGAACGCGGGGATCTTCAGCAAACCTGCCCTGCTCATCAAATGTCGGCGGCAGGATCGGCGGTACGTAGAATACATTCGGCTCGGTGCCATATTCAGGATGCAGAGGCAAAGCCACTTTCCACTGGTATACAAGCTTGTGTATCGGGCCATCTTCATCTTCAAGCATGCCGACGAATCGCAGCCGGCCAGGGCATTGCCGTGCACAGGCGGGCGCTACGCCCTGCTCTATCCGCGGGAAACAAAAAATGCACTTCTGCGATTTTTTCGTAACGTAGTTGAAATACACCTTGTCGTAGGGACAGGCCCGGTTACACATCCGGATACCCTGACACTTGTCCTGATCAACCAGCACAATGCCGTCTTCCTCACGTTTGTAGATGGCGCGTACCGGGCAGGCTTCCAGGCATGCTGGTTTGGTGCAGTGATTGCATAACCGGGGCAGGTAAAAATGATAGTTGTTCGGGTAGGTGCCTGAACTGGTGTCTTCGTCCTGGTTAGCACCGTAAGCCATGGGCTCATTCTGCTGCAGCCGCGCTTCGATACCGCTGGAAAAAACCTGCTCGTGGTTCAGCGAACTTTCACCGCCATGATCCGCTCTCTCGGGAAGCTTGCCGTACTGCAATGTTCCATTGTCGAATCCGCCACCGTCCTGCTCCCAGTCCTTGGGATAACCCGGGCCTGGTTTGGTTTCGACATTGTTCCACAGCATGTACTCCTGACCTTCCTCGTCAGTCCACAGTGACTTGCACGCGGCGGTACAGGCCTGACAACCGATACACTTGTTAAGGTCCATGACCATTGCAATCTGTCTGCTCATGGTCAGCTACCTCTTCCAACGGATTGCTGACCGGAAACAACAGCTGCTTCCTGAGCGGGTTCGATGTAGCGCTCGAAGTCACAGGTGAAATCACTGTAGGTCTGGTTGGGCACGTTATCCGGCGTTTTGAAATTCAGATGCCCATAGTCCCCCACCAGCGAAGTTGGCTTGATCAGGCCGCCCGTTGGGATCACTGCACTGAAGTTCTGTCGATCCCTGAACATCATCGGATCCCAGCCGTGATACATGAATAAAGTCCCTGGCTGCATTCCCGACGTCAAGTGAGCGTTGGCAACAAATGATCCATAGGAGTTGAATATGCGGATCAGCTCCCCGTCAACAATGCCGCGCTGCCCGGCATCATCGCGATTCACATAGATGTCCGGTTCGCCGCGCTGCAGACTGAGCAGTAACGTATCGTCGCGGTACAAGCTGTGCACTCCGTGTCGAGCATGTCCCATCAGCATGCGCAATGGATACCCTTTGATGCTCAGAGGTTCTCTGTGTACCGGTAGCTGCTCCCCTTCCTTCAGAAACCAGTCATGATCAATGTAAAACTGCTGGCGAGAAGTTAATGTCTTGTAAGGTTTTTTATCAATCACACTTGCATAGATCTGGTAGTTATAGGGGGACTGCTTGCCAAACTGGGTACCTTCGGCATCATCAACCCTGATGATTCCCTTTTCAGACAGCTCGTCGAAAGACACTTTCGGCAGTCCGAAGGAATTGTCGATAATGAACTGCACCAGGTCCCTGGTATCGTTAATCTGACCATCAAGCGTGAATTGCTGATCCAGTTTTGAATAATCACGTTTGATCGGCTGACCATAAATATGATCATCGATAGGTGCGATCCCGCGTTCGATGACCACTTCCTGGATCGCACGCGCGAGCCGCGCCATGATTTCCCGATCATCAACGGATTCGCCCAGCGGTGCGACAGCCCGGTCGAGCACCTGCATATACGGCGTCCTGCCTTCCAGCGCGATGTCCTGGCGCTCGTAGTGATGGGCGACCGGCAGCACATAGTCGGCGTACATGGCCGTCGTACTCCAGTCCGGTGTGGTTGCAACGATCGTCTCAAGATCTTCCATGACTGTTTCACGCCAGGATTTTCCGGATGCCCTCCAGTTAGCCGGATTAAGGCCGGCAAAAATTGCCATCTTCCAGGGGGTTTTTGCGTAATCCGGAATCCAGTCATTAGCAACCGACTCACGATGGTGTTTGTCCAGGTACTCGGCGTATTCTTCGCCATACACCTGGGCTGTGACTTCTTTATGATTCGCGTGTGCATAGTCCCAGAGCGAAAGCGCGGCGACCCTTAACCGGGGCCCAGTTCCGGCGAATGCATATTTCATGACACCGTCTGCCTTGGGTAGCTGCGTCGTCTGCATACCGCCCCCTTCACGGCCCGTATTGCCGGTTAACGCGCACATCAGCAGCCAGGCACGCTGGATCTTGTCCCCGTGCAGATATTTTGCCGACCGGTAACCTGCATAGATCATCGCCGGCCGGGCATCGGCAAAAATCCGAGCCACTTCACGAATCACATCGGGGTGCAGACCAGTCGTTTCGGTGATTTTTTCCGGAGCGTAGTCCTCTGCCATCTCCTTGACCAGCTCGAATACAGTAGTAACCTCGACCGAGCCTTCCTGTGTCTCCACAGTCCATCGACCTTCCAGAGCCGGAGCAATCTTGCCGAGGGTCAGAGTCTCACTTGCATCTGCATTGCCGCCGGTCGCCGGCGCACGAACTGCTGCGCCCGAGGATTCATCCCACAGATAAAATGTATTTTCATCTGCACGATCACTACCGGCAGGATACAAGTCCGTTGCACGAAGAAATTTCTGGTTGTCGGTGCGCACCAGAAAAGGCAGATCCGTCTGTTCACGAACATAGTCCCATTCAACGCTGCGATCCGCCAATATGGTATGCACCATCGCCATTGCGACAGCTGCATCGGTACCCGGCTTTGGGTTCAGCCATTTTGAAGAACGCATTGCAGTGGGAGAAAAATCAGGAGAAATTGTAATGATCTCGGCACCGTTATAACGAGCCTCCCAGAAAAAATGTGCGTCCGGAATCCGGGTCACGGCCGGGTTGCACATCCAGATCAGGCAACAGCGAGATTTATACACTGCCGCCATGGTGTCGCAGGGCAGTGCCATGCCCAGGGTCATGTGCGCACCGATGGGCAAATCACCCACACCGGCAAAGGTCTCCGGCACAACCACCCCGGTCAGATTGGCAAACCGGAACAACGATGCCAATGCGGCACGTTTCAGAATCATGGCCGTGCCCATCGCAAAGCTGACCGACTGCGGGCCATGCTCGACGACGTTATCGACAAATTTCTCAGCGATTTCCCGGGTAGCCTGATCCCAGCTGATTCTCTCCCACTGGCCACCACCCCTGGCACCGGCCCGTTTCAGCGGATACAAAATCCGCTGTGAGCCATACATATACTTGGCCTGCCGCAAACCCTTCTGGCATCCTCTGGGGCCGTAGTCCGGCGCATCGCCTGATGAACCATACTCACCCTGCTGCTCTTCGCGCCAGACAATGCCGTTTTTGACATAGATGTTGAATGCGCAGTGGCCGGTGCAATTCACACCACGACTCCCGTGAACCACCCGGTCCCAGGTCCACTTCTCGCGCATGATGTCTTCCCACTGCCCGTACACCTGCTGTGCGGCACCGGCTTCGGAAATCGCACCGTATTTCAGAGATAGCGCGATGGCAACCGCGCCACTACCCTGCAGAAACTCTCGTCTACCGACTTGCACCTGGCTCATTCAACACCCCCGTAAAACTAGAGCAGGCCTGCCTTGACCAGCCGTTCAATATTCGCTTCCTGGCGTTTTACGAAAAACTCCTTCTCTGGAATCTCCATGACTTCACCATCTTTCATCAAGGAGTTTGCCTGATGAAATTTCGCCTGCGAATAACTTTCGGCAAAAAGATCGTAAGCCTGCCGCGAAAGAACATTCGACATGCCGCGGCGTCTTCGTGTTCTTCGCAATGCAGCGATATCAATCACAGCATTCGCCGACATGCTTTCCCCGCCCAGACTGGCTTCAACCAGTACATTACCCAGGTAATCAACAATTTTTGACATGCCGCTGCAGGTATACGGCGGGATCGGCATTCCTTCAAAATTCGCTGTATTGGCAGCGATCACATAGGCCATGTTCTCAATCGCCCGGGCGCGCCGGCAGGTGTCTTTATAGGTCCATTGCGAGCTGCCGACTTCGCTGGTCGGATGGAGAATTACTTCAGCACCCCGCATCACATGACAACGGCTGATTTCCGGATACAGGATTTCTTCAGAGGCGATCATCGCGAGATTGCCGATTTCGGTACGTGCCACCGGGAATACACCATCCAGCCCGTAGATGTCCAGATACTTCTCCCACACGTCATGTGGTGTTGGTTCGAATGTTGATGTCAGGCGACGATAGCGCAAAATGACATCACCGGATGGCCCGATGATATAGCAGGTCTGGAAATACATATCGGGGAAGTTCGGGTCGATATCGTAGGCATTCCCCGCCAGATAGATATTGTTCTCCTGGGCAATTTTGCCCAGTGCTTCGTATTCCGGACCATCGTAGTGAAACGCGGCCTTGTCCCGCCATTCTGCCGGGCTTTCTTTCATCGGAAACCCTGACACTGAAAACTCAGGTAACAAGACCAGCCGCACGGGCGCACCGTAGAAAAAATCCAGGAAGTTCACCGCAGTTTTTGTGTAGCCCCCTAGCGCCGCAATTTTCTTGCTCATCACTTCCTGGGCAGCCTTGCGGTCAGTGCAGAAATTGACACCCGAGCAGGTTGTTTGCAGCGCGACCGCGATGTATTCAAGATCTTCGGTATTCTCGTCTGACATACTATTGTTCTCTCCCAGGTGAGCCTGAAATCCCAGCTATGGCAATAAGTATAAGAGGCCTGCCCGGCTAAAGCGAAATATGGCCATACCACCCACCACCTGCCAGCCAGAACAAAAAATTCAGGGCAAAAAAATACCCGGCATTGCCGGGTATTCTGAATACTCTTTCGAAACCGCCCGATCAGTCTATGATCGTACTGTGGCTGCCTGTACCCGCCGGCAAGATACCGCGGCCAGCGACAAAAGACCCAACATCATCAATATCAGAGTACCCGGCTCCGGCAGCGGCTTGGCTGTACCGTAAAGATCCAGTCCCCAACTTTGCTGTACGCAATCACCCTGGTAGCAATTCCCGTTGCCGCCAGTATAGGCGGCCGTATTCTGCCCCCAGAGGAGCAGGTAATTACTGGTGATCTGATTGACCATGCTGTTGATTTGTTCAAAGTAGAACCGCCCTTTGCCGGTGACATCCAGATACCACAGCGGATCCATGCTATTTGAGTAGTAGTCACCGCCCAGACTGCCACCGGTAACATCATAGCCGTTGAGCATGCCGGTGATACCGGAAAGGATAGTTCCATCCCAATCACCAAATAACATTCCGGTTAATGCTGTCTTGGTGCCGCCCGAACCAGGACACATATAAAGCGTGTCGTTCGAACCGTTATTGTCCATATCCAGATCGCTGGAACCTGTGCATCCACCTGCGCTATGCAACCAGCTGGCAGAGTAACCGCTGGTCGCATAGGGTCCAATGTCATACCCCACCGGCACGGCCCAAAGCGACACTGGCGCAGCTATCAACAGAGCTGCCATGCTGGCAATTAATCTGATTTTCATAGTGGTCTCCAATCCATGGATTTGTTGTTTTTCCGATCTCCAGATAAACAAAGCAACTAGCGTGCCAACTCTGCTAGTCATTGTTTTTATTTGCTTTTATCTGTTTATTGCTAGAACCATCAGGCCGACTGTAAATATTTTCGGCAACTTGTTTTTTGTTCCAGCTAGCCATAATCCCGGGCAGGGAAAATAAATTGTGAACTGCGTCACAAGAATTCCTTAAATTGAAGCCTTATGCCAAAAACCGGCGCTGCGTGTTCCATTTGAGGCATTTTCGAGGTGTAAAACTGTCCGGCACCTCATAAGGCAAACAGCCTGGACAGGCTAAAGCCCCAGCGGCGACAGAATATCGCGTTTACGAAAACGTGATGCCAGAAACCGCCAGGCTATTTTACGCCTGGTCAGCCAGCGAATTGCATCGCCATTCCCTTCGGATCTGAGCATCCCCTCGACAAGAAAGGGCGTCACCGTCTCAACCGTGTCCGCCAGAATGTTCAGAAACTTTCTGGACTGTGCCCAATTCTTGCCACGTGCTTCCGGCGGTGGCACCAGCATGTCCGTCAACACCATGCCTGGACTAAGGTAGCCCAGTTTGACCGGAGTTCCATTCAATTCCTGAGATACAGCCTTGGTAAAATAACGGACTGCACATTTCGTTGTTCCGTAAACACTGGCTGTCGGTCGCACCATGCCATTACTGCCAAACCCCTCCATGTTGAATATTTTCCCGTGCTTTTGCTGATACATGCCGGGAATTACCACTCTGTTACACATCATGATACCGACCAGATTAGTATTGATGGTTTGAATCATGTCCTCGGGAGGGATCGCAAAAAATGGCATCTTCGCACCATCTCTGCCCGCATTGTTGACCCATATATCCACTGAGCCCAGCGATGATAGCGCCTGTTCCCATAACTTCTGCACCTGAACATACTCAGCGACATCGCAGGCCTGGCCATTGACGCTGCGACCCGGAAAATCTTTCTGCAAACTGCTCACGGTCGCTGCGACAGCCTCGGCTCGCCGGCTCGAGATCATTACATCATGACCTCTGCCGAGAAATTCCCTGGCCAGGCCCAAACCTATTCCCTGGGTACTACCGGTAATTACGATATTCATTTTTCGGCTCCCGTCTAGCGCTCATGGTGGAATAGTGCCTGACCGGAAGGCAGCGTTCACCGCCTTGTTTGAAAACAACTACCATGTGAACAGCCGGAAAATGGTCGCAGAGTGAAATGCCCGGTGCAGCACGCCGGGCATCATGCGAATATTCAGCCATCATGAAGGGGTCAGAACAGCGCGGCGGTCAATTTATCCTGATAGCCGGCATGACTCTGTATGCGATCGGACAATCGCTGGTATTCATCATCGTCGCGCCGCTGGCACGCAGCACAGGGCTTACTGAATTCGAGTTCGGGCTGGTCTTCTCGATTGCCAATCTCAGCCTGCTCATCGGTGCGCCCTTTTGGGGCAAGAAAAGTGATGTGATCGGCAGAAAGCCGGTATTCGTGATTGGTTTGTTCGGTAGCGCAATCGGCACCACACTCGTTGCTCTCAGTATTCAGGGTGCAATTAATGGCTGGTATTCCACCACCTGGCTAATCGTGTTAATGATCAGCGCGCGGGCAATTTATGGCCTGACTGTATCGGGCATTTATCCTGCAGTCGTCGGCTATATTGCTGATGTGACCTCGGTGCATACGCGCTCGCGCGGGCTGGCCAGAATGGGGGCAGCCAACAGCCTGGGCTCAGTCCTCGGACCAGCGCTTGGAGCCGGTCTGGCCTCTCTGGGTATTCTGTTCCCGATGTATGCTGCAGCCTCGCTCGCTTTTCTGGGAGGACTCTGGGCACTGTTTTTCCTGCCCGAGCCGGCTCGCGAACCGGTCAAACGAAAGTCTTCCGGACTCAAGATTACTGATCCGGTACTCAGGCCATTTATTTTTATCTGGATATGCTTTTTTGTGGTGTTCATTTCGCTGCAATTCATCACCGCTTTCTATATTCAGGATCGATTTGGTATTACCGGCCAGGCTGCCATTGTACGAACTGCGGGCCTCGCACTGATCATCATGTCAGGCGTGATCATCGTGCTCCAGTCTTTCGTCCTGCAGGTCTGGCATATCGCACCGAAAATTCTGCTGCGCATGTGCCCACCATTTTTTGTTATTGCGTTGATTATCATGGCGTGGGCACCATCAATCAGCATGCTCATGGCCGGTTTCGCTGTGTTGGGAATATCCTTCGCTTGCGCAAGCCCCGGTATCAATGGCAGCGCCAGCCTGTGTGTTGAGCCGCGTCAACAAGGTGCTGCAGCAGGCTACCTGAGCGCTGCCAATATCGTCGGGGTCATTCTCGGGCCGATTGTCGGAACCGCTCTGTACAGGATTCAGCCCAACGCCCCGATGATCGCCGGTGCCGTTCTTCTGAGCCTGGCCAGTCTGGTGGCTTTTTCTATCAAAGTACCGGAACATTAGCTGCAGCTAATTCCACGCCAACCGTCCGCAGAGGCGGGATGTATACTTGGCTGATGAGAGCGATTCCCACTCATTCAACTACCCGGTTCCGGAGAGCTGTCGAAGCACTGTTGTTAGCCAGCTTTATCAGCATCAGCGGATGCAGTCTTCCTATTTACAGCGAATCCCAACTGGAAGAACAGTCCCGGCTGCAATTTGAACAACTTCGCTCAGATACGCCCGTATCGAACAATACCTCAGTCAATCAGTATGTGGATTGCGTCGCCGAGGCGATCATCGCTACTCTGAGCCCCGCATACGCAAATATGAACTGGG
The DNA here is from genome assembly GCA_024277915.1 of Gammaproteobacteria bacterium. GTDB lineage: Bacteria > Pseudomonadota > Gammaproteobacteria > Steroidobacterales > JAJRUG01. Next base: position 52,798 of record JAJRUG010000112.1, read on the forward strand.
ACATCGTGGTTTTCGATTCCGAACAGGTTAATGCCTTTGCCATGCCTGGTGGATATATCGGGGTATTCACCGGAATACTTGATGTCGCCGAAAACCAGCATCAACTCGCTGCAATCATCGGGCACGAAGTCGCTCATGTCACAGAGCGCCACTCTCTGGAGCGCATTAACCAGGCGGCGACCACACAAATCGGCATCATGGGTGCGACAGTAGCGCTGGGTGGCGGCCAGGAAACGGCTGATCTTTTACAAATGGGCGCCCAACTGGGGTTGACCCTGCCCTACGGAAGAAAACAGGAAAGTGATGCGGACATAGTCGGTGTCATGTATATGGCTGACGCAGGATTCGATCCACGGCAAACTCCGAAGCTGTGGGCCAACATGAACAAAACTTCCGAATCAAGGCCACCTGAGTTTATGTCAACCCATCCGTCTCCTGATTCCCGAATACAGGAATTAACTGATCTGTTGACGACGGCCTTGCCTCGCTACAAGGCAGCAAGAGCGGCGGGAAAACGGCCGGGCTGCAGACTTTAGTCGCTACTTTGCAGACAAACGACTGCTCAGGTCGAGCATGCCTTGTTCCGCCTTACTTCCGGATTTTGGAACAAATAGCAGGTTTTTTACTCTATTATTACGGTGATCCAAGGAGCGTATTTTCGGACCATGCAATTCCCGACATTCGTTTTTGTACTGTCTGCTGTCCTCGCCCTGTCAGGACTTGAATCCGTATCGGCAGACGAGCTGTTACCTGCTGCCATGGATTCACCTGGCGAGCATGAACTGCTGGTTACAAACTACCAGGCCATCATTGAAAAGCTGGAAGTTGAGCAGGGTGCCTATGGCTCGGGTTTATCCGAACCGTTACTCGATATGGGGAAAGCATACTATCAGGCCGGCTTGCGCCTGGAAGCGTTGCAACTGTTCAAACGCTCAATGCACATTAGTCGTGTCAATGCCGGGCTTTACAGCCTCGCCCAGGAACCAATGTTAAGAGGAATCATTGGTATCTATAAAGACCAGAGTAACTGGGCAGATGTAACGGCAGCCTATGATCGGATTTACGCTATATATACCAACACTTATGGCGGAAACGGTCTCGAAATTCTCCCGGTTCTGAAGGAAATTCGGGAATGGCACATTACTGCATATTTGAGACAGCCAGAGGATGGCTTTGGTCATCTGTTTCGAGCCGATACTATTGCGCGCTCTTCTATTGATCTGGTGTCGAGAAACTTTGGCGATAATGATATGAGACTTGTGGCGTTGCTTGAATCCCTGATCATCACACAATTCTATCTGGCGCAGCAAAAAGACGATATCGGGAACCCCCGATCTGGTGTATCTTTCGGCCATTCTCCCAATACCGAAATCAATAGCCGAAAAAAATTACTGGCAGATCGAGCTTTTTCGAACGGAAAAAATGCATACCGCAAAATCATGCAAATTATGGAAGCTGACCCGAGCATGACCATCCTTGATAATGCAGAAGTTTACGCTGAATTAGGTGACTGGCATGCATTGTTCGACAAACGGGGAGCTGCGAAGACGCTCTACAAAGAAGCGCTCGCCATACTTGAGAATGATCCGGATGCAAATACTCTCAAGGAGACATTATTCGGCACTCCCAAGTTGCTTCCGGCATTCTCAGGAATGAGCACCGCGAGTTCGGAAGATGATCCTTCTGTTAAAGTCAGGCTCAGAGTAACCAAAATGGGATTTCCGAGAGATATAGAATTTATGGAAGAAAACTCAGAGAACAAAAATTACGGCATGCCCAGCATAAGGCGTTCCATCCGGAGTTTTCGCTTTCGTCCGAGATTTATCGATGGCGAAGCCGTATCTGCGGAAACGACCCTTACAATCAAAAGGTAGTGGCTCAGTTAATGCACAAGCACCTCTTCTTCATTTTATTTATAGCGGCATTCCTCCTCGGAGGTTGCAACAGTCCGCCCACCAGATCTTCTGACAGTTCATCCTCATCTGCTTCAGGTGCTCCTCCCTCAGGTTCAGGTACTCCTCCCTCCGGCTCAGGTGACTCACCCTCTTCGGGCGGCAAGCCTTCTCAAGGATCAGGAGACATGAGTGATCCGTCCCCTCGCGGTTCTTTCCCCGAAAGCCCGGCCAATGGGGACAACCAGATTTCTAGTGAGCCTGGCGCCTGGAATACCGGTGGCACAATCAGTTCCGAAGAACAGATCGCCGTGCTGGATGGCGCACTTGAGTCGTCCATGGAAGTTTTTGACGGCATGATTCTGGAGGAAAGAAATACGATTCGGGGCATTGAAGATGCCAACTCCGAGGAGGATCTACCAGGAGAAGGCGGGACTGGTGAGCCATTGTTTGAGGAAGGGGATCTTGCGGGTGGTGCTGGCCAGGAAGTGACGGTAGCTGCCGCACCCGGTAGTAATTCTGAGGGCGCCAGTCGCTCGACCCCGACCGGCCGAAGTGGTGCAGGCCATCAGTCAGGCAGCGATATCCCTGCAGATCTGGCTGACGGCAGCGACGACGATATCGTGGCACGCCAGATACGCGAGGCCGCTATTCAGGAATCCGATCCCGTACTCAAGGAAAAGCTTTGGGAGGAATACAGAAAGTATAAGGGCGAGGGAAGCAAAAATTGATATTTCCGAGAATCATTCTCCCTTTATTTGCGATCCTGCTGCTGGTCGGCTGCGGCCAGACGGTGATTAGAACAACAGCCCATACACCACTGGATGTCCAGGCGGATGGTATTCCAGAGCCACAGTTACTCGATCTGGCAGTGCTCACATTCGATCCGGGGCTGGATAATATCGATGAGAATGACGAAACGACTTTGCCGGAAGTAAGAAATGCCGAGGCCTTGTTTATGGCCAGCCGGTTGGCCGATACGCTTCAAAGAAGCGGTTCATGGGGAGCCGTTCGCGTTGTTCCGGGTAAACAGGTCATCATGGATGTTTATGTCGAAGGCGGAATTTTGTACTCGGATGGTGAAACGCTGGAGCTGTCTATCGAGGTAACCGACACCAGCGACAATGTCTGGCACAAAAAAAAATACAAAGAGGTTATCGGCAAGTATGCCTATGAGAAGCACGAGCAACTGGACAGAGATCCTTTTCAGGGTATTTTCAATCGCATTGCCAACGATCTGGCCGCGTACAAAAACAAATTATCTACCGCACGAATTGAGGAGTTAAGAGCTGTCTCCGGATTACGATTTGCAAGGGATTTTGCACCCGATGCCTATTCTTCGTATTTAACAGAGGGCAGCAACGGTAATATCAGAATTTTCCGGTTACCTGCCGACAACGACCCGACACTGGCTCGCATTAACAGCATTCGGGAGCGCGACTACCTGTATGTTGACACGCTGCAGGAATACTATAACGCGTTTTCTCGGCAGATGGATGTGCCTTACCAGACCTGGCGAGCATTGAGCTACGATGAAAGATTGTCGTTACGAGAGTTGCAAAGGCAATATCGGCTTCGAGTACTGGCAGGGATTGCTACTGTGATCGGCGGTGTCATTGCCGCTGGCTCCGATAGCGGGGCGACTCAGCTAGGTGGCATTGTTGCGGCCAGCGCCGGCGGCATGCTTGTAAAAAGCGGGCTGTCCAAAAAAGCCGAGGCGCAGATCCATATCGAGGGACTGCTGGAACTAGGCGAGTCTCTCGAGATGGAACTCGAGCCCCGGATTATCGAGCTGGAAGACCGGACCATAACGTTGACCGGAAATGTTGAGGCGCAGTACCAGCAATGGAAGCAGCTACTGAAAGAAATTTACCGTGCTGAACGTGAACAATAGTTCACGACCCTGGCGGCAATCTCTGTAGATCCGGGACGCTCGTGCCTGAAAAAAACACCTCTCGAAACAACGGGCCGGAAAAACCGGGCAACCGGAAAATATCTCCTATAGAGGTGCCGCTTAGCCATACCACTGATGCAAAACAGCAAACAGCTCCATGGTACTGGAATCGCCTGACATTTTTTGGCCTGTTAACCAGCATGCTACTTGCCATGTTTGCTATTTTCGTATTGCCGGCAATGGTGAAAACACCGCAAATCCTGCCGGAAACCCTGAAAACGATTCAAGCTGCTCCGGCAAAGCCTCTGGAATCCCCCTGGCAAGAAGCTCAGCTCGCCAAGGCACGGCGTGAGGCACAGGATATTCTCAGCCAAATACTTGCAAGGCAGAAAATGCTGGAACAGCGCCAGGTTACTGAATGGGGGAAAGAACGCTTTGATCTGGCAATGGCTACAGCCGCTGAAGGTGACAGCTATTACCGTCAGCGATACTTTGCCGAGTCAATCGGCGCCTATCAGTCCGCACTGACTGTTCTGGAGGCGCTGGAAGCGGAAATGCCTGCCCTGATCGAGACTGCATTCAACAATGGCATGGAACTGTTTGATCAGGGCGATGCAGAAGGATCCGGCAAATACTTCGAACAGGTACTCGTTATGGATCCCGGACACACCGGCGCTATTCGGGGACTGCAGCGGAGCAGTACACTGAACCAGGTGCTGGAGCTGGTATCCAGAGGCAAGGATTCACTTGACCAGGGGAAACCTGATGAAGCCAGTCAGTTCTTTTTGCAGGCTCTTGAGCTTGACAATCAATCCTCCCGGGCGCATGCCGGCAAGTCAACTGCAGACAATCTGATTCTTGATCGCAATTTTAATCAAGCTATGAGTGCCGGGTATAACTCTCTTGAAGCAGGCGATCTCTCTCAGGCGGAAGCCGCTTTCGCACAGGCAGCGAGGCTCCGTCCGGAGGATGCTCCGGTTCGCAAGGCACTGGCTCAGACGCGAAATCAACTTGCCCGGGAGCATCTCAGTACACTGATGATATCGGCCAGGAAAGCGGAAGCCGGGGAAGAATGGAGCGATGCCACCGCAGTTTATCAGCAACTGCTTGATGCTGATTCATCACTCATCGATGCTCGGGTCGGAAAACTGAGAGCCACAGCCCGAGCCAGACTCAACGATGAGATAGAGAACATTCTTTCAAACCCTCTGCGCCTTGCTACCGACAGGGTTTATCAGGCAGGAAGCATCATTCTTGCAGATGCGCGTGGTATCCGGGACCCTGGTCCAAAATTGCAAAAGCAGATTGAAGATTTGCAGGCAACCTTAACTGCAGCAGTTACCCCGGTTCCCATACAACTGGTTTCCGACAACTACACAGAGGTAGCACTATTGAAAGTGGGTGAACTTGGCCGCTTTAGCACCAAGAACCTGACACTGAAACCCGGCAACTATGTGGCAACCGGTATTCGCCCCGGGTACCGGGATGTAAGGCTGGAATTTCAGGTGACCGGAGAGTCCCCGGCAGAGCCGATAAGTATTATCTGTACTGACCCGGTTTCATGATTGAGCGATCAACTCACAGCAGTAAAAAGAAGCTGATTTCGGCTGAAGACTATCAGCCCCTGGATACATCAGCATCGGCCAGGAGATCTTTTTCCGGATCACTATTGTCAAGGCCGATCACAATATTGATTATCTTTGCCGGTTTTATATCGGTAGTCATTCTGTGGTTCCTGCTAACCGCCAAAGTACTGATCCTGGAGGTAACCCCCGCCGGCGCATCAGTATCCGTTACCGGTGGCATCGTACTGCAGCTGTCAGGAAATTATCTCTTGCGGCCCGGTGACTATCGCATCATGGCAAGTGCCAGAGGCTATGTTGACTATCAGGCCGATATCAAGGTTACTGATGCCGGGAATCACCAGCATGAAATCTCGCTGCAGAAAAAACCAGGGCATCTGTCCATTACCTCGGTACCTTCGGAAGCCGATGTTTTTGTTAACGGGCATGCCAGCGGCCAAACACCATTGACCGTTTCTGACCTGTCTCCAGGACACCATACCGTACGAATAACAGCAACCGGCTATTTCCCCGAAACTACCGAAGTAGATATCGAAGGACTCGACACAACTCAGGCAATCAATCTGACCCTCAAACCTGCATGGGGCCAGGTAAATCTGGCCTCTCAGCCTTCGGGTGCCATCGTCACGGTTGGCGATGAAGACCGTGGCACGACTCCTGTCAGCACGCAATTGCTATCCGGAGGAGAGCAGGTGTCGATCAGCCTGGCCGGGTACAAGCCCTGGAGAAAACGCTTGTCTGTAGCACCTGATGCTACATTGACCCATGAACTGGTGATACTTCAGCCCCTTGACGGATTGCTGGCGATCACCAGTGTTCCCAAAGGCGCTGGAATTACTGTCGATGGAAACTTTCGTGGAACAGGCCCGGCAGACTTGCAGTTGATTCCCGATCAGGATCATCAGATTTCTTTATTTCTTGACGGTTATCACACTGAAAAGCGCATCGTACAATTGCGTTCCGGAGAAGAACGTAAATTGGTAGTCAATTTATCCGCACGCACCGGGAGTATGCGAATTTTAACATCGCCCAAGGATGCAGAAGTATGGATAGACGGGGAGCTGCGCGGCACATCGGATGTCACTGTCAGCTTGCCTGCCAAAGCGCATCGAATGGAGGTACGAAAAGAAGGCCATACCAGTAAAGTACAAACAATTACGCCACAGCCCGATTTCGAGCAGGTACTTCGGGTCAGCCTGATGACGCACCAGCAAACACAACGGGCAAATCTGCCCGGACTGATATCCAGTGCCGGCGGGCAGAAACTGAAGTTATTCAGACCAGAGCAGACTTTCACCATGGGTGCTTCCCGTCGGGAAGCCGGTCGTCGATCCAATGAAGTAATCAGGAATGTGCGGTTGGAGAGAGCCTTTTACCTGGCATTAACCGAGGTCACCAACGCACAGTTCAAGGAATTCTCGCGACAGCATAGCTCCAGCCATGCCGCCGGCCGAACCCTGGATACACCGTCGCAACCGGTCGTTTCGGTGAGCTGGCAACAGGCGGCTTTATACTGCAATTGGCTCAGCGTAAAAGAAGGCCTGCCTCCCGCCTACCGGATACTGGACAACAATGTGACACAATTTAACCCGGATGCCACAGGCTACCGGATGCCAACAGAGGCAGAATGGTCTTGGGCTGCCCGGTATGCAGACGGACAGATGGCGAAATATACCTGGGGCAGCCAATTTCCGCCGACTGGCGCATCGGGCAATTATGCAGACAGCAAGGCGGCCTCAATCGTCGGTCGCATCATCAAGACCTATAATGACGGATTCTCCGTTTCAGCACCTGTGGGCAGTTTTCCACCCAATGGAAAGGGGCTGTTTGATCTCGGGGGTAATGTATCAGAATGGGTAAGCGACTATTATGGTATTGCGACAAGCCTGTCAGCCGAAGTGATTGTCGATCCGCCCGGCCCGGACAAGGGCAAATACAGAGTGGTGCGCGGAGCGAGTTGGCGGCACGGCAGTATTGTTGAAATGCGTTTGTCCTATCGTGACTATGCCGATCAGGGAAGAGATGATGTCGGGTTTCGAATTGCTCGCTATGCTGAATAAACGGTTGAAACAAAGCGCAATCGTTTTTTTTGCTGCAGCGCTCCTGTTTTCAGCGACGGCCGATGAACCGGCGGTCAAGGAGCCTGAAGCAGCCAGACAAGCTGAAACCGATAGCAACACAGCAGCGGAAGATGCAGAATTCAACCCGACAGAAGAGATTATCGAGGATCTTTCAGTGCCATTTCCGATAGACATCTAGGGAATTAATTCAATATGAAACAGCGTGCCAGTACTTCAGAGTTTATTTATCAGGTATTTGCTTTACTGATTTCCCTGATCGTTGTGCATGCTATTTACGTCACACTGATAAGACCGAATGCAAATGCAATCCTTGAACAACGGCTGGCGATGGAAGCTGCCGGAGAACCCTATATCACTGAACGATCATTCTATATTGTTGTTAAGGACTATGAACAGGAAGCATGCTTTGTATTGATGCTATGGTCGATGGCGATTATGGGCTTCAAGGCACGCCGTATAGTGAATGAACGCAAGTTGTTCGATAGCGGTCTGTTAAGCGTCGCTGAGGGCACACGAATCCTGCCGGAAGATGCACGAAAAATGTCACGCCCGATTCAGGCGCTTCAGGACGAACAACTCTCTTACCTTCTTCCCCGTGTGTTAAACGCAGCGTTGCTCAGATTTTCTGTGACTCAGAGTATTCAGGACGTATCCAGTGCCATCAGTGAGGTTCTTGAAACGGAGTCTGATCGGCTCGACTCAGAGCTGTCCATGGTGAGATATATTGCATGGGCTATCCCTTCTATCGGGTTTATAGGCACAGTACGCGGTATCGGCGAAGCACTCAGCCAGGCTCATAAGGCGTTGCAGGGTGATATTGCCAGCGTGACCGCCAGTCTCGGCGTAGCGTTCAATTCAACTTTCATCGCCCTGGTGATCAGCATTGTAGTGATGTTCCTGATGCATCAACTGCAACTCCAGCAAGAACGACTGGTGCTGGACACTCACCGCTACAGCGATGAACGGTTAGTTCGCCACCTCAGGCCCGACCAGGCAAGTAAATGACAGCTGCGATTATTGACATCAATGATATTGAACTAGGCTGCTTTCACGGGGATCAACAGGTAGCAACCCCGGGCTTTGCCCTGCTCACCAGCGACGGCATCCTGACGGGTGAACCGGCCTTGAGAAGAACCTGGCTTGAGCCACAACTGGCATTCAGTCGATTCTGGCGTAACCTGGATTTATCTCCCCTGCCCGTATCAAGCCGCTTTGCCCGCCATCATGCTGATCTTGCCTACGCCCACCTGTTGCAGGTGCACAGGGAAGCAGGCCAGCCAGCCAGCGTCGTGTTTGTCGTACCCGGCAGTTTCAGTGATGAGCAGCTTGGTATTCTACTGGGGCTCGGAAATGCCCTGCCGTTTGATGTATCAGGAATGGTCGACTCGGCCATCGCTTCCTCCGCTGAAATCGGGCCGGGGTCTTATATTCATATAGACGTACAGCTTCATCAAATCGTGCTGACGGAAGTATCAGTCAATAAACATGTAGAACGGGGATCCGTCGTAATCCTGAAAGAAGCAGGCTTGCAATCCTGCGTGGATGCGTGGGTCCGGCACATCGCCAAACAGTATATTGACCAGTATCGTTACGATCCTCAGCATACCGCCGACTGTGAACAGCAACTCCACGACCGGCTGCCTGCATGGATAGAGACGCTGTACAGGCACACTGAAATTCCAATCGAGCTGGACACAGCCCAGGGAACGCTGCGACTCACCCTGAACCCGGATGACCTTCTGCACACCATACAAAATCAGCGACAGGTCCTGTTAACGGGTATTCACAAAATGGCAGGAGCAGGTGCCCGGATAATATGCAGCCACCGTGTACGGCAGGTATATGGCCCCGAATTCCCGATGATCGGTGCTGGTATTGCCGAGGTAATCACAGTTGAAGAAGACACTCTGGTTTCCAATTGCCTGAGCAACCTGGACATCATCAGCGATACAGATGTCGAAGCAAATGGTGATATCAATTTTGTCACTCAACTTCCGGCTAACAACCGGACTATCGCATCACCCGGACAGCCCGAGGCTCGCTCCGGCGCCGGAATCGTGACGCATGTACTGATCGAAGGCCGCGCCTGTGTGATCGATGACCGTCTCGTCATTACGATTGGGTCTGATGGGCTGATATGTGGAGCAAAGCCTGCATCGGCAGATAAACAACTCGCTGTGATAAAACTCGATAACAGAGTTGCACTTGAAGCCGGCTCGGAAAACATTGATACCAGCGCCCGGCTCGACGATCTTCAACCGGGAGATGAGATCAGCGTCGGCCCCTTCAAGATGCAATTGATCGAGGTGTGCTGAATGGCCAGGCGAAGGCGGCAGATGACGACCTTCAGTTTGTCCTTCCTGGATATAATGGCCTGCGGATTTGGTGCTGTGACCCTGCTTTTTCTGATCCTCAAGCACGATCCACAAACCATTGAGGCTTCAGACCCGGATCTGGTAGCGGAAATAGAACTGCTGCAGGAGGACATTCGCCGGACTGAAGAGTATATGGTTGAGCTGCAAAACAGCCTCAGGAAATCCGAGCAGGATATTACCCAGGCACAGGGCCTGTCCAGCAGGGTAATTCAGACGATTGATGAAAAGCAGCAGGAGTTGAGCCTCCAGGGTGATCCTGAAGCGGAAATTATTCTGCTGCGCCAATCGGTCAAGGAGCTGGCCGAACAGACCTCACTGCTGGAGCAAAGTGGCCAGGGCAGAGATTTACGACCCTTTATCGGGGATGGCCAGCGACAATACCTGACCGGCCTCAAGCTGGGGGGGCGGCGTGTAATGATCTTGCTTGACGTGTCGGCAAGCATGCTTTCCGACTCGATTGTAAACATCCTTCGACGCCGTAACATGGACGATGCATCACAGCGACGTGCAGAAAAATGGCGCCGGGCGAAACGCACTGCGGAATGGCTGGTAGCCCAGCTCCCCAGTCAGAGTCTATTCCAGATTTACGGCTTTTCAACAACCGCCACACCCATGCTGGAAGGAACGGCAGGTCAGTGGCTGGATACCACTGATCGTGATCTGGTCGAGAACCTGTTTGTTTCGATCAATCAGGTAGTCCCGAAAAACGGTACCAATTTGCTACAGGCTTTCCTGACATTGGATGAATTCGAAGAGCCGCCGGACAACCTGTTCCTGATTACCGACGGCTTTCCGACCCAGGGAAAAAGAAAGGCCGGAAAATCGACTGTTACCGGAAAGGAGCGGCTGGATCTGTTCAATGAGGCGGTTAATTCGTTACCATCGGGTCTACCGGTCAATGTGATTCTTTTCCCGATGCAGGGTGACCCCCTGGCTGCGGCAGGTTTCTGGCAATTGGCCGTGCGATCGCACGGATCTTTTCTTAGCCCGTCGAGGGACTGGCCATGAAACTGCGAAAGCGTTCCATGGCCGATACTAATATTTCTTTCCTTGATGTCATTAGCTGTGGCTTCGGTGCAATTGTTCTTTTGTTACTGATAGCCAGGGCAGTCGACCCCTCGGCATTTGAGAAAGGTGAGGATCCCGGAGGCAGTGTGGTAACACTTCAGCAACAGTTGTTCAGTCTTAGAAGTGATACCACTGTACTCACCCGCAATCTGACCTCAAGGGAACAACAGCTTTCGAAACTGCGAGACAATATCGCCAGGCTGCAAGAACAGCTTGCCAGTATCAAGCGACAGATAGCTGCGGTGAATGAGATTGACACAACCGAGAAACAGGAGCTGGCCCTGGCATTGCAAGTGCTGACAGAGGAAATGGAAAGACTGGTTTCCGAGGACAGTCGGGTCGAAAACCAGCTGATCGGTGGTATCCCGGTAGACAGTGAGTACATCATTTTCATAGTGGATACATCAGGCAGTATGTTTGGTTTCGCCTGGCAAAGAGTACGCAGGGAAATGATCAATATTCTGAACATCTATCCTGAGGTCAAGGGCATTCAGATAATGAATGATATGGGTAACCTCATGTTCTCCAGTTACCGGGGAAAATGGATTCCCGACACACCAGGCCGGCGCAAGGCTATAATAGACAGGCTTCAAACCTGGTCGCCTTTTAGCAACTCGAGTCCGGTTGAGGGCATAAAGAAGGCTATTCTCTCTTTCTACTCAGCCGACAAAAACATCAGTCTTTTCGTTTTTGGCGACGATTTTACCGGCCGTTCTATCGCCCGGGTGCTGGATACGGTCGAGTTGATGAATAAACAGGCTCTCAATGGCGAGCGGCGGGTCAGAATTCATACAGTCGGTTTCCCTGTACATTTCCTGGTGCAAGGTGGCCGTACCGCCACAGCAGCCCGGTTTGCGAATCTGATGCGGGAACTGAGTTATCGGAACGGAGGAACCTTTGTTGGCCTGAGTGGCCTCAACTAGGGGGATGACAAAAATCAGCAACAAGGCATTTTCAGCACTTGGGGTTTCCTGCATGTTCCTGATTGGCTGCAGTACCAATGTACACGTGCAAACTGACTTCCCGGCGGCTCTGACTCCTGAAATTCCCCTGGTCGCAGGCCTTTATTTTGACAAGAATTTCAGAGATTTTACCTACAGCAACACCCGCAAGGTTACTATTTCCCTGGGAGAAGCAGAGGCAGAAATGTTCAGCACAGTATTTGGAGATTTGTTTCAGAAAACACATATCCTCGATACTTTCCCGCAAGAATTACCAGAGGTTGACCTGATCATTTCACCGCACATAGAAGAGGTGCAGCTATCGCTACCGAGCGACACACAAATAAAGGTATTTGAATTGTGGATAAAGTACAACGTTCAGGTATTTGACGGCAATGGCGTCCCGGTAGCTGACTGGATAATGACAAGTTATGGTCGCGCCGTTGACAGAACATTCTCATCAGATGAAGGGCTGCTTGAACAAGCTGTGATTATGGCCCTAAGAGATACCGGCGCACAGCTCGTGACGCAATTCGCGCTGGTGCGGGATATCAATCTCTGGCTGGAGCAACGCCTCGCCCTTCCAGCCTCTCCCGGGCCTGCCGTGCGATGAGGAAGCTTGTTCTGACTTTGATTTCGGTTTCAGTCGTATCGGCAGGATGCACTACAGCCACCAACATTGATGAGTACCGCAGTAGCGACCGTAACATTCTCCTGGGAGAAACCGAGAAGGTTGTAGTGCTCGGTCGCCGCCATGCCGGTGAATATGAAACGGAAGCCGGGTTTATTTCCTGTATCGGCAACAAACTTTCGAATGGCAACATCGTGAGCGTCTATTCCGAAGAGGGGTTCATAGACCAGCTCTACCCCTGGTTTGAGCCACGTACTGCGCCTTTGAAGCTGGCTCGAATGAAACAGATACTTCAGGAGCCGATGATTTCAGCCAGGATCCGGTCGCTGGATATTCGTTACATGATCTGGGTAGACGGCAAGACTGAAGTGACTGATCGCAAAGGCGCCATGAGCTGTGCGATCGGCCCGGGCGGTGGCGGATGTTTCGGTTTTGCGGCATGGGATAAGGTATCCGAATTCGAAGCAATTATCTGGGATCTGGAAGACATCAACGAGGAAGGACGTGTTCGCGTCGATGCACGGGGCTCCTCGTACGTCATCTCTATACTGGTACCCGTGCCCTTTTTAGCGCGAGTCCAGGCTCAGGCGTGTGATGGCCTTGGCAAACAGCTCAGTTCATTTTTCAGCAAGACTGTGACAGCTGAATAACAATGCGCCATATCACCGGTCTTTATCTGTCAGCAGCACTCATCGTGTGTGGCGATGTGGTCAGCGCAGAAACCTCTGAGGAGAAAACCGGACGGGAATTATACGAACAAATCCTTGGACAGACAGCCATCTATGATGACGCCAGGCTGGTCAGTTATGTCGAACAGGTTGGAAATCAGGTTGTTTCCGTTGCTGATACCCGTGGTTTGAAATTTACCTTTACAGTGATAGATGATGAAACGATCAATGCATTCGCCCTGCCTGGAGGGTACATTTTCGTACACCGCGGCCTGATCGCATATCTGAATTCAGAGGCAGAACTGGCATCAGTACTGGCGCATGAAGTCGCACACGTGACCGAAAAACACCATTCACGGCGAAACAAAGCTGCGACCGGCTCGCAGTTGCTCGCCGGCGTTCTGGGAGTCCTGACACGAAGTGGCGATGTCGCCGAGGCCACGGCGATATGGGGAGCCTCCGCGGTCAGCGGATTCGGCAGAGAAATGGAACTGGAGGCTGATGAGACAGGTGCTGAATACCTTTTGGCTGCCGGCTATGAACCGCAAGCCATGATAGATGTCATCTCCCTGCTGAAAGACAACGAGCGACTGCAGAAGAAAAAGGACCAAGAGCGTGGCCGGAAAACACCCAACTACCATGGGCTCTTTGCAACCCACCCGCGCAATGACAAAAGATTAAGAGAAATCATCGGAAAAATCGGGCAATTACCCGACGCACCAAGTGTCGAGAGTAATGTGATGCCATTTCGCATTGCTACAGAAGGGATGGTATGGGGCAGGAATTACGGCTCACCGACGGTGCCGGATAATGTGTACCAGGACGAAAAACGAGCCTTCCGCTTCAATATACCCGAAGGCTGGAGTTTTGAAGAAAACTCGTCCGGAGTTGTCGGACAACCGGATGATGGCGGTGCGAAGATAACGATCCTGGTAATGGCGAGAACACTGGAATCGCCGGATGTATACATAAAAAACCAGCTGGCTATCCCCTTGTTAAAAAAATCCGAGCCTATGAACCAGAACCGGCTAAAAGGCCATACGGGGCTGGTGCCGGGCCAGGAAAAACCGGATATGCGCCTGGCGGTCATTTACTACGGGCGCAATGCCTACATTTTTCAAGGAGAGTTCCTGAACGGCGCGGTCACAAAAAAAGCCGATAGCGAAATTCTTGCTACTGCCAGAAGTTTCAGACCCGTTTCCAGAGCAGCCCTGTCTGCCAGAAAACCAAGAGTCATTCATTACGTAAAGGCGACTTCCTCTACTACCTTTGCGAAACTCGCGAAACACCTGAAATTGGGGAAATTCGGTGAAGAAGAACTGAGAATCATCAATAATGAGTACCCTGTCGGAGAGCCGGATAACGGCCAGTGGATAAAAATCATCACACAGGGAACCTGACATCGTTTCACCTGATAGAATTCCTGCATAAACAGAAAAGGGTGAGGGTCGATATGAGATTCAATCAACGACAAAGCGCTTTCGGAAAATCGCTGATAATGCTTGCGATGGCGCTGGTCATAACAGCCTGTGCTGCAGTGCCGAAGATCTACACCAGCCAGGATCCTGACGCACGTTTTTCGACATACAACACCTATGGTTTCCTTCCCGGCCTCAGTACCGACAAATCGGAATACAAATCATTACTCAGCAAGTTCCTCAAAAGTGCCGCGGGTCGTGAACTGGAGAAAAGAGGCTACATCCTGTCTGACAGCCCGGATCTGACCGTCAACTTCTACGTAAAAACCAAAGAAAAAATCACCCAGACAGCAGGCAGCGGCTTCGGGGGCTACTATGGATACCGTACCGGATACTATGGCACCTGGGATACTTACGGCGGGTACAGCGGATACGGCGGCCGCATACGACAGCAGACTGAAGGCACTCTGACAATCGATCTGGTTGATTCAGCAGGCAATCAACTCGTTTGGGAGGGCTCGATTACCGGCATTGTGTCGGAAGCGGATCAGGAAAATCTCGAAGAGGCCGTCAATAACTCTGTTGCCAGGGTTTTCGCCCGGTATCCGCACCGTGCGGGTTACCATGACCCTGCAGGGCAAACTGATAACTAGTTTGATGACGCTGGGTCAACCTGCTCCTGCAAACGACGAATAGCTGCCATATCACCTGCTCTTTGATAGAGATTCACCAAAGTTGCTATCAACGTGCGGTCATTCCCAAAACGACTTCGAGCCTGATCAAGATACCTTGCCGCGTCTTTTGTTTCTCCCTGCGCATCCATAACAAGCGCATAGACAATCACAAAACGCAGCTCGGCATTGTCAGCATTCGCCGCTATGCCAAGCTCGGTTCGTGCCTCGACCATGCGTTGCTGCCGTATGTACAATAAACCCAGTGCATGGTGCAAAGATGCCTGTTCCGGCAAACGGTTCAATGCCTGTTGCAGCAGTATTTCTCCTTTCTCATCCTGATCGCCGGCACGATACAAATCAGCAAGGTTTACATAAGCTGGAACGAAGAACGGATTGAGCCGCAGTGCAGTCCGGTAAGACTGCTCGGCGGCTTCAGTGCGACCCTGCTGACGGTAGATATTTCCTGTATTGGTATGCGATTCTGATCGTTCGGAGTTGACGAGCTGGGTCTCGATATATTCGTCGAGAACCTCTGACCTCTTTTGCTGTACATCAAAAGAAATCAGCTCTGTTCCAACGGGTGCCAGGGCAACTGCCGCAGCTTGCCTGACTGCTCTTACCGGATCCTCCAGTAGCAGCGGCCCCATAGTCGCTCGCAGATTTTCAGTCGCGCCTTGCAGCACCCGCGCCACAGCCCATCGAATCATCGGCTCACTATCAGCAATGTACCTTGAGCCAATTGCTTCCAGCGCCTGTTCCCCCAGAACCGGGAGGCGCATGATTGCGCTCGCTCGCAAAATAGCGGGTGCTGTCTCATCAGAGATGAGTGCCAGCAGCGCTCGTCCGGCATCCGGGGAGGCCGAGGTTGAAACTGCCAGCCACTCACTCCATCGGGACTCATTCTGCGGGGTTGCGCGACCGACCTTGCGCATGATTTCCAGTGCCCAGACCACATCCCTGTCGGTATGGCACTGAGTGCAGGGATCCGGCAAATCCAGCGCAGCGGAAAGCTCCAGCCGGGGTACGCGAAGGCTATGATCATGGCGCGGGTCTACCTGCATATAGGTAGTTGCTGGCATGTGGCATTCGATACAACTTGCTCCAGTTGAATCCGCGCTGTGCAGTGTATGCTCCTCGGTAGCATATCGTTCACTTCTGTGGCACCCCGCGCATACCTCAGAACCTGGCGCCCGTAATTCCAGACTATGCGGCTCATGACAATCGCTACAGGTAACACCCTGTTGATACATCCGGCTTTGCACAAAGGAGCCGTAGACATAAACTTCATCCCGAATCTGGCCGTCAGCGTAGTAGAGAGGTTCACTAATCAGGGCAGGCGCATAGGTGTCGAGATTCTCGATGCCAAAATCATTTTCTGTCGATATCCTTGATCGACGCGAATGACACCCCGCACAGCTTGTCACTTCTCTGCTGGCGCGAGCAGGCTCACTTCGAATCGCAGTATCGATCCCGTCTGTAAAGTTCCAGCTTGCTCCCTGTCGATTGTCCAACACAACGACAAGACCTTTGCTCGTATTACCGGAGCCGGAGCCTGATCCCTCCCTGCCTGCGGTGCTATTTGCCCAATCGAGATGTGCTCTTCCGGGACCATGGCAGGCTTCACAGGCAACGTCTATCTCTTCCCAGCTGCTATCAAATCGATCCTGCTCAAGGTCATAACGCTTGATCAGGCCGGTGCTATGACAGTCCGCACACATGGTGTCCCAGTTCTGGCTGGGCTGCGTCCAGTGCAATACATCCGTGTAGTCGATAGGCTCGTCTCCGTAAACATGAAACCATCGCTGACCATCCTCGTTTTCCGGTCGGCTATCCCATGCAATACTCAGCGCCTGCAGTTTTTTGTTGGGTAACTCAACGAGGTATTGCTGCAACGGATAAACACCGAAGGTATATCGCACTGGAAACTCTGCAATTTCCCCATCTGCACCTGCAGTGCGAACCCACCATTGATCATCACGTCGGGAGAACCCGGTACGGGAACCCTGATGGTCAAACACTGCATTGTTGAAGTCTCCCAGCACTGATTCACCGGTCATATCCTGCATTGCCAGATCGTGATGAGAGCCCTGCCAAAGCTTCACCTGCTCCGAGTGACATTGGCCACAACTTGTACTCCCGACAAAATCCGCCGGGTCAGGAACGGTCTCCTGTCTTGCACCGTTGGTGGTCTCACCAGGCGCTGAGCTGTCCCTGCATCCTGTGGCAACCAGGATTGTCAGTAATATGAACGCCATCACCAATCTTAAGCCGGACGATGCGCCACCCAACGGCGCAACACTCGAAGTAACAGTGACAGCTTTGCTCATTTAATATATACCTGCCTGACAACGCCGTTCATCATACACAGCCCCTCATGGAAAAAGTCACCGTAGACCTTGCCGACCTCCGCCGTGAATATCGTATGCAGCCATTACGGCGCAGCGACCTCAATTCCGATCCGCTACTCCAGTTCAACCGGTGGTTCGAAGAAGCCAGCCATGCAGAATCAATGGATGCCAATGCGATGAGCATCGCTACAGTGGCGGCAAACGGGCAGCCCACCGTGCGTACTGTTCTGTTGAAGTACTATGACCAGGAGGGGTTTGTTTTCTACACCAATCTTGAAAGCAACAAGGCAAAAGACCTTGATGGCAATCCCCGTGCATCGCTGTTGTTCTACTGGTCTGAATTGCATCGTCAGGTCATCATCAACGGCAATGCAAGCCGAATATCTGCGGCTGAGAATGTCAGGTATTTCATGCGCAGGCCCAGAGACAGTCAATTAGGTGCGTGGGTCTCCCGGCAAAGCCATGTCATTTCCTCACGTGCGGTTCTGGAACAGAAATTCAGTGAAATGAAACAGAAGTTCGCCCGGGGCGAGGTTCCTTTACCATCGTTCTGGGGCGGCTATCGTATCTGCCCGACATCGATCGAATTCTGGCAAGGCAGGGAAAACAGGCTACACGATCGCTTTCGTTACTCCTGCGCGAACGATGACGACTGGAATATCGAAAGGCTGGCTCCCTGACAATGAACGTGTGAAAAAAAATACCGCCATCATGATCATCGGTGCCGGTATTGGCGGGCTAACTGCCGCCCTCGCTCTGCAACGAGCCGGTTTTAAAGTATCAGTGTATGAACAAGCGGCGGAGCTTGGCGAAGCCGGAGCCGGCCTGACAATTGCGCCCAACGGTATGCATGTGCTGAATCACCTGGGTCTCGGCAAAGCAATGAAAACCATCGCAATGACTCCTCGCCATGGCGCGGTCATGCACTACAAAACCGGCAGGGTCCTGGTGGACATTCCACGCGGGGACACCCAGGTGGAAAAGTATGGTGCGCCCTACTGCCAGGTTCACAGGGCCGACCTGCATGCTGCATTAGTCGATGCAGTTGCTGCCAATGATCCGCAATGCATCCACACCGCGTATACGCTGACCGACTTCTCTGACTCCGGCGAGGCAATCACTGCTGATTTCGAAAACGGGGTCAGCGTAATTGCTGATGTATTGATAGGCTGTGACGGTATTCGTTCGGTAGTCCGCAGCGAGCTTTTCGGCAAAGAAGAACCCCGATTTACCGGATACATTGCATGGCGCGGCATGGTTCCGATGGCAAACCTGCCGCAGGAACTCACAGGACCTGATTCCGCAATCTGGCTGGGGCCGGGTCATTTCCTGACCCGCTATCGGGTCAGGAATGGTGCATTGCTCAACTATGTTGCCGTTGCAGCGTGTGATGGATGGCAGGAAGAAGGATGGTCAGTGGCCGCTGAAGTATCGGAAGTGGTTGAGACATTCAGGGATTTTGAGCCGAATGCTCGCCGGATTCTGGAAGCCACGCCACCCGACCATTGTCATAAATGGGGTATTTTCGATCGGGATCCACTCCCTGTGTGGGGACACGGTCGCGTCACATTGCTCGGTGATGCCGCCCATCCAACCAGCCCGTTCCTGGGACAAGGAGCCGTCATGGCGATGGAGGACGCGCTGGTTCTCGCCCGTTCGTTTGAGCTATCGGAGAGTCTTGCCACAACGCTGCAACGCTACGAAGATGCACGCAGGGAACGTGGCGCATTTGTTATCCTGGAATCGCGGTCAAACCTGAAACTGATTACTGAATGTAACCCGGATACATTCGGGTCAGATATACACCGAAATGAAGAGTCGCTCGGGCTTGCTGACTATGACGCGGTAACGGTCGCTATCTGATCTTCAGCCAGGCTGATCTTCACCCATGGTTCCGGGCAATAAACTCCAGGCTCCGCTGCTCGGACAACAGTGCTGATTCAGCATCATACCCGTCGCGGTCATCGCAACAAAAACCATGACCGGTATTCTCATAGACATGAAAAACAGCGGCCGGCAGCGCGTGGCGGATCTGCTCGACTGTTGCCGGCGGAATCAGGGAATCATCGGCACCAAAATGAAACATCAATGGCACTACGGGCCTGAACCGATCCATCACCAGGTTTACTTTGGAACCATAGTAAGAAACAGCGCAGCCGAAACCGGAATTACCAGCCGCCATATAGGAAACCGTACCTCCCCAGCAATACCCGACGATAGCGACATTTCCTGCCTCTCCAACAGCTTTCCTCGCCGCTTCCATATCCGCCATCACAGCAGCATCGTCAAGTGACATCGCCGCTTCTCTCGCTGGTTCGATATCCTGGTATCCATACAACAAATCAGGTTCAATGCGATCAAATACGGCCGGCACAATGGTCATATACCCCGCTGCAGCGAAACGGTCTGCACACCGCTGCATTTGTGGTGTTACTCCAAAAATCTCCTGCACCAGAACCACGCCGCCCCTTGGCTCAGCCTCTGGTCTCGCCACATAAGCATCCATGGAGTGGCCATCTGCCGCTGTAATGCGAATCATTTCGCCCATTTTTCTACCCGCCCCATGCTCAAATCAACCTGTCGGATGGCGATACTACCAGCCTTGCCCACAATTCTGCCACCAGCTCACTGTCACAGTTCCCCGGATTGCCTGCAAAGCGTAGTGATACACAAATCACAGCAACAATATCCGGATAGTATTATGTTGCGGAATTAGTGACGCAACTAAAGGCAGCATAATCATCCAGGGCAGTTTTTTCACCGCACTCCGTCAGTTGATACTGATGATCATTCTGGCAATGGTCGTGATCGGCACCTACATGACGCGCGCCCGATCCACATCCTGGGAAGAGCCACTGTGGGTGGCCATTTACCCGATCAATGGCGATGGCAGCAGCAAAGCTGCTGAATACATTGAGCAGCTTGAGGCCAGGACTTTCAAACCCGTCGAAAATTTCATGATCAGTGAAGCCCGACGCTATGGTATTGATCAGGAACGCCCGGTACGAATCGGGCTGGGACAGCTGATTGGCGAGATCCCCGCACCGCCACCGAAATCCGGCAACCCGCTCAAAATAGGACTATGGAGCCTGAAACTTCGTTGGTGGGCACGTTCGGTCACAAGCGACCAGCCAGGTCCTGCTCCCGATATAAAAATGTTCGTTGTCTACTACGACCCTGAACTCAACCCGGCGCTCGCTCATTCACTGGGATTACAGAAGGGTATGCTGGGAGTCGTCAATGCTTTTGCAGCCAGGACAGCAGCCGGAACAAATAATTTTGTTATTGCTCATGAAATGCTGCATACACTCGGAGCCAGCGACAAATATTCCGGCAAAGGTCACCTGCCGGTATTTCCGCATGGTTACGCCATACCTGATCAAATGCCCCTGTACCCGCAGCAATATGCCGAGGTGATGGGCGGCCGGATTCCTCTATCGGAAAACAACGCAGTCATGCCAATCAGCCTCAAAGAGGTAAGAGTCGGCATTGCTACGGCTAACGAGATTCGCTGGGCAGGTCCTGACCGCGTTGCAGAGGAGGAAGCGTCTTGATCGAAGGATCAATGGCGTGGAATATTTTGCCAATAGTTGACTCATCGTCCAGACAGGCGACCACTAACTGAGCCAGGTCGGCACGGGTAATCGTTCCCATCGCAGTATGATCTTCTGTCATGATCGCTGCTCCGGTAGCCGGGTCGGAGTTCATGCCACCAGGTCGAAGAATCGTGTAGTCCAGCCCGCTGGCAGCCAGGTATTCCTCACCCTTCGTTTTCAGCTCAATCACCGGCCCGAGCACTTCCCAGGCCTTCTGCGACAGCATCTCGCGACTATCACCGGCACCGACAGCAGTCAGCATCACCAGACGCCGGACTCCTGCAGCAACTGCAGCATCAACAATATTTTTTGCACCGTCATAGTCAGGGCGTGGCTCACCGCGAATCCCCCCGACGCAGTTCAGCACAGCACCGAACTCACCGGATGAAAATGCGGCTTTGACTGTTTCTGAATCAAGTACATTCCCGACCACAAGACTGACCCCCAATGATTTGAGCGCGGACTGGTCAGAACCAGACCGCACGCATACGGAAACTGCCTGTCCACGGGATTTCAGGATTCTTGCTACCTCAAACCCTGTGCCCCGCGCACCCCCAAACAGAAGCACTCCTTCATCCATCATATTTCACTCTCCATTTTTTGAGGCTCCGATTCACCCCGAACAGAAATCTTGCGACATCCAGTCAACGAGACTAGCATCTCATGATGCGTTTATGGTCAATAGAAGGAAACAGGCAGCACCTTGATGGTGGCGCCATGTTCGGCAACGCGCCCCGTGCAGTCTGGAAAAACTGGCTGCCTCCTGATGAAAACAATTGTATCCGGCTGGCGAGCCGCTGTCTGTTGGCCGAGGATCTGGATGGAAAAACGATCTTGTTCGAGACAGGCATCGGTGTTTTTTTCGAGCCAAAGCTGAAAGATCGTTATGGGGTTCACGAACATGAGCATGTGCTTCTGGAGTCTTTGCAGGCACGCGGCTATTCTCATGAAGATATCGATGCCGTCGTCCTCAGCCACTTGCATTTTGACCATGCCGGCGGCCTCCTTGACGGCTACCGGGATGACACCGAACCCCGCCTGTTATTCCCCAACGCGCAATACATCATCGGAGCAACACACTGGCAAAGAGCCACCCAGCCCCACTCAAGGGATCGCGCTTCATTTATCCCGTACTTGCCGGAGTTACTTGAAAAAAGCGGGCGGCTTGAGCTGATCAGCAGCGATCACTCACCCACACTTGGACAATTGGTCAGTTTCAGCTTTAGTGACGGTCATACTCCGGGACTGATGCATGCCGAAATCGGTAAAAAGGATGGAGTGGTTTTTTGCAGCGACCTGATCCCGGGCAGACCCTGGGTACACCTGCCGGTCACCATGGGATACGACCGCTACCCGGAACGGCTGATCGACGAAAAGTCAGCTTTTCTGAAAGACAAGATGGAGCGTGGCATTCATCTTTTTTTCAATCATGACCCTGATTGCGCACTTGCTACTGTTTGCCGGGATGAAAACGGACGTTATTCAACAATAAACCCGCAATCCGCTGTCGAGGGAATGGTAATCGGTTCGTAGCCTCTCCCACATACCACTAACTACTGGCAGCAAACAACTCCCGCCCAATCAACATCCGCCTGACCTCACTGGTCCCGGCACCAATTTCGTATAGTTTCGCATCACGCAACAAACGGCCTGTCGGGTATTCATTGATATACCCGTTGCCGCCTAAGGCCTGGATCGCTTCCAGTGCCATTAAAGTTGCGCGCTCCGATGCCTGCAAAATGCATGCAGCGGCGTCATATCGGGTGGTTCTGCCACGGTCACAGGCTCGCGCCACGGCATAAACATAGGCACGACAGGCATTCATGGTCCCGTACATATCAGCGATCTTGCCCTGCATCAGTTGAAACTCGCCGATGGGCCGGCCAAATTGTTTGCGGTCATGAATGTACGGCAACACGACATCCATACAGGCCTGCATGATGCCCAACGGGCCACCCGCCAGCACCACTCGTTCAAAATCCAGCCCGCGCATCAATACCGCCACACCCTTCCCTTCCTGGTGCAGGATATTCTTTGCCGGAACCCGGCAATCCCTGAATACCAGTTCACAGGTATCGGAACCACGCATGCCGAGCTTGTCCAATTTCTGCGCCGTTGAAAAACCGGGCATTCCTTTTTCTATGATCAATGCGGTGAGGCCGCGTGATTTGGCCTCCGGATCAGTCGTGACATAAACAATCAGTACGTCTGCCTCCGGGCCATTGGTAATCCACATTTTGTTGCCATTCACAACAATGTCGTCGCCATCCCGCACGCCCCGCGTACGCATACTGACCACATCAGACCCGGAACCTGCTTCGCTCATGGCCAGTGCCCCGACCTGCTCACCGCTCACCAGGCCAGGCAGATACTGCTGCTTTTGCTCATCCGAACCCCAAAGATGGATCTGATTGACGCAAAGATTCGAATGAGCCGCATAGGAGAGGCCAACAGATGCGGAGGCCCGGCTGATTTCCTCATTAGCCACTACATGAGCGAGGTAACCCAGCCCGGCGCCGCCGAATGATTCATTCACTGTAATTCCAAGCAATCCAAGAGCACCCATCTCTGGCCAAAGATCGCGCGGAAATTGATTGCTGGCGTCAATTTCTGCCGCGCGTGGTGCGATCATCCGGGCGGAAAAATCTGCAACAGTTTTTCGCAGTAAATCGATATCTTCTCCGAGATCAAAATCGAAATCAGTCATATTCATCGTCGTGTCCTTTTCAGCAAAGTCATATCAGGTATGGCAGCCTTGAAAAACAGAAGCCTCATCGGGGTAACATCAATACAGGACAGCAATTGGCTGGCATGGAAGAATAGCAAACTATACGCTGCGGGGGCTCTTGCGGGGAGCGAGAAAATATCCGGATATGAATGAGAAACCGGTCAATCAGGAACTCAGGGCGAGACTGTTGATCATCGCTGGTGCCGTGCTGTTCTCCACGGGCGGCCTCGCCATCAAGGCAGTTTCATTCGATGGCTGGCAAGTATCAAGCTTGCGCAGCGGCTTTGCTGTTCTGGTACTACTGGCAATATGCCCCCAGGCACGGCGAGGGTGGAACTGGCGCACTGCGATTGCGGCCGTTCCCTATGCCGCTACCTTTATTCTTTTCTCACTCGCCAACAAATTTACCACAGCGGCCAATACCATTTTCCTGCAGGACACGGCGCCTCTTTATCTGCTGCTGCTCGCACCTTGGTTGCTCTCTGAACAACTACAGCGACGGGATATATGGTTCCTTGTCGCGCTCGCCGCGGGTATGGCCTTGTTTTTCGCGCGCATTGATGCGCCGACAGAACTCGCACCGAATCCATTGCTTGGAAATATACTGGCCGCGACCGCGGGACTGACCTGGGCGCTGACATTGCTGAGCTTGCGCTGGCTTGCAAAGCGTTCTGCTAACGATCCTTCCGGCAAAGATCACCCCATCAAGGCAGTGGTCATCGGCAACCTGATCGCCTGCCTGGTATCGGCAAACTGGGCCTTCCCCCTTGACGGTGGAACACTCCAGGACTGGATGGTGGTCAGCTACCTTGGTATTTTCCAGATTGCACTAGCCTACATGCTGGTCACCGCAGGCATCAGATACTTGTCAGCACTCGAAACTTCACTCGTGCTGCTACTGGAACCTGTACTCAGTCCGATCTGGGTATATCTGATTCTTTCCGAGACGCCTGGCTCGCTGGCAATCGCCGGGGGAGCGGTCATTCTGACAGCTACGGCACTGCGCACAACACTACAGGCCCGGCCAGGCTGACAACAATCAGCTTTCCTCAGGAGCTCTGAGTATTTTCTTTTTGTTTTTCGGGTCGGTAGAAGGCCTGCCGCCTAATTTCAGACCCAGATAATAGATTTGTGCAGTAATCCGGGGAACACCATCTTCAATACTCATCTTCCTGAACAATTTATCAGCCTTCCTCTTGTACTGTTTCGCTGTAAGGTGTCTGTTTCTCATCAGTTGATACAAAGCATCATGAACCAGAGATGCCCTGAGATTCTCTTTTGTATCTTCAACGGGGCCTGACGGGCCATCCCAGGCATAGCCATCCAGCACGGTCAAATTGCCGTTTGTATCAAGTTTTATGAATCTGCCGCTGACGTCTTTTTTTGGCTTGATGATGGTCTTGATCGAGTAGTCCGCAGCCAGCTGGTACTTGTATCCACTGCGGTAGGTGATGAATGGATTTGGCATATTCCTCTCCTGAATTAGTGGTAGTCGAGATTTACATTGTGCCAATGGCTCGGCAAAGCCTGTCCGATCTCTTTTTGACGGGATGGCTCCCTGCGGTCCGCTTTATTCCCTTCAAAAAGAGATCGGACAGGCTTTGCCTTGGTCTTTCGCGGAGTTTCTGCGATGCGGTGTGTTCGAATACTGCTCGCACGGTAAATTCTCAACAATTACACCTTATCAGCTTCAGGTCTTACGTTTTTCGGCTTTAAACTGCTCGCGCTGTCCTTCCAGTTCAAAATATCGCTCGGTTGCACGTTCCAGCTCGGATGATTTTCCGTCAAGCTCTTTGAGGACGCCTTCGGTCTCCGCATGAGATCGTTTATAAAACCCTTCCGCAGCAACTTCCTGATCCAGACTCCGGATCTCGGCCTCAAGGGTTTCGATATTTTTTGGCAGATGCTCCAGTTCATATGCCTGCTTGAAGCTGAGTTTCCGGCTCTTGCGACGCCCCTTGGAAACCACGGTACCGCCGGATCCAGCTTGACTCCCCATATTCACCGGGCGATCAACTTCCGCTAGCTGCTGACCACGGCGCAACCAATCACTGTAACCGCCGATATACTCGGTGATTTGACGATCAGACTCGAACACCAGAGTGCTGGTGACTACGTTATCGACAAACTCCCTGTCATGACTGACGACGATCAACGTACCGTCATATTCCACCAGGCGTTTTTCAAGCACCTCCATGGTTTCTACATCGAGATCATTGGTCGGTTCATCCAGTACCAGGAGATTGGTCGGCCTGGTAAACAGTTTCGCGAGAATTACCCGATTGCGCTCACCGCCAGACAAGGATTTGACAGGGGTCAGGGAACGCTTGGGGGAAAACAAAAAACCCTTCAGGTAACCGACGATATGCTGTTGTTTGCCATTGATCCGGATATAGTCGGAGCCATCACCTACGTTGTCGGCAATACTTTTGGTCATATCAAGCTGCTCGCGCATTTGATCAAAATAACCGATCTCAAGCCCCATGCCGTGCTTGACAGTACCCTGCTGTGGCTCGATTTTTCCGAGCAGTATCCTTAACAGCGTGCTTTTTCCTACGCCGTTATTGCCAATCAGGGCAATGCGATCGCCACGCATCACCTTCAACGAAATATTGCTGAACAGCGTCTCTCCACCATAGCCATGGGTGAGATTGTAAGCCCGAATCACCTTGCGACCGGATTGCTCTGCACGATCAATACTGATTCTTGCCTTGCCTGACATGGCCGGCCGTGCGGCACGCTCTTCACGCATCGCCTGCAATGTCCGGACCCGCCCTTCGTTACGGGTGCGACGCGCCTTGATACCCTGACGAATCCAGATTTCTTCTTCAGACAGCTTTTTATCGAACAGTTTGTTTGCCGTTTGCTCATCCTCCAGCGCCTTCTCCTTGCGGCGCTGGAAATTTCGGTAGTTCCCGGGCCAACTCACCAGGCGGGTACGATCCAGCTCCAGAATTCTGGTGGCTAACCGCTGCAGAAAGGCCCGGTCATGAGTAATAAACAGCACACTCCCCGGATAGGCGTAGATATTGTCTTCCAGCCATTGAATGGCGACAATATCAAGATGGTTGGTCGGCTCATCGAGCAGCAACAGATCAGGCTTGCTGATCAGCGCCTTTGCCAAAGCCACCCGGCGCTGCCAGCCGCCGGAGAGCTCCGAGACCCTGCGCTCTTCCGGAAGATTCAACTCCGTGATAATGGTGTCCACACGTTGTTCGATATGCCAGCCATCAAGTGCATCAATGCGCTGCTGCAGGCTTTCCAGCTCACGAAGAATTTCCCGATTCGGCTCCTGCCCGGAAAGTGATTCATACTGGTTTCGCAGAGTGAGCACCGAGGCCAGTCCGGATGCGACCATCTCGTAAACAGTTTGCCCTGTGTCTTCGGGCATCACCTGTTCCAGTTGACTGATGACGATGTCATTCTTGTACTGAATTTCACCGCTATCCTGTTGGAGCTGACCTGTAATCAGCTTGAGCAGCGTCGTCTTGCCCGCACCATTTCGCCCGATCAGGCACACCCGTTCGCCGGTTTCAATGGACATACTTGCCTCATGAAGTATGGCCTGATCACCAAACTCCAGAGAAACCTCGTCGAAACGGACCAGTATCATGGTTGGAAAAAGACCAAACTACAGTGTCTGCTCCCCTCTGGACAACACATTGAGGCGGTATACTCCGGATCTGAAATCAAACTGTAGGACATAATGTGAATCGGGCAAATATCGTAGTTCAGTTGGTTGTTGGCCTCAGCATCCTTTTCCTGACCGCTGCGCCAGCCAGCAGCGCCATAGTCATCCACGCGGGCAATCTGATAGACGGTAAAACCGAACAGCCATTAAGCGAGCATACTATCGTAGTTGAAGCGGGGCGGATTGTAAGCGTTGAGCCCGGCCTGCGCGAGCCCGCCGAAGGGGATCGGGTCATCGACCTGACGAATCACACGCTGCTGCCGGGATTGATGGATATGCATACCCACCTGCGAACGCAGTACAGCGAGAAGGTCTATCTGCAAAAATTCCAGCTCGGGCCTGCGGATCGCGCGCTGCTGGGCGCCAAACACGCAAGACTCACTTTGCTGGCCGGGTTCACCACCATCCGCGATGTAGGCGACCAGTTTAATATCACCATCGCGCTTCGCAATGCCATTGCCCGCGGCGATGCGATTGGACCGCGCATTTTCACTTCCGGCCAGACAATCTCAAGCACTGGTGGTCATGCTGACCCTACCAACGGCTGGGGACCACACATCCAGACCGACCCCGGGCCGGCACAGGGCGTCATCAACAGTGTCGATGATGCCCGTAAAGCAGTTCGGCAGCGCTACAAAGATGGCGCGGATCTGATCAAAATCACTGCGACCGGCGGTGTATTGAGCGTCGCCAAAAGCGGGCAGAACCCGCAGTTTACGGAAGCGGAAATTGCAGCCATCGTTGCAACGGCCAACGATTACGGGTTCCATGTTGCTGCCCATGCACACGGAGCCGAGGGTATGAAACGGGCTATTCGTGCCGGGGTCACAACAATCGAGCACGGCACCTACATGGACAGGGAAGTCATCGCACTGATGAAAAAACATGGCACCTACTATGTGCCTACCATCATCGCGGGAAACTGGGTCGCGGAAAAGGCCAAAATCGAAGGATTTTTTCCTGAACTGGTTCGGCCTAAAGCCGCCTCCATAGGCCCGGTGCTTGCCAAAACATTCTCCAGCGCCTACAAGGCAGGGGTACGGATCGTGTTTGGTACGGATACAGGCGTATCTCCTCATGGTGAAAATGCACGTGAATTCGCGTTGATGGTCGAAGGCGGAATGTCGCCCATGGAAGCCATTCAATCAGCCACTTCGGTACCAGCTGTTGTGCTGGGAATTGACGACCAGCTTGGAACAGTTGAGCAGGGAAAAACAGCAGACCTGATTGCGGTTCGTGGAGACCCGCTGGCTGACATCACTTTACTGGAGTCAGTACAGTTTGTGATGAAAGAAGGAAAAATATACAAACATCCCGATTCCATACACTAAGCAATAGCTTGTGGGAGCGGCCTGTGGGCTCTGCGGGAGAAGCTTCCAGCCTCGAATCATCAAGACTCGGGACTGGAAGCCTCTCCCACAGGTTTCACAGCCTTGCTTTTTCGTCGCATCAGTATCATAAGATTCCCCGCCAGGGCGAATGCCGCTCCGATCACAATATTAATACTGATCTCCAGGCCCTCAAAAACCACCGACACCAGCACGGCGACCACCGGAATCATAATTGCAACGTAACCGGCACGATGAATGCCAACCCGCCCGATCAGGGTTAAATAGCAGCCGAAGGCGATCACTGACCCGGGCACGGCAAGAAACAACAGGGAACTGATGTATTCAGCAGAACTATCGAATACGAACCCTCTTCCCAGCCCGACTGCGAACAGGGCATTCAGCAAACCTCCATAGAGCATGCCCCAGGCATTGGCTTGCATCACCGGCAGCTTCAGCTTCTGGCTTGACTGAGAGATAGTATTGCCAAGCGATGCAAGTAATGCGCCAGCCAGCGACAACCCTGCACCAATGACAGTCCGGTCGGACCAACTGATATTCTGCACCTCGGGCAAAAACAGAATAACAATTCCGATGATGCCCAATGTGGCAGCAGCATAGGTTTTCCCGTCTACCCTGGTACCCAGAAAAACCCGGGCATTGAGAATATTCATCCAGACCATCGTGGAAAATACGATAGCGTTGAGTGCGGAGCTGATATATATCTGCGCCGAATAAGCGGCAATATAATTCAGACCAAAAAGAAACAGCCCCAGCAACAGGAAGTATCGATGCGCTCTCCCATCGAAACGCAGGGGCAAACCACGTATTCCACACCAGGTAAACAACACGGCTGATGCCAGCAGGAAACGGTATACCAGGGAAACCTCAACGGGGACAATGCCTAGCTGAAAATCAATGGCCAGCCACGTCGACCCCCAGATCACGACCGACAGGAAATACAGCCACCAGTTAGAAATTATTCACTCCCGTTATCCAGCACACATTGTTCAACAAGCGCACTAGAACACGAAATACCTGAGGCTGGCAAATTGTGTATGGAAGCGGATTGTGTGTGAAACCAGATCAATTTTGCGCCACAGCAAGAGCCGCAAACAATATGACGGGAACAAGCAACCCTATCCATTCCCCGCCGTCCATTACCTAAACCACTGCCTGCGCCATAAGCTGATCACCTGTACACTGTTGATTCATATATCTAAAGTACCGCGTCCCGTGCTGTGTGTTTTGCTTAACATGTTATATCTCCTTATATGAATAGCCACGAACATGTGGCATTTACACCTACGATGCCGAACAGAATGATCTGGATGCAGGCAGGAGTTATTCGCTGAAGCAATCGCGGGAGGAATAAACCAGCATGAAACCATCCACAGGAATAGTGATGCTTGCCCTGATGGCAGGCAGCGGCTGTCAGCAAAGTGACAACAGCGAAAGGAAACCCGATTCCATGACTACTGCAGAAAACCCGCTATTGGCCGAGTGGACTACTCCTTTTGGCGTACCACCTTTCGACCTGATAGGAAATGAAGATTATCTCCCTGCCCTGCGACAGGGTATTGCCGAGCAGCAGATGGAGATTGATGCCATTGCCAATTCTCTCCAACCAGCAAGTTTTGAGAACACCATTGAAGCACTGGAGCGATCCGGAGCCACACTGGAAAAAGTAAACAATGTATTCTCAGCGGTAAAGTCCGCCAACAGTAACGAAACCATCCGGGCAACGGCACTGGTGTTCGCTCCCGAGCAGGCAGCCCACAATATCGACAAGCTGCTCAATAAAGAGCTCTTCAATCGCATCAGGTCAGTAAACTGGCAACGTGACTCTCTCACGCTTGAGCCGGAACAACAGCGCTTGCTGGAAGAAACCTACAACGATTTCCTGCGTGCCGGGGCGGAACTTGATGACCCGGCGAAACAGCGACTGAAAGAAATCGAAGGCGAGCTGGCTACTTTGTCAGAACAGTTCAAACAAAATTTGCTTGCGGAAACAAATGCCTTTGAACTACTGGTCATGGATCCGTCCGACCTGGGCGATCTTCCGGACAGTCTGGCCGCATTAGCGGCGGAAGAGGCAACCCGTCGTGGCTACAATTGCGATTGCTGGTTGTTTACGCTTCAACGACCCAGCATCAATCCCTTCCTGGAATCCTCACCCAATCGGGAATTGCGTCGCAGGATATTTCTAGGCTACGCAAATCGTGCTGATAACGGAAATTCCCGGGACAACAATGAAATAGTAGCGCGAACTGTTTCACTGCGGGCTGAGAGAGCACAGTTGCTTGGTTTCTCGTCTCATGCTCAATATGTGCTGTCGGATCGAATGGCGGAAAACCCGCAAAGAGTCTACCAGCTGCTCGATGAAATCTGGGCCCCCGCACTGCAAACAGCGCAGGCGGAACGCGATGCACTGCAAGCATTGATGAAAGCCGATGGCATCAATGATCAACTCCAGGGCTGGGACTGGCGTTATTACACCGAGAAGTTACGCAAGGCCAGGTATGACCTTGAACAGGATTTCATACGGCCCTATTTTGAGGTATCGGCTGTCCGTGATAGTGCATTCCTGCTGGCCAACAAGCTCTTTGGTCTGACATTTGAATTGAGAGATGACATACCCGGGTGGCATGAGGATCAACAGGTATTCGAGGTGATTGATACCGATGGCAGCCACCTTGCTATTTTGTACATGGACTTTTTTATCCGGGCAAGCAAATCCGGGGGTGCGTGGATGAATACGCTGCGATCACAGTCGCGGCTGGATGGCAATGTCACACCCATTGTGACCAATAATTTCAATTTTCCACCGCCCGCAGGCGGTACACCTGCCCTTCTGGGGTACCGTGAAGCGCAAACTGTTTTCCATGAGTTCGGGCATGCTTTGCATGGGATGTTATCTGATGTTAAATACCGATCCCTGTCGGGCACCAGAACCCCCAGAGATTTTGTTGAGTTTCCATCCCAGGTATTGGAGAACTGGATGAGTGAGCCGGAAATGTTGCGGCTATACGCAAGGCACTATGAATCCGGAGCAGTCATCCCGAATACGATTATTGACAAGATTACTGCATCCAGTCAATTCAATCAGGGATTTGCAACTGTCGAGTATCTGGCTGCTTCATATCTCGATATGGCTTATCACACACGAACCAGCACTGACGATGTCGACGTTCAGCGCTTTGAAAAAGAAGCAATGGAGGAAATCGGTCTTATCGACGAGATCCTTCCACGGTACCGAAGTACCTATTTTTCACACATTTTCTCCAGCGGGTACTCGGCCGGTTATTACAGTTACCTGTGGTCAGAGGTACTCGATGCGGATGCCTTTCAGGCATTCAAGGAGACCAGTCTTTTCGACAGGGATACGGCACAAAAATACCGTCAACATATCCTCAGCAAAGGCAATACCCGGCCGGGAATGGAGCTATACAAGGAGTTTCGGGGTCGGCTACCAACTACCGAACCGCTGCTTAAAAAACGTGGAATGTTTGAAAATGCTGACTAGAGGTCTGTATTCAGGCCGAACCAAGTCAGCTAAGATCTGTCCTATATACAGTGGATTGTCTGCCATCCGGGTCACGTAGAACGATTGGCCTGCAAGGGTTCAGAATGCCCAGGAGAAGTATCGTGATCAAATTATTTGGTTTTTCATTATATGGTCTGATCATCCTGTTGACGGGGACGCTCGTCATGTCTGATCCGGCTATCGCGGATGAAGGAGACACTACAGCCACCGAAGACACCGCAGAATTATGTGTCAATATTCGGCGCATCAAGCGTACCGACGTGGTAGATGAGCGCAATATTCTGTTTTACATGAATGGCGGCAAGATCTATGTCAACACACTCCCCAGAAACTGTAACGGCTTGAGATTTAATGACGGCATAATGTACGAGACATCGCTATTTGAGCTTTGCAATGTCGATGTCATCACTGTACTGCGCCGTATGGGCGGCATAGGCTTCAGCCCGTTCGGATCTTGCGGACTGGGGAAGTTCAGGCCGATAACCAGGGAAGAAGTCATTGCGCTAAAGACCAAAAAAGCGGAAAGTGATGATGAGGAAGATGAAGAAGCCGAGTAGTCATGCCGTCGATATCATACTGACCTAATGATTGAAATATATTCCAAACCCTGGTGTGGATATTGTTACCGCGCGAAGTCGCTACTGAAATCCAAGGGTCTCGAATACGAAGAGATCACGGTGACCAGCGCCAACGAAGCCGAAATGCAGGCACGCACGGGGCATCATACTGTGCCGCAGATATTTATCGACGGTGTACATATTGGCGGGGCGGATGAATTAGTAGCGCTGGAGAACAGCGGAAAGCTGGATCAACTGATTGCTGGAGCGACATAGTCGTCTACCATCCCCCATTCAGATCAAGTCACTGTCAGCTTGTTATCGGAAATCGCCTGTCTCCAAATTATGTAACATTGCCGCGCGCACCTATCCTGTTATAGAGTAATCTGTCACTGGTTCCTCATGCCCATATATAGCTCTACCGAAGGGTATCGGCTCCACGCTTGAATATGAATCACCAGCAACAAGAGTGATAACAAGCAGAATCCAGACAAGTGTTCTATGTACTACGGAACGATAGCGACTCACACAGGGGATCGTCACATGTGCAAGCCAGGCCCATTCATCGGAATGCTCGTAGCGAGCGGTTTTTTGATATCAGTACATGCAGCTACTGTTGCAACTGATGTTGAGGGTACGCACGGCAGAGCAGAACATACTTGTATCAGTGTCTTTCCGCTGTTTTTCCCTCAGGATTGTACTGTCAACGGTCAACCTGCTGAGCACGGGTACAGGCACCATTGATATTGCGATCAATACTGCGTTTGGTGATTTCTTTGATCTAAACTCACAGATTCAGTCAGTCATTCTGAACAGTGCCCAGGTAAATGTGGTTCCCGTACCGGCGAGCTTCTTGCTGTTTTCATCTGCCCTGGCACTGCTGGGCTGGACAAAGCGCCGTGTGATGACGTCGGTCAATGCGTGCAACGTTGCACGTACTGAACACTAACTAACTGGTTGGTTTTTTCCGGCCACGGCGACGGCTTCCCTTGATGGCGCGCGGCTGTGTGCGGCTCTCATTCTGTGGCGGCAATCCCGTATGTTGGGTCAAAACACTGCGTTTCCCGGCGAGTCGTCTCTGAACTGCTGCTACACTCTTATTGCCCGATGCTCTATCGGTGCGCTGCCCGGTGGCCCCCGAACCCTCATCCGGTATCAGCTGGTTGGGTCCGCTCCCGATGAGTTCTGCACGACCCATCTTCCTCAGCGCCTCCCGAAGCAACGGCCAATGAGTTGAATCGTGATAACGAAGAAATGCCTTGTGCAGCTTGCGCTGTTGAGCACTTTTTGGAACCTCCACTCCATCAGTTTTGTAGCCCACTCTTCTCAACGGACTTTTCCCGGAGTGATACATCGCTGTGGCAGTCGCCATAGGCGAGGGATAAAAAGCCTGCACCTGATCGGCTCTGAAGTTATTGCGCTTCAGCCATAAGGCAAGATTGACCATATCTTCGTCAGTCGTTCCAGGATGGGCAGCAATAAAATACGGAATGAGATATTGCTTCTTGCCTGCCTCGGCGGAAAACTTATCGAACAGCTTCTTGAACCGATCGTAGCTGCCGATGCCCGGTTTCATCATTTTTGACAAGACGGTATCTTCGGTATGCTCCGGTGCTATCTTCAGATATCCGCCGACATGATGGGTCACCAGCTCTTTCACATACTCCTCATCTTCAACGGCGAGGTCATAGCGTAGCCCGGAAGCTATCAGTACTTTCTTGACCCCGGGTAGCTGGCGGGCGCTGCGATACAGTCTGGTGAGCGCCGAGTGATCGGTATCGAGATTGGTGCAGATCCCCGGAAATACACAACTGGGTCGGCGACATGCAGATTCGATCTTTCGACTCTTGCAGGCCAGGCGATACATATTGGCTGTAGGGCCGCCGAGATCGGAGATCACACCGGTAAACCCCGGCACCTTGTCGCGTATCGATTCTATCTCGCCAAGAATCGACTCTTCCGAGCGATTTTGAATAATGCGTCCTTCATGCTCGGTAATGGAACAAAAGGTACAGCCCCCAAAGCAACCCCGCATGATATTCACGGAGAACCGGATCATCTCATAAGCCGGTATCCTGGCGTTGCCGTATACCGGGTGGGGCACGCGCGCAAAAGGCATGGCGTAAACGTAATCCATTTCATCAGTAGTCAATGGTATCGGCGGCGGGTTCAGCCACAAATCCACATCACCCTGTTTCTGCACCAGGGCGCGCGCATTGCCGGGATTGGTTTCCATGTGCAACACGCGGCTCGCATGAGCGTACAAAACCGTATCGTTGCGGACCTTCTCGAATGACGGTAACCGGACCACAGTTTTACTGCGAACCGGTTTTTCCCTGACAGGGATACCCTTGCTTTGCTGTTCCTTTTCATCCTGTGCCGAAACACCAAGCGGGCTGTTGCGCCTGCTCCGCTCACACTCATCCATTTCGCGGATATTGATGTAGGGATTTACAATGCTTTCAACCCGGCCAGGACGATCAATTCTTGTCGAGTCAACCTCTGACCAGCCACGGGGTGTTTCACGACGAATGAAGGCTGTACCACGCACATCGGTGATATCCGCAATAAGCTCACCTCGGGATAATCGATGAGCTATTTCTACTACTGCACGCTCTGCATTGCCGAACAAAAGCATATCGGCCGTGGCATCAATCAGAATCGAGCGACGCACCTTGTCTTGCCAATAGTCATAGTGGGCAATTCGGCGTAACGATGCCTCAATACCACCCAGCAACAGCGGTACCTCCGGCCAGGCTTCCCTGCATCGCTGGGCATAGACCAAAGAACACCGGTCCGGTCGACTACCGCCAAGCCCTCCTGGTGTATAGGCATCATCCGAACGAAGCTTACGATCCGCCGTGTATCGGTTAATCATCGAATCCATGTTACCGGCTGCTACGCCGAAGAACAGATTGGGTCGCCCCAGCGCTTCGAATGCTGCTTTGGATTGCCAGTCGGGTTGAGCAATGATGCCGACCCGAAAGCCCTGGGACTCAAGCAGTCGACCAATGATGGCCATACCAAAAGACGGGTGATCTACGTAAGCATCACCCGTCACGATGATAATGTCACAGGAATCCCAGCCCAGGGCATCCATTTCCTCCCGGTTCATCGGCAGGAACGGCGCTTCACCGAAACACTCGGCCCAGTATTTTCGGTAGCTGTCTAAAGGTGTAACTGACTGTGTCTGCATACCAACCGAACACTCATGCCGATGCACTGTCCCGTGCCGATACCTTTTCATGCCATCGTGCCAAAGCGGGCCTGTTGTTTATTGCATCCAGCTTGATCCAGTCTGAGAAATCTACCGTAATCAGCAACGTAATATCCGCCACCGAGTAATCATCACCGGCGAGATACTCGACCTGTTCCAGGCGCTGGTTCATTCGATTCATGAATTCCTCGACCCGTTCCCTGCCACGAGCCGCCAGCACCGGAAGCTGTTCGTAGCTGGTTGGCCCGGGCAACGCATGATCCTTGAACATCGGGGTGGAATTCCTGAATGCCTCTGCCATCGCCCACAGTCCATCCATCTCGGCAATGTTATTCCACATTGCCACGGCCGCCTTTCCTTCAGCACCTTTCCCCAGCAATACCGGCTTCGGGTACAGTTCCTCCAGATAAACGCATATCGCCATCGCCTCAGTGATGAGGTTCCCCTCTTCGGTTTCCAGAACCGGAACTGTGCAGCGCGGATTGATAGTGCGAAATTCTTCCAAAAACTGCTCACCTGCACGCAGGTTGATCTGTTCAGTTGGAATCTCGATGCCCTTTTCGGCAAGAAATACCCGTACCCGTCGTGGACTCGGAGCGGGTTGGCAATCATATAATTTCATAATATCCCTCAAGACATGAACCGGCTATCAACACAGCATGTCGTGCAGATACTCTATTTCAGAAGTTCTCGCAGACTAACAGAAAAGGCCCTGCGTATCAGGCAGGGCCTTTTCCCTTCAGCCGCAGGCTGAACTATCAGTCCTTAAAAGTAATCTCCTGCAAAACAAGATTACTGCCAATGGTTCTAAGAGCTTCTCTGTCGATGCCTGATTGTCGCGCATCTTTCATCGAGCCCATGATCCCGGCAGCTTGCTTTTCGAAGTACTCCTGGCTGGTATCGAATGCAGCCCAGTTCTTGTACTCTACCGTCAGTACCAGATCCGCCTCATTCGCTCGTGCGAAGGGTGACTGGAACACTCTGTTATTCTCCCCATAGGTTTTTGTCCATTAGATCGACGCTCCTGAAAATCGTCAGGGTTGTCCGGATCCAGTATAGCCCTAAACAAAAGCGCATTAATCAACTTATTACTTGTCCAGACAGAATGTTAAAGTAGGATCTTCGATAATTTACGCCTGATACTGTCACTACTCATTTAATCATGGCCTTAGAGTACCCCCTGAACAAAAAGCCGCAGCTCGGCCAGCCCATGCTGGTTGCACCGGGTATTTACTGGTTACAAATGCCCCTGCCGATGGCGCTCGATCACATTAATCTATGGCTGCTGGCCGATGGCGACGGATGGACTGTGATTGATACCGGGATATCACTCCCGGATACCGTACAACTTTGGGAACAGGTATTGACCCAATATCTGGACGATCTGCCGATCAAACGGGTGATTGTTACCCATCTGCACCCGGACCATATCGGTCTGGCAGGATGGCTGATCGAAAAAACCGGTGCCGAGTTCTGCATGTCAGAAACTGAATACACCATGGCTCACACGTTAAGAGCTGATACCGGGCGGCCCGCGCCACAGAATGCCGTTAATTTCTACACTGCAGCAGGTTTTCGTGAGTCCGACCTGGATCGCTTCAGAAGAATGTATGGCCGATTCGGAAAAATGATTTCTCCTCTGCCTACCTGCTACACAACTATAAAAGAAGGTGACACACTCAATATCGGTGCGCATGACTGGGAACTGATCACCGGCTCCGGCCACTCACCGGAACACATCTGCCTGTTCAACCCGGAACTTCAGCTGTTTATTTCCGGCGACCAGCTGCTGCCCCGTATTTCATCGGTTATCACCGTATGGCCGACTGATCCTGATTCGAACCCGCTCAAAAGCTGGCTCGAGTCATGCGAAAAGCTGAGGAACTTTCTGCCGGATAATGTACTGGTACTCCCCTCCCATGGTGAACCCTTTCGCGGTGCACACCATCGGCTTGAAATACTGATCAATGGACACCAGCAGAATCTGGAAAAGCTATGGGCAGCATGCCGCTCGCCGCAGCGCGCCATTGATGTATTCGATGTGCTGTTCAAGGGAAAAATAGACGAGGGGAACTACATGATGGCCTGTGGTGAAAGCATCGCTCACCTGAACTATCTTGTGAACCTGAATAAAATATCCGGGGAACTGGATAAATCCGGCGTTCGCTGGTACCAACAAATCTGATCAAGCCCGCTGCCCGGCGGCACCTGGAACTGAACAGTCTGTGGGAAAGTGCGACTAGTTATGAAATTCAGGAATAACCCGATCACCAATTAACCGAATCGAATCAGCCGGGTCATCATGCAGGCGTAACGCAATCTCGTCCAGACCGGATTTCTCAAGTTCCTTCAGTCGCTCAATTGCCTGGTCGGATTCTGACGCGGGCACAGTAATTGTAAGAGACGCCATGATACGGTCGATAATATCCTGAGGCACGCCTTCGATATTTCCTGAACGATCCTGATAGGCCTTGATAAAGGCCATCTTGTTATCCTGTACGAAATCCGCTTCCTCTTCGCTGAGAAAAGGCGTAAGCCAGTCTTTGGTCAGCCATGCCCTGATCACGAGTTCACGACGCGCCTCCCGGTAGCACTCTTCTGCATCCTCTTTGACGTGCCAACCCAGAAAATCACCGATGATCAGCTCCTCTCTGGGTCGTCCGGCTGCCTCGAGTGCTTTGTGAATCACCTCAACCCGGCCAGCGACGACTGATGGCAGGCCAAGATCCGCAAGCATGATTCCATCTGCTGTGCAGGAACCCATTTGCAGCATCTTGTCCTTGGTCACACCGGCGTAGACCTTTGCGGGGGTTTTCTCGGTTACCCAGGGAGTTCTATAGTATTTCGCCTGATAAGCCTCACCTTCATAGTTGATCATGCCTTTGACACCATCACCCTGTGCTGCCTGCCTGACAATTTCCAGAGCCTCCCTGACACGACGAACACGGTAAG
The DNA here is from genome assembly GCA_024277915.1 of Gammaproteobacteria bacterium. Taxonomy (GTDB): domain Bacteria; phylum Pseudomonadota; class Gammaproteobacteria; order Steroidobacterales; genus JAJRUG01. Next base: position 91,987 of record JAJRUG010000112.1, read on the forward strand.
CATGCTTGATGCCCATAATGCCAAGCCATTCGCCACCGCCACCGATAACCATCGACCCTCGACCTTTGGAATACTCATTCAGCGTCAGCAGAGAGGTTGCCATCTTGGCAGGATGCATCTCGTACGGACTGACGATCACCACCCCCAGCTTGATGCGGCTGGAAGCCCGCGCCAATGGAACCAGGCTCATAAACGGATCTGCGCCCGATGCATAATTCTGAACCCACAGGCCGGCAATATCGAGGCTCTCTGCCAGCAGGCCGACTTCCACCAGCTGATCTGGCGTAATGTCAGGCTCCAGAATCACGTGAATTCTCATTATATTTCTCCGAAATTACAGATTGTTGATCTGTTAAAATGTTACCGAATCAGCATGGCGTATTGGGCAAATCAATTACCCCTGACCGCTACGGGGCCAATACTGACACCTTCATCGCCCCAGAACAGAAAGTCGCCGCATCATCGTGGCTCATACAACGCCGCGAAGAAAGTGATTCGGAGCGCTTGATTATCTATACTGCAGGGCACCTTCCCGGCAACGGAACAGCCTGAAACCCAGAGAGAGTATTTTGTGATGGACAACAATCGTTTGTTATTAGAGCTTGAACAGGCCAGACGAGAGATCAACCGGCATACGATCAACCCCGAAATACGCACGTTGACACTAAAAGACCTGGAGCCCATCGTCAAAATGGTTGCAGAGTTGCGTGCCGCCTATGTCAGTGAACTTTTTGATCTCGCAGGCACTCGAAAAGGCGTTCCCACCACTGAACAAGTCAAGAAACTGGCGACCCTGAGAGAAGCTTTCGAGGAAACCGTAGCTGCCGCCAATGCACTGGAAACCATGATCAAGCGCGGCTATCTTGATGTTCGGGACGCCAAAGGCAACTAGCTACGATAGTCGAGAATTATTAAGGTAGCCCCATGCCAAAAAACGGCATGGCGATCCAGGTTACACCCACCAGCATACAAGCGATGGCAGCAAAGTACATCGAGCCTGAAATCAATCTCGGCGCACGTTCTCCCAGCTTCGCTGTAATCGTTCCGAAAACAGCGGCAAAAATTGCCATGCCGGCAATCGAGCCAATCGCAAATGCTGCGAGATAAACCACAGATTCCATCAGAGAAGAAAAAGCGAGACTCGGAAGAACACCCATAACATGAGCCATGCCGGCGACACCCTGGAGAGTACCTGCACCAAGTGCCGCATGCTTGTGTATGTGGACTTGTGCCACATTGACTTTCGCTGTGTGTGATTCCTCTCCCTTGTGAAGATGCAGGTGAGAGTGCTCCTTCCCGTCGTGCGTATGCTGGTGCAAGTGGAACTTGTTCCGGTACGCCGCCCGGATACCCAGAATTCCGAATGCGATGAGCATGATGCCGATCAAACGCTCACTCCAGGCACTCAGAAACGTCGGATCCATCGTGCTTTTGGTGGCCAGCAGAATCGCAGCAATGATTAACACGCCAATACTGTGAGCCACCCCCCAGCGTACACCAAGCCATGCAGCGGCACTCTTGCGACCAACAGAAATCGGCATCAGCGCCGCGAGATGGTCCGCGCCGATATATACGTGAACGATGCCTGCTGCAAGTCCTGTCCAGAATATCAAATACAAGGATTCCATACGTATAACCTACCGGATCATCAGGATCTACCCTGACTCACGATGCTTTTTCCTGCTGATGTGGAAGGTGATTTCGGCGGTAAATACTTCCGTGGCTTCGGCATTCCTGACGCTGACCGGAATCCGGGCATCGCCTTCCTGGACAAGATTTGCATCAAACGAGGAAGTAGCCTCCAGTGTTCCTTTCCCCTTGGCGAGGTAGACCACTGTCATGCTTTTGGGAATCCATCTGAGGTGGCCCGGAATAGTCGCATCGACTGCCATACCTGCCGTCAGTTCAGCAAGCGTGCACATGGCGCCGGCATTGACTGTTCCGATGTGATTCCTGATACCGCGCCGGTCTTTCATTCTGACTATGCACAAGGACGGCTTTAGCTCCACGATACGGGGGTGTATTTTTCCGAAAAACGGCGCAATAAACCCGACACCCTTGCTAAACAGATAGCTGCCGAAAGGTAAACTTGTCATCTTGTTATAAATTTCGAGGAAGTTCGCCATTATTTTTCAGGTATGGAACCCTTATGCATCACAGGTGACGAGGTCTTTCAAAATCCCGTTGTTGATATTGTATATCCATCCGTGAACAGAGAGGTCAGCCCCTCTTTTCCATGCATTTTGCACAATAGTGGAATTACGAACATTGGCGACCTGCTCTTTCACATTGAGTTCACAGAGCAGATCAAATTTCTGCTCTTTTTTCAGGCCTTCCAGTTTTTCGGAGTGAAAACGGCTGACATCTTTTATATGACGTAGCCAGTTATCAATCAGGCCATGCTCCTTGTCTTCCATTGCCGCTTGCACGCCCCCGCAACCATAATGTCCACAGACAATAATATGCTTCACCTTGAGCACTTCTACGGCAAACTGCATGACAGAAAGGCAATTCAGGTCTGTATGCACGACGACATTGGCAATGTTCCGGTGGACGAATATCTCACCGGGCGCCAGATTGACAATCTGGGTTGCGGGAACACGACTATCCGAACAACCGATCCAAAGGTATTCCGGAGCCTGTTGATCTGACAGGCGCGAGAAAAACTCAGGGTCCCTGTCCTTGATTGCGGTTGCCCATTCCACATTGCTATCGAAAAGAAACTGTAGTTTTTTCAAAAGCCTGGATACCTCTCGAACCCACTCTGGCGCAGATCCGAATTGACCGGCGACTGCCTATTGTACAGAGGTATCGGCGATCGGGGCAGATGGCCTGATAACTCGATGCCATATAGCACTATATTCCCTGGAAATGGTTCCAGCTCCAGCATCTGTGCATTACCGGGCGCCCGGAATTCCGGGCATGCAAAGCGGATGATGAGTCGTAGCGTCTGGCTCCACGCGAGCAAGGGTAACCGGAGCGCCTCCTGGCTTATCTATTTGTCCTTGTCGGCCTCGGC
>JAJRUG010000113.1 GCA_024277915.1 Gammaproteobacteria bacterium
GAGGGATGCTGTTCTATCGCCTTATGCAACAGGCCGTTATGACGCCGCCATTGCCATACCGACAGATTGTTGAGAGAAACCACAACATATAGGGGTTTTTTAGGGCGGCTTGCTTTAAGTGGATACCCCGTTATTGTAATTGGCAGTTCACCGGATTGGGGATGTTGGACCACTCATCGCGAGCATGTAAGAGAGTCTTAGTTCCATCACCATAGTCGCCCTCACCGTCGCCATCACCATTGATGTCCTGAGACACCGTGCCTGCATCGATACGACCGTTGCAGTTCCAGTCGATGCCTGGCGCGTGGCGCGGTGGGCTGAGATCCCATGCGCCGCCCGTCGGGCGTCGCGCCAACGTCGCCCTGCCGTCGCTGATCACCTGATACTGGGTGCCACCAGTACTGCAATGGTACTTGAACACCGGAAAAGCGTCGGGGTCTGCGAAGTGGCAGTTGAGAGCGCGCAACCGGGTGGCGAAGGTGCTATTGGGCGCCTCGGACAGAGCGTTTTCATCCAGGTCGCCCATGTCTCGATCCAAGTATGTGAGTTGACGGATGATGAAAGGCGGACTAGAACCAGCTGTAAGCGGTTTCATACACCCGGGGTCGGATTTAAAAGAATACCGGTAGTTCATGACGCTCAACTGATTGGGTTTATAGTTGGTATCATCCCAATCACCGCCCAAGGTGACGAAACCGCGGTTGGAGTGCGCCGAGTTCAAGCGTGCAGCACCGACGACCGTACGACCGCCGTGCCCCAGGCCAACGACATGACCGAGCTCGTGGATCAGCCGGTAGGCCAAGTCGTCATCAGAACGTGTCCAGCATACACGTCCCAATGGAGCACCGGAAGCGGGGTCAACCGGGATGGTGCAAGGTGCAGAGCATGTCGCAAAAGTGCCACCGTCCGGGCAATCAGCGTCGGTACTACAGTCTTTGCCAGCATTGCTGCCGCCAGAACAAACACCTCTTGCTCCTGTATAATGATTGAGCGTAACAAACCTGGGCCATGTTCCACTCACTCCGATAGAATTTGATTCATAAACGTAATAAAATGCCCAGTTTCGCTGCGGTTCGAGATAAAACTTGCCCAGGTCGGTGGTTTGATACACTGCTTGAACCGAGCCAATGTGCGATTGATTGTAAGCCGTCGGCCGCGGCCTTTCGTGCTCCTCCAGATACATTCGGATACCGTGCTCGCGGTATCGGTTGCGGAGATTTAGCACAGCGGTGGCTGGTGGCCGAGCGCCTGCCTCGTGATCCAGCTGAACCAGCACATCCCGATAGCAGGGGTTCACGCCGTAATCCGGCAGTGGTTCGACGCTGCCGTCAGCAAAGGCGATACCGGCCACTTCCCAGCCATCGGACAGGCCGTCTCCATCAGTGTCGGGCTTGTCCGGGTCGGTGCACAGGCGGGACTCCATCCGGTCTGAGAGGCGGTCCTGATCGCGGTCAGGACCGCTGTTGCCGAGTGGAATGACCCGATCCACGCTGTCGTGAAAACCCTCGGCGTCTTCAGCGAATGCGTTTAAGTGCAGTTGCATCAATCTGGGATCGGGTGTGAATGTCCAGGTGCACACTTCGTTGGCGCGGCCGCTGGGGAAATCGCAGCGCTGACGACTCGGCGACACCGCGCCCATGACCTCGGAGATCTGGATCAAGCGCACGCCGGCGTCGTCGCTGGCGCTGGCGGTTACGGTCAGAGGGTGACCCGCAGTCGGTGCAGCTGGATTTACCCGCAAGGTGATTCGCGGCGGCCGCCCATCCACCACCACGCGAAAGGTTTTAAAATCGGAATAATCTACGCGTCCGGCGTGGTCGAAAACCTTGGCCTGATAGGTGTGGGATCCCACCGGATAGCGGGCAAGATGCCAGAGATGAGCATATCGATCAGTTGTTCCCGGCGTGGCAAAGCTCTGCGCCAATACGCCGTCTACCCACAGCTCGAGCAGTTCGATGTCGACATCATCGTGACCGTTGACATCGATCCTAACATCCTCGGAAGGCCCGGGACGGTCGTTCTCGATCTGAGCTGTTACCGTTGGATTCTCAGAATCAGGACGCGGCGGGCTGCTGAAATCGATAATTGCTTCTTGCCAGGTGGACGGGTTGGCGTCGGTGCTGCCTGGCGGCCAAGTGACCGTTCGAGTCGCTCCAGATACAAGAAAATTATGCAAAACGCGCAGCTTGAAAGGAGCACTGATGTCAGCGAAGATCGAACGTGGAATGCGCATCTCGAAGTCGGTCACGAATTCGAAACCCGATTCCAATGCTTGCAAACCCGATGGATTGGCGACTGGCGCCCAACCTGACGTTGGAAAACTGCCGATCGTGCTGCTCTGGCCGCGCGCTGTGGAAAGCGCCGAATCGATCCGCCTCGCCTCCTTCCAGCGCCCAAACTGCGATCAAACCGGGTTGGGCAGCGGTGATCTGCTGGTACATGGTGCTTCGAATCTGATCCTGGGAACGGGCGTAATTCCACAAGCGAACCTCCGACAGGTATCCCGAAAAAGGAAACAAACCGCCGGGAAAAGTGGCCGAACCACCTTCGCCGCCAATACCGAGCGGGTCGGTGTTGTGTGCTAAGCTCCCTGGCGTCGAGGCGCTGGAATCGAGATCGCCGTTGAGGTAATAACGGCGCTCTGAGCCATCGAAAGTCACCACGATATGCCGCCAGGCACCGGTACTGACCGCGCTGTTTCCATCACGCCGCGTGCCCGTGCCATTGCTGTAATAACGAATGCGGCCGTTGCAAAGTCCCAGCCAATAGCCGGTCTGAAAGCCCTTGCCGACAATGGTTTGGCAGTTGCTGATGGTCGTCGGCCTCACCCAGGCTTCGATCGTCACTCCGGATGAAGGGTTGAGCGCGGGATCATGTTCTACCACTACACGTTCAGTGGCGTTATCAAGAAACAGGGTCTGTGTTGCAGCGAATAGAGAACTGGCTGTAACAAACAAATTAAGCAATAGAATAAATCGAATCATCATGAGCTGGTACCTCTTGAATAAAAAGCTAAAAAGCAGCTGGCATCGATATGAAACCCGGATGCTTTGTCAGCGGGAGTCGCTCTACAGAGGCTTGAGTCTGCTCATGCCATTAAAGTCTCAATCAAAAACAGCCGTAATAATGACTTCTGATTGCAAGTAAAAAATCTGAATTCGTGTTATGACACTAACATGGTGTTTGTCTGATGACATTGATCCAGATCAATTTTCAGATCATTTAGTCAGCAGGGTTAATTGCTCAGGCTGGTTGACTGGAAGCTGGAGCTTCCATAATAGCGTTCCCAAGTGATACTTGGGAACGAGGGGGGAAACAATATGGCTCACATTGGCATCGTGTTATCCAGCGTTTGTCGATGGCTAACCGCTTCAATGCCGGATAACGCTGCGCTAATCCGGCCTACTTAATCACTTATGAAAAGCCTTGTTGATCGATTTTGGATTTACATTCCGGCGATGAAGTGCTGTATACGTTCGGTACCCGAGCGCAGGTTTTCAAGCGATGTTGTATAGGCAAAGCGTAGATGGGTACTGGGTTGATGTTCTCCAAAATCACGCCCAGGGGTGACTGCAACGCCTGCTTTTTCCAACAAGTCACTGGCAAATGCATCACTGTCGTTGGTAAATTTCTCACAACCTGCGTAAAGATAAAATGCGCCTTGTGGTTTACTTTCAATACTGAATCCAAGTTTCAACAAGTCCTGATAAAGAAAATCCCGACGCTGTTGAAATTCCTGGCGACGTTGTTCGAGCAGCTGTCGATTGTCAGCATCAAATGCATGTATCGCTGCTGCCTGGGCAATGGATGATGCGGAGATAAACAAATTTTGCGCCAGCTTTTCAGTGCTTTCGATCAGCGCCTCAGGCACTACCAGCCAACCCAATCGCCAGCCAGTCATGCCAAAATATTTCGAGAAGCTGTTAATCACCAACACGTGATCGCTGAATTCAAGCGCGCTGTGTGCTGTCGTTTCATAGACAAGACCATGATAGATTTCATCTGAAACAACCCATCCATTCAGGCGTTCAACTGAACTGATGACTGCTTGTAATTGTTCGGCAGACATCATGGTTCCAGTGGGGTTGGACGGAGAGGCAATGATGGTTCCGCGTGTGGCTTCATTCCAGTGATGCTGTAACAACTGTGCTGTGATCTGGTAACTGGTTGAGCCATCAACCGGGATCAATACTGAGCTGCCATCAAACAAACGGATAAAATTGCGATTACAGGGATAACACGGATCAGGCAATAATATTTGATCATCGGGATCAACCAGCATTGCCATCGCCAGCATAAAAGCACCTGACGCCCCCGGCGTTACAAAAACCCGTTGTGGTGATATTTTCAGTTGATACTGTTGCCAATAGTATTCAGCAATCCGTTCACGCAGTTCGAGCCGACCCGCTGCCGGTGTGTATTTAATCTGTCCGTTTGCCAGCGTTTTCGAGGCCGCCTCAACCATCAACTGAGGTGTTGGGAAATCGGGTTCACCGACCTCCATATGGATAATGGAGCGACCGGATTGTTCGAGTTGTTTTGCCCTGGCTAACAGATCCATCACATAAAACGGACAAATCTGCTGCATTCGTTTTGCTGGTTTGTACA
>JAJRUG010000114.1 GCA_024277915.1 Gammaproteobacteria bacterium
ATCACAATGCGCTCGACCGGGAGCTTTATTTACGCATAGCACCCGAGTTGTATCTGAAACGGCTGGTGGTCGGCGGGCTTGAGCGGGTATACGAAGTCAACCGCAGTTTTCGTAATGAAGGCATTTCAACCCGGCACAATCCCGAATTTACCATGCTCGAGCTGTACATGGCTTACGCAGACTATGAAGTGCTGATGGACCTGCTTGAAAATATGATTCGCAGTCTGTCGGAATCGCTATTTGGTACCAGCAACATGGAATACCAGGGTCAAAACTACGATCTTTCAAAGCCATTTCGCAGGGTCTCCGTGCAGGCATCGGTAGCGGAGTTTAATCCTGATTTCGATATCAACAAACTGCGGGATACAGATTACCTCCGGGCGGAGTGTGCACGCCTTGAAATTCCAGTGAAGAGCGGCTGGGGTTCCGGCAAGTTACTGATCGAGCTCTTTGAGAAGACAGTCGAGAATCAGCTCATCGAACCCACCTTTATTGTTGATTACCCCACAGAGGTTTCTCCGCTGGCACGCCGTAGCGACGACGATGCCTGGTTAACAGACCGTTTTGAACTGTTCATTGGTGGACGTGAGCTGGCCAACGGGTTTTCGGAGCTCAACGATCCGGAAGACCAGGCGCAAAGATTTCAGGAGCAGGCAAAAGAAAAAGCTGCCGGCGATGAAGAGGCAATGTTCTACGATGCCGATTACGTGACAGCACTGGAATACGGCATGCCGCCTACAGCCGGACTGGGTGTGGGTATCGATCGACTCGTCATGTTTCTGACCAACTCACCCTCAATCAGGGATGTCTTGTTGTTTCCTCATTTGCGTGCCTCATCCCCCGATAAATCGTAGGGCAATGGTTGCAGGTATAGCGGGTATTTGCAGGCTTCGTCGATGTATAACGGTGAGTTTGCCAGCTTGAGCTGTGTGACTGCCAGCAATTCCAGCCCGCCTTCGCACGGGGCAGTTGTGACGATGATACCGGCCGAACCGTCTGAGCTGTAAATTGTTGTGCCAGCCGCCGGTTCTGAACCGGGGTCGCACCGGTAGCGAAACATGCGGCGCTTGATGCGCCCGAGATTGGCAGTACGGGCAACAATTTCCTGTCCGACATAACAGCCTTTGGTAAAGCTGATTCCATTCAGCAGATCGAGATTGGTCATCTGTGGCACGAACGCTTCCAGTGTCTCCTGCAGAATGATCGGGATACCAGCCTGGATATTGGCAAGATCCCAGTATGCCTGCGAAGAAAAAATGTCAAATTGTGACAGTGCGGCTTCTACAGATGATTGATCACCGATGATCAACAAGCGGGCGGGGTCGCCGGCAACCCGGCTCAGTAAAATCTGCTCGCTTGCTGCACAGACCAGTGCAGATGAATCCAGATGCAAACCAGCGATTTCCAGTGGGCAGTCCAGACCCTGGCCGGCAAGGCCAGCGATGTGCAAATCTGATACTCGGATCTCGACCTTGGCTCTTAGCGTGAACATGCGCAACCGGGTTAACAGCTGTTCAGCTGTGACAGACGGGACCAGGACCCATACCGACTCATGCCAGTCGAACAGCTGGCCGGTCAGCAACAATCGGCCTTTCGCAGTTGCCCACCCCGCCAATGCAGTGTGCTGCTGCTTCAAGATCGCCATGTCCTGGGTTAGCTGCCCCTGGAGAAAGTCATAGCGACCTGGCCCGGATACTTCGAGCATGCGAAGATCAGGCAAATTGATCCGGATAATTTTATTTGTTGAGTCCAATTGCATTGCGGTTTGTGATGAGTTCGCAGATCTGGTGATGTGAGGTGCATTCTGGCACACTTACGCCGATGTCATTAGTCGAAAAACCCCTTGTTTCCAGCCAGGTTGCCGAGCTTCTTCCGGATACTGCCGAGTCCTCTCAGCGTTCAGGAGATTCACAGGCGATATTACGATCCCGTGATTCTCAAAATCTTGCCGAGGTGCGTGAGTCAGGAGGACCTGAGGGTCCCGATCCAACACGGTATGGCGATTGGGAGAGAGCGGGTCGCTGCATAGATTTTTGAGCTGGTAACTATTTTCCTGTCAGATAAAAACCCGAACAAACACAGATGTTTGCTGTGCACAAGGAGCTGAAATGAGCAAAGGTGATCGGCCACTATCACCGCACCTGGGGATTCACCGCTGGCATTTGACCATGGCAATGTCGATAGTGCATCGCATGACCGGTGTTGTCCTTGGCGCAGGAGCGATCTTGTTCGTGGCCTGGCTGGTATCAGTTGCACAAGGCCCGGCCGCATTCGCTGTGATCACCGGGTGGTTGCAAGGTCCCTTCGGTGTACTGTTGCTGTTAGGCTGGACCTTCTCTTTTTTCTACCATCTTGCGAATGGTATACGGCATATGTTCTGGGATGTCGGGCGGGGCTTTGAGCTTCATCAAACAACCACCAGTGGTCTGGTTGTGATCGCTTTTTCTGTATTGATGACAACCGGCTTCTGGTTTTCAATATTCACCGGATCAGGTGCCTGATCATGAGTCTGAAATCTCCTCTGGGTAAAGTGCTTGGATCCGGGTCTGCAATGGAAGGCGCACAGCATTGGTGGGGGCAGCGCCTCACGGCTCTGGCGCTGGTTCCGTTGACCCTCTGGTTTGCTTTTTCTTTACTGGGACTACAGG
>JAJRUG010000115.1 GCA_024277915.1 Gammaproteobacteria bacterium
GTCCAGCATCAATATGGAGTCGTCGCAGGCCATGCAGCAATCATTTCTAGTCGGGCTTACGATATTGGTTACGGTGGCTTTTGGTGCACTGTTGCTGGATTTCTTTCAGCCTATTCTCTGGGCTGCTGTATTCGGTATTATTTTTCTGCCTGTTCAGCATTATCTTGAGCGGGCACTGAAAGGCCGGGCATCTCTGGCCGCATTGCTGACCGTAGTGCTGATTTTTGTGACGGTGATTGTGCCCGCGCTGCTGATTGCTTCAGCCGTAGTTCGTGAGGCTGCCGAGCTTTATGCAAAGATTAACAGCGGTGCTATCGACCCCGCTGCACCATTGCGCTGGCTTGAGTCCATGTTGCCGCAGGCCACCATATTTGCCGAGAGTATCGGGGTCGATATCAATGAGATCCGGGACAACTTGTCCCTGGTTGCGGTAAAGGGGAGCCAGTTCGTTGGCTCACTGGCTTTGTCGGCCGGACAGAACGCTGTGCGGTTTAGTGTCATGTTTTTTATCATGTTGTATTTGCTGTTTTTCGTGCTGCGAGACGGTGATGACATGCTCGACAAGATTACCAGGGCGATTCCACTGGGAGAGGCGAGAGAACGGGCGCTGCTGGCCAAGTTTGCCACTGTTTCAAGGGCAACCATCAAGGGGACTTTGGTTGTCGGGGTTGTCCAGGGTACGCTGGGCGGCTTTATTTTCTGGGCGCTGGGTATCCAGGCAGCAGTGTTCTGGGGCGTCATCATGGTTGCGATGTCGATGCTGCCGGCCGTGGGTGCCGCATTGATCTGGGTGCCGGCTGCGATTGTGCTACTGGCGGGCGGCGCCTATATCAAAGCATTGATATTGATCGCTTTTGGAGTGCTCGTTATTGGCCTGGCGGACAATCTGCTGCGTCCAATGCTGATCGGCCGTGATACTCGAATGCCGGATTATTTGATCCTGTTGTCGACAATCGGGGGCATCACGCTGTTCGGAATCTCCGGGTTTGTCATCGGTCCACTGATCGCAGCATTGTTCCTGACTGTCTGGGAGATGTTTGCCCTGGAATATTCAGACGATCATTCAGGCTAGCGACTTCTCGTTCAGCACCCTATCCTCGATGCCCAGTAGTATGGGATCCGCTTCACGCCGGTAAATGTTGATCTTGGCATTAAATGCATTGCGGGTGAGCCCGTGTTTGTCCTGGATGACCAATTTGCGGATACTGAATGTCCCGTCAGGGCGTGGCTGGCCGGTCAGATAGCATTTGATAGATTCAATAGCCTCACCTGACAGCACCAGGCCATTGAGCCGGGAAAGATTCTCCTGGGCCTTGTTCACAAATTCGATTGAGTCGATCTGTACCGTTTTGGCTTCTCCATCGTCAGATTCCAGCAATTCAGCCTGAAACTCTCCTACCAGAATCTGCCCCGGCAACGCGCGCTCTATCATGCGCGCCAGCTCGATCGTTACATCCCCGACGATGTCACAGTAGGTGGTCGGGTTGAGTCCTTCTGCCTGATGAAATTCGTAGCAGCTACCCACATGAAAACCGACTCTGAGCAGCGGGACAGTTTTGCTACGTTTGTGTTTCCCGTGTTGCTTGAGTTCCTGAGCCGTTATCTCCTGTGCTTTGTGTCGCGCAATGGCATTGTCGGCCAGTACCAGATGCATGAAATGGTAAAGGTTGGTATTGGCCTCGATACCATAATCCCGATTCCAGATATAGAACCCGTCACCGGTGCTGGACCGGGCAAAATTGATGTTCATGCGACTGCCCACCATTTTGCTGTGGGCGGAATTCAGTGAATAGGACAAACTGTTTAGCTGCGTCATTTGCTCAAACGGGCTGAGCAAACTGAAACCGACTATGTCGAACAATGCGACCGCCCGGCCCGGCACGAAATTGATGCTGTATCGTTTGACCAGGCGATCAATTACCAGTGACTCGGATTGTGAATTGCTCAGGGGTTGTCGCAGCCGAACGACAATGGGTTCACTGCCCAGAAGCTGGGCTGCATTATGAATTTGCCGGTGGGTGAAAGAGCGTGACCCGGACAGCAGTCCTTTTATGAACTCCTGTGACTCGGCCGGTATCATGTTGTCCTGTTGGCCCGGTTGTGCGGCGCTGGCGTACTCCGCCATGGCATAGTGAGGTACTACCAGCAGGAGTACGTCGTCATTGTGGCTGCACCAGCCAAGGACGATATTCCTGCCGAGGTTCCAATGCGCGTGGAGATGTCGGTCAAGATCAACCAGATTGCTTCGCTGCTGCAGGTCAAAATCATTGCTGCTGCTGACAATATTCCTGCTGGATATGGACTCCAGAAAATGGATGCCCCCGTCAAGCGTTTGTTCCTTCAAATCGCGCACGGTTTACCTGTGTTGCCTTGATTCCTGAGCGTGGCCAATGTGAATAGCGGCATTATCATTCACGCCCGAACGCAGTAATGTACCATATCCGGGCAGATAGCCCGGCCTATAAACAGACAGGTTTATTATTCAGTGCATGATTCCAATGAAGCGCAGCCCGGAATGATCCCGGATATAGCAGTGGCAATAGTCAGGGAGCTCGGTGCAATTGTCGGGCCGGCCGGTATCGTCACAGAAAAAGATCGACTGGCACCGCATCTGGAGGAACCCCGCGGCCTGTATCACAGTAAGGCGTCGCTGATGGTAATGCCTGCTACAACTGATGAAGCAGCTGCGGTCATCCGGCTATGTCACCACCACCGGATCGGTGTTGTGCCCCAGGGCGGTAATACCGGGCTAGTGGGCGGTGCTACGATTCAGTCATCCGCGGATGCCCCGCAAATACTTTTGTCGGCCAGTCGTTTAACAAAAGTACGTGAGCTGGATGCCAGGAATTATACGGTTACCGCAGAGGCAGGCTGTATTCTCGCCGATCTGCAGCGACTGGCCCAGGATGCGGGGCGATTGTTTCCATTGAGTCTTGCCGCCGAGGGCAGCTGCCAGCTTGGGGGCAATCTTTCCACCAATGCCGGTGGAACCAATGTATTGAGGTTCGGGAATGCGCGTGACCTGGTGCTGGGGCTGGAAGTGGTGTTGCCTGACGGCCGGGTACTCGACGCACTGCGCGGGTTGCGGAAGAATAATACCGGCTATGATTTGAAGCACCTGTTCATCGGTTCAGAAGGTACTTTGGGTTTCATCACCGCAGCGACCCTGAAGCTGTTCCCGCAACCCCGAGGTGTGGCAACAGCGTTGGTCGCGGTGAATGATCCGGAGGCGGCCGTCGCATTATATGACCAGGCGCGATCCAGTCTGGGAGACGAGCTGGTGGCCTTTGAGTTGCTGTCGCGGCGGGCACTGGAACTGGCACTGGCAAGCCAGGATGAATCCCGCGATCCTCTCGGTGAGCCGTATGCCTGGTATGTATTGATGGAGCTGGCATCGGCCCGCGATCACCAGGCCACCGAGAGTGTCATTGAATCCTTCATGCACGAATGTCTGGAAGCAGGCGTTGTACACAACGGTGTGGTCGCACAAAGTGAAACCCAACGCGAACACCTGTGGCAGCTGAGGCATCGCGTTTCCGAGGCGCAGGGGAAGCTTGGTGCCAGTATCAAGCATGATATTTCCGTACCGGTCTCAAAGATCGCAGCGTTTATCCAGCAGGCTGATGCACGGGTTCGGGAGATGATTCCTGGCTGCCGGGTTGTCGCGTTCGGGCATCTCGGTGATGGTAATATTCATTTTAATATCAGTCAGCCAGAGCAGCTCTCTGCTGAAGCGTTCCTCGATCAGTGGACAGTGATCAACAGGGAAGTGCATGCCATTGCGGTGGATCTTGGTGGCAGTTTCAGTGCCGAGCACGGCATCGGCATACTGAAGCTGGATGAACTGAAGCACTTTGGTCAAGGCGTTGAGCTGGAGCTGATGAAGACCGTCAAGGCGGCATTGGATCCTGCCGGTATCATGAATCCGGGCAAGTTGCCTGGTGGTTGATCAGTCTGAAAACTGATTTTTCCACACAATTTCATTCGCTGCGAAGCCCGGATAAGGCAATGGCAATGCTAGACTTAATGGTTCGACCGTAAGTCCAACAGCAACAAGCCACCAAGAGACCAGCATGACCGAGAAAGACCAGAAAAATGCACCCGCCGGTGCAGCGGGACGAACTTACTCCAGCATTGTAGTCGATGGAGTTGCCCAGGCGCCGAGCAGAGCCATGCTGCGCGCCGTGGGCTTTACCGAAGAGGATTTCACTAAAAGCCAGATCGGTATTGCCTCCACCTGGAGCATGGTGACCCCCTGCA
>JAJRUG010000116.1 GCA_024277915.1 Gammaproteobacteria bacterium
AATGGCGATTGAGCCCCTGGCACGACGCATGGGGATAACCAAGGGCAGTTTCTACTGGCATTTTGCAAGCCGGGAGGCACTGCTGGAGCAGGCTCTGCTCCGATGGGAAAAACACGATGCCCGGAACCTGATCGCATCCCTGGGCAAGATTGACAAGCCTCGCGACCGCCTGATCTCCTTTTTTCGCCGGGTGGGCAAAGAGAAGCTCACCCATGAAGTGTACAGTGAGTTGTGCGCCGCGGCGGGCCATCCACACGTGGAACCCGTGTTGGAGCGGGTGGCGGACAGAAGAATGGAGCACCTGTCGGCTGCGTTTGAAGAAATGGGCATGAAGCCTGAACTGGCCCGGCATCAGGCTCGGCTGATCTATTCAGTTTACCTTGGGTTTCTGCAACTGCAGAGACAGCGGCAAACACCGAGTCTGAGCAGTGAAGAATTTGAAGCCTACATCGAACACGTAATCAATACTCTGATCCCCTCTGTAGTCTGAAGTTAAAGGCTGCCTGAGATATCTTATTGAAAGTCAGGAGGCCAGAGTCTATCCTGCAAATCTGGGCAAAACAGCGCCCTTTTCGAGGTCAAAACATACTGCCGGGGTCCGGCAAAAGCCATCAAGAGGAATAGAGTGTGACCACCAATCAAGAGCTTAAAACCTGGGTAGACCAGGTAGCAGAATTAACCCAGCCAGAAAATATTCACTGGTGTAGCGGCAGCAAAGCGGAATACCAGGAATTGGCTGATCAGATGATCGCCAGCGGTGATTTCATCGAGCTCAACCAGGACACACATCCCGGCTGTTACCTGCATCGTTCGGACCCTTCAGACGTTGCGCGTGTTGAACACCTGACCTACATCTGTACCTCCAGCGAGGAGGATGCCGGCCCCAACAACAACTGGATGGATCCGGGTGAAGCACGGACAAAAATGGAGCAGAATTTCAATGGCTGCATGCAAGGCCGGACACTTTATGTTATCCCTTACTGCATGGGTCCGATTGACTCGCCGCTATCACGCTGTGGCGTTGAGATAACAGACAGTCCCTACGTGGTGGTTAACATGAAGTTGATGACCCGAATGGGCGATCAGGCACTGCGGCGTATCGAGCGGGAAGGCAGCTTCATCAAGGGTCTGCACTCCATCGGTGATCTCAACCCTGACCGCCGTTTTATCATGCATTTTCCGGAAGACCTCGAAATACAGAGTTTCGGCTCCGGTTATGGCGGCAATGCCCTGCTGGGCAAGAAGTGTCATGCCCTGCGCATTGCCAGTTACCAGGCCCGTTCTGAGGGCTGGCTGGCGGAGCACATGCTGATTGTCGGCATTGAAAATCCCGAGGGTGAAATCCACTATATCGCCGCCGCCTTTCCGTCTGCTTGCGGTAAAACCAATCTGGCCATGCTGATACCTCCGGCAAACTACAAAGGCTGGAAAGTGTGGACAGTTGGTGATGACATCTGCTGGATGCGCGTGGGCGATGACGGGCGCATGTGGGCGATCAATCCCGAAGCAGGATTTTTCGGCGTGGCCCCGGGAACGGCCGAGAACACCAACCCCAATGCCCTGGCGATGCTGAATCAAGATGCCATCTTCACCAATGTAGGTGTCACCGCGGATAATCAGCCCTGGTGGGAAGGCCTGGACGATCGGGTACCGGCAACGGACTGGAAGGGTGATCCCTTCAATCCGGAACAGGGACCTGCCGCACACCCCAATTCCCGCTTCACAGTACACATGTCACAGTGCCCGTCCTATTCGGACCAGGCCGAGGCTCCGGCCGGTGTACCGCTTTCCGCCATTATTTTCGGTGGGCGCCGGGAAAGACTGGTCCCACTGGTGATGGAGAGCCAGTCCTGGAACCATGGCGTGTTGTATGGTGCTGCAATGGCCTCAGAGACAACGGCGGCCAATATTGATACGGTCGGTGTGGTACGTCGTGATTCCATGGCTATGAAGCCTTTCTGTGGCTACAACTTCGCAGACTACTGGTCTCACTGGCTCACCTTTTCCAACGCATCGGACAAGTTGCCGAAGATATTCCACGTCAACTGGTTCCGTAAAGACCAGGATGACAAGTTTATGTGGCCGGGCTTCGGCGACAACATGCGTGTGCTCGACTGGATCATCAAGCGCTGCTCGGGTGAAGTCGATGCGGTGCAAACAGAAATTGGTTTTCTGCCTGAACCCGGTGATTTGAACCTGGACGGCATCGATGTGCCCGCAGCAACGATGGAAGCCCTGCTCGAAGTGGATCGCGAAGCATGGAAAGCGGAAATTTCCGATATCGGTGAGTACCTTGACTCCTACGGTGACAGGACGCCTGCCACTCTGAAGGCCGAACAGGAAAGAGTGGCCGCTGCATTGTCCTGACTGTGAATTCCAGCAAGCCTGTACGCACACGACTCTGAAGGTCGTGTGCCGTACTTTTGTTAGCGCAACCCTCACGTGGTCGTTCTTTCCGGCTATTCAGAGTTCTGCATCGCAGCATGGCACAAGCCGGTCCGGAGTAAGGGGGCTGTTTCCGGGACCCTTTGAGACAGGAGGTCTCAAGAGGAGGCCCAGGGATGGTTCATGCCGCGTCCCGGAAACAGCCCCCTTGCTTCGGATCGGCGCCCCGACCTTACTCCGGACCGGCACCCCGACCGTGCTTTGAATCGGCGGCCCATTACAGGACACACCACAACTCAATGCAGCGTTATCGCTGATCTCATTACCGCCATGAAGCAGCATCAGTCTCCAGTACATGGTTTAATCTATTTAAACCCTTTGTCAGGGACAACAGTCCAATCAGTATGGGAGGAGAAAGCGCGGTGGCATCGTGGCAAGCAGGTTCTGCACCACACGATGATGAATCCACATGGGTCGAATTGGCCAAAAATGGGGATCGCGCTGCCTTCGAAAAACTTTACCGGAGCAACCGGGATCGTATTTACGGATTGATGTGGCGGATTTGTGGTGGCGATGCCATGCTGGCCGAAGACCTTCTGCAGGAAGCTTTTGTCAGGGCCTGGCAGAAATTGGCCAGTTTTCGCGGAGAAAGCCGTTTTGCCACCTGGTTGCACCGGCTTTCAGTCAATGTTGCGCTGAGTGACCGGCGCATCCGCCTGCGCCGGGTCGGGCGTGATGTTCCGATGGATGAAGTTACTGAGAGGACGGCGATTGGTGATCGGGATGTTTTTGCCGACAAACGGATGGATCTTGAAAAGGCCATCGCTTCGCTGCCGGAGCGGGCCCGGACGGTGCTGATCCTGTACGACATTGAAGGCTATCGGCATGCAGAGATCGCGGAAATGACCGGCATGGCCGTTGGCTCGTCCAAGGCTCAATTACACCGCGCCCGGAAATTGATTCGTGAGGTACTGGATTAATGAAACAGGAATCAGGTGAACAGGAATTGTTGAAAAGGCTGGAGGCTCTGCCGCGTGAAATCACGCCGGAGGCAGATGTCTGGCCTGCCATTGCACAGAGGATCGGGCAGGGGGACGTACAAGATCAGCGGCAATCATCAGGACGTTGGTGGATAAATGCACTGGCCGCATCTGTCGCAGTGGTCTTTGTTGCCGGTTTTCTGATCGGGCGGCAATGGGACACCGCGCCTGCACCGGTGCAGGCCGGGCCTGAGCTGGCGAAGCAGACACAAGCGCAGTGGGATAGTGGCCTGACAGGAGTTCTTTCTGCCAGTGAACGCGAGTACCAGGCTGCACTTCGGGAGTTTATTTCAGTTGGCATTTTTCCGGCAAACCTGCCGCCGCAAGCGCTTGAGAATCTGAACGCCGGTTGGGCTGACCTGAATGCTGTAGAGATTGCGCTGACGGTTGCATTAAGGGACAACCCCGGTAATTCTTTCCTGAGTACGAAAATGCTGGAATTACGGTCCAGGCAACTGGAGTTTTTAAAGCAGATTGCTTCGCTCGACCAAACGAGCAGGAGAACAACCATATGAAAAATTTGAGTGAATTGCCCACCCTGCCGGTACTGGCCTGTGCCGTACTTGCCCTGTTGTTTCCATTAAGTGGGTTCTCAGGCCAGACCCTGAATGAGACACGTGACATGGCGTCTGATGGCCATGTGATGGTCGAAAATACGGCAGGTAGTGTTGCAGTAACCGTGTGGGATGAGGCAAAGATCGAGATCCGTGGCCGGTTGGGTAACACCGTAGAGAATGTCGACATTTCTGCCAACGACAATGGAATACAGATACGGGTGCGAAACAAGCGTGACAGGCACAATATCGATAGCACAGACTTGAACCTGCGGATCCCGCTTGCCGCCAGTATCGAGGTGGAAACGATCAGCGCCGATATCGATATCAATGGCAGTAAAGGTGAGAGCGTAGTGCTCAACACGGTAAGTGGTGACGTGGAAGCGCAGGCGTCACCCCGTCGGCTCGAAATTCAGACCGTTAGTGGCGAGGTTGAGTTTGAAGGCTCCATACCCCGTTCTTCGGTTGAGACCGTCAGCGGTGATATTTCGCTGAGAGGCGTGCATGATGAAATCGAAATCAGCACCGTATCCGGCGATGTCTCACTAACTGCCGGGGAAGTCGATCGGGGTCGGTTCGAGTCGGTATCCGGTGACATGCGACTGAAACTTGTGGTCCGGGACAGTGGTCGCCTGGTCAGCGAGAGCATGAGTGGAGATCTGGTTTTGCGCCTGCCGGCGGAACAGCAGGCTGG
>JAJRUG010000117.1 GCA_024277915.1 Gammaproteobacteria bacterium
AATGGTACGCAAGATTTCGTGATCAGTGCTGATTACCGAACCATCTCGGTGAGTCTGTCCGCTTTTCCTCTCCGCTCCGACCAGCTCAGGATCATTACCCGGCCACTCCCGGAGCCAGGCACCCTGTGGCTCCTCTCGTTTGGCCTGGCATTCTTGCTGCGGATGGTCAGTCGCACGAAATAGGCTGCACGCCCTCGCTCTTCTGCCTGCCCGGGATTTTATGTATATCAGCCCGGGCCGGAATACCTGTTGCCCTATCCATGTAGTAAGGAATATCCTTCTTGCTGCACCCTCAGATAGAATAGATTTGTTCACGGTGCCCGAAAACTGGAAACCGGTTGTGAGACAATGTTGATGGGCATCCCGCTGAAATAAGCAGAGACGGGGCAATTGATCGCAGGTAAGCCAATGGAAATGCTGAAGAATTTTGTGGTTTTTGTCCTCATTGGGGTGATTGCAGCCCTGGTGTTTGCTTATTCGGGGTTGTATAACGTGGCCGCCAGTGAGCCGCATAGTGGCGTGGTTGCATGGTTTTTATCAACTGTGAGTGAAGAATCTGTGGAAAGCCGGTCGGCTGATATAGAAGTACCGGATCTGAGCAGCCTCGAAATGCGGTTGGCCGGGATCAGTGACTACGATGAAATGTGCGCCGAGTGCCATACCCCCCCGGGCAGGAGGGACTCACCGATGGCCCAGGGGCTGAATCCCGCTCCCCCTGATCTTGCTGAACATGATGATGCATCTGCTGCTGAGTTGTTCTGGGTCACCAAGCATGGGATCAGAATGACTGGTATGCCCGCCTGGGGTGCGACTCACGATGATGCGGATCTATGGCCAGTGATCGCGTTCCTCAAGGATCTCCCTGATCTGGACGGAGAGGGCTATCAATCAATGCTGCACGAAGCGGATGGCATGGGGCATCACTAGCGAAATAACCGGCTAAACCGCCATTCAGCAGGTTGCCATGGTTGCGGCAGGTTCCACGAACTGTAAAATGCCGGTGGCGGCCGGGGATTGTGGCGCTGCAGGACGCGCAGTTCCGCTGCAAGCTTAGTATAATGCCTCTGTTTATCAGGCGCCGGGTGCGGCAACCGCACTACCAGATAGATTGCTTGTTATGGATACGGGATCCAGGATTGGAGAATCATTGATGCGAATGGAAAAGGCCGGAATCAGCGGCTTCGCAAGCTATTTGCCACCACACCGGGTCGATCTGAGACAGTGGTGCGAATGGACAGACAATTGCTGGGACAAAGTCGGCAAGGTGGTCGGTACCGGTTTCAGAATCCCGGGGCCGGATCAGAGCATGTATACGATGGCTGCGACCGCTGTGCTGCGATTGATCGACCAGTACGATGTTGATCCGGGCAAAGTCCGGTTTTTGGGGCTTGGTACGGAGTCGAGTACTGATAATTCGGCAGGGGCCATCATCATCAAGGGCATGCTCAATGAAGCGCTTCGCCAACGCGGGCGGCCGCTGTTAAGCCGGCACTGTGAAGTACCCGAAATCAAGCATGCATGTCTGGGTGGGATTTACGCCATGAAGAGCGGGCTCCGGTTCCTGCTGACAGAACCTGAAGACTCCGTAGCAATTGTTGTGAGCTCTGATATTGCCAAATACGAGATTGGCAGTAGTGGAGAGGCAACACAGGGTGCCGGTGCTGTCGCGATGCTGCTGGAAAAGAACCCTGCTCTGCTTGAGGTGGATCTGGCGGGTTGTGGTAGTGCTTCTGACTATCGGGCGGTGGATTTCCGCAAGCCGATGACCCGGGGCTCGATTGGGCAGCCTGCTGATCAGCTACCGTTTCACGATACCCCGATATATAACGGCAAATACTCAACAAGCTGCTACCTGGATGAAACGGCCTGCGCCTTGAAAGAGATGCTGCGCAAGCTGAACCGGGAACCTGCAGATTACTATCATTCATTGAAAGCTGTATTCATGCACCGCCCCTACGAACGGATGCCGGTCAGTTCATTCGGGTTCGGGTACTTGCATGGCCTTGCCAACAATGGCGCTGCAGGCCGCGCGGAGTTGAGTGAGTATTGTGATTCCGCAGAGCTGTGTGCAGACATGGTCATCGAGGAACTGCAGTCAGCCCCCGACCTGCTGGCTTTTGCGATGCAGCGTGAGCTTGGCCGAATTCCGTACCCGGAATCAATGCGGTTGCTACGAAATTTTCGAGAGCAGTATCATTTCAAAAATCTGATCAGGGATAGAATGACTCTTGGCAGCCGGCAAATGCGGGAACTGGGTAACGTTTATTCTGCTTCGTTGCCAGCCTGGATCGCAGCAGGGCTGGAAGAAGCACTACAGACAGGAAGTGACCTGGGGGGGCAGGAAGTGCTTGCGGTCGGGTACGGGAGTGGTGATGCGGCAGAAGCTATCCCGATGCGGGTAGTTGATCATTGGGAAGAAGCTGCCGGCCGAATCAGTTTTGCGGCAGCGCTGACACCTGTTTCTGATCTCAGTTATGAGCAGTATTTATCGCTGCACGGAAAAGGCGTGCTATTGGCGAGTTGCAGTGATAAGAAAAACCTGACTACCGGTGAGTTTTTCATAGACCGGATTGGCGATAGCGTTCACCCTGAATATGCCGATCAGGGTGTTGAATACTATCGATACGTCGATCAACCCTGATTTCGGCAAGATCCTCCCAGGCTCAATCAAGCGACTACAATCGGTCAGAAGTCAGCGGCGCCCCGGGCGGAGGACAGACTGATTCAAGCTGCGCGATAGGCAGCCTGCGGCCGACCCATGAGAACAGGATTCCCAGCCCGCGATTGCTGTACAGGCCAATGTTGCATGCAACCACCACTGCTTTAACTGTCAGCCGGGAAATCTTGACCTCAAGGCTGCTGCTGTAACCGGGATTGCCGTGGATTTTTCTTAGTGTGAGCAGTGCCATTCCTATAGCGCCAAGGCAAAATTTTCGGATACCTTTTTCCTGTTTGGGTATCGCCTGTGTGTATCGCAGCGCGTGTCGAAGATGGGCGTGAGCAATACCAATCAGCTTTTCTATCCCGCCGGAAACATCCACACTGCGTCGCCCGGACATCGCGCCATGCAGCCCGCCATCGACTTCGGAAAACATATTGCGCGGCAGCCAGCAGGTGTTTTTTTCCCGATCTTCCCATATATCCTTGAGGATATTCGTCATCTGCAAGCCCTGTCCGAAACAGGTTGCCAAAGTCATCATATGATCGCGTTTTTTTGCTATGTCATTGCAGTGCTCGCAGAAAAGCTCTGTTAGCATTTCTCCCACGACCCCGGCAACGACATAGCAGTACCTGTCGAGATCCTCCAGGGATTCCAGGCCATCCAGTGTTTTTTGATGCTGATAGTGCGGCATACCATCACACATCGTTTCTACACATCGGGTAACGGCACGTTGCTGGTTTTCTGAAAACGTAGCGGTTATCCGGACTACTGCCGGGATGTTTGAGATCAGTTGATGCTCTGGAGTGCTGGTGGTTGCAGACAGGGCCGGTGTTAGTTCACCTGAGAGTTTATCTGCCGGGTATTCGCTGCGTAATACTTGCAGAAATCTGGCAAGGAACAGCGATTTTTCTGCGGAGCATAGTTTCGGATCATCTTCGATCGTATCCGCTATCCGGCAAAGCAGGTATGCGTTACCTACTACATTTGCAATTCGAGATGGTAATTGCGGAATTGTCAAAGCAAAAGTCCGGGAGACGAGCGGCAGAATATATTGCTGAAATTCTTGATCAGTACAGGAAATCATCTGCTATATCATCCATTGTCATGAGTTCCTGCTACAGAGCCAGCCCGGATTCTGTCGGGAAAAAGCCATTGCTTTTCACTGGCGCCTTACCGACAACCACGGTGCTTCAGATGGGAAGCACCGTGATCTGGAGGGTCTGATATCAGCCACCGGTGGCTGACATGAACCGGATTACCTGCCAGGGTTTCTCACGGAATTCATGCTTCAACGGTTTGTGCTTGACTGCATGTAGAATAGCATTTTTTAGTGCAGTGTCACTGCTACCTGTCCGCAGCAACGAGCGCAGGGGATACTGGTGATCCTGGCCCAGACACGGATAAATAATGCCATCAGCGGATAAGCGGATGCGGTTGCATGATGCGCAGAAATGTCGGGAAATAGGCGTTATGAAACCGATATGCAGAGGGCTGTTGCGAACTTTTACATATCGGGCGGGGCCGCCACCCGGCATCACGCTGGGCACCAGATCGAAATGCCCGGCGAGATTGTCTTTTACCCGGCGCAGATCCAGGTAGTGCTCGCTGGCACGGCTGCCTCCTTTGCCGACCGGCATGGCCTCGATAAACCGGAGCGTAAACCCATGCTCCAGGCAAAAATGGGCAATATTCACGAACTCGTCATCATTGATGCCGCGCAGTGCGAGTACATTGATCTTGACAGGGCTCAGTCCCGCTGCTTTGGCTGCCATCAATCCGGCAAGTACTGGCGCAAGCCGGCCCCCGGTCAAGCGGGTAAATTTGTCCGGATCCAGTGTATCCAGGCTGACGTTGATTCGCCGGATACCGGCATCTTTTAATAGCCCGGCGGAATCCCCCAGTAACACCGCGTTGGTGCTCAATGACAGATCCTGGATCCCTGCAATCCGGTCGAGCCTTCGGATCAGTGATGGCAGATCCTTGCGTACCAGGGGTTCACCCCCGGTGATCCGGACCCGGCTGACACCGAGATCGGCAAAGGCAGTGATCAGGCGTTCAATTTCTTCATCGGACAAGCAGTTTTCTCGTGGACTGAACGACCTGCTTCCTTTGGGGAGACAATAGAAACAACGCAGATTACATCGATCAGTCACCGACAGGCGAACGTATTCGATTTTGCGGTCAAAAGAGTCAATGAGTTCAGGCATCTAGTGTAAAACCTGCGATCCATCCTTGTTGATAGCAGCGGGGCAGGAGCGTATCGAGTTCCAGCCCCATGTCGGGCTGGCTCAGCTCGTTGAAAAGCGCTCCATTGTCGATAGCTCCCAATAGCTGTGATTCCTGAGAGTCGAGTTCATCGATTCTCATCCCGTATTGTTTTCGCCAGATAATCAGTGACGCGTCTCCTTCATCAAGGTTGACGTCCTGATCTCCCTGCCAGTCATCCTGATTGACTTGCCAGATTTTCTGCACCGGGAAGTTCGAGTCAAGCAGTCGAGCCGAGGCAGGCAAGCGGAAGGCAATTCGACCGGTATCTGCCAGGGGGACATTGTTGAGTGCTGCCAGGTCCATGGCAGCTTCATCTGCCGCATGAAAAGCACGGTGCCAATGCCATTCCAGGCGCGCGACATCGGCAAGGTATGGCAATGTTGCAGCCGGCTCGAAGCTGGCGATGAAGTCACCAAACTCTCCGCCATAATTGGCAAGGTCAGCAGATTGTGATGGTGTATTGCGGGCATGAATACGCGCCATTCCATCGAAGAACTGGTCGCCGAGCAGGCGTTTGCAAACCGGATAGATGTTGCCCAAAGCGCGAGTCAAGGTGCCCAGAATAGCTCCCCGGTAGATCCGCAGATGCCCGGCAGCTGACAAGCCGGCACTATCATTGATCAGTTTGCTGAAGGCTTGTAATGCTGGCCCGTCTGATGTTTCTTCAAAAACAGCGTCACGGAACAGGTGTTGCAGTTCCCTGAGGTCAGTCATGCGATTTCATCCAGTACTTTCTGAGCCATGCCAGCCTCATCGACGAGTTTTTCAAATGGTGGAATGTCATTGTCCCATTCGATCAGTGTGGGTACCGGGCCCAGATGTTCGATGGTAGCCCGGTACAGTTCCCAGACGGGCGGATGCACGCGGAATCCGTGGGTATCAAACAGGTAATTGTCATGTTTTTGATAGCCGGCCAGATGAATTTCCTTTACCCGCCCCACCGGCAGTGCATGCAGATACTCGATCGGGTCAAAACCATGATTGGTACCGCTTACGTAGACGTTATTCACGTCGAAGAGAATGTCGCAATCGGTCTTGTCCACCAGTTCTTGCAGGAACTCCCATTCCGTCATGTCAGTCTTTCGGTAGCTCAGGTAGCTTGACGGGTTTTCGATCAGTAAACGGCAACCCAGAAAGTCCTGAACTTGCAGCAGACGCTCCGCAAAATGGTTCAGCGCTTCTTCCGTATAGGGGAGTGGCAACAGATCATGAACGTACCGGTTACCCGCTGATATCCAGGCCAGATGATCGGAGATCCATGCAGGTTCGATTTGTTCCGCCAGTTGCTTCAGGCGAGCGAGATAAGAGAAATCAAGGGGGTCTGTCGAGCCGAGGGACATTCCGACGCCGTGAAGCGTCACCGGATAATCCGAACGTACCTGCTCAAGATAGTGCAGTGGTAATCCGCCGTCGCCAAAATAGTTTTCGCTGAGTACCTCGAACCACGGTACTGCAGCCTTGTCATTCAGGATATCCTGATAGTGAGTGGAACGGAGCCCGATACCGGCACCTGCAATAGTTGCTTGTGAAAACCGTGACATGACAGATTACTTGTATTGTTTTTCCTGCGCTCCGGACTGATATGACGAGGCCGGCATACATAGCCGGCCTCATACAGGTCTGGAATGATCAGGAATCGGCAGGAGGCGCCGCTTGCTTCAGTGTGCCGCCGACAATTTTTTGGCAAGTGCCTTCCGGGACATAGAGCCATTCCTCGGCATCGCCATCTTTGGTCGCCTGGCCGGCGCAGGCGTGCACGGATGTGCCGCAGTCGTTCAGGCCGGCTTTCGCGATACCAGCACATTTCTCGAACCCGGCCTTGCCCGCCACTGCATTGCTGGCTGCGCCCAGGCCCAGTGCCAGTACACCAGCGAGAGCGGCATGCATTAGCGTTTTACTGTCTTTCATAACTAAACTCCTGTCAATTAGTAAGATCTGAAATCACACAAAATCAGCTTATGCCAGACGGGCACGCTTGTATAGATGTGCGTACAGGTATCAGATTTTGAGACCGGATCAGCATTCCATAGTTCCTGATTTTGTTCAGATAGTTCAAAATTTAAAATTAAAGTCGAGTCTGGCACGATTTCCATCTTCTGCGTTGGCTATCGAGTCAACAATATAAACCCGCAGAACAGCATTAAGATTCTTCGCTAAAACATGCGCGATTCTGAATTCGTGCCCCTTCAGATCGGTAGAGCGTGTTTCCACGGCTGATCCCCAGCGTACCCAGTCATCCTGACCATAGGAGCCGTTGAAAGCCAGTGCTTCGATGTTGATATAGTAATAGGCAAGCAACCAGTCACCTGGGTTACCAAGTTTGCCGCTTTGAATGAATGCGACATACCCGTCTGTGTCATCTGCAGTGACACCGGGGCGTGAAGGCAAATCGGCAACTGCTTCCCGGAGGTTGCCTTCATGCCAACGGGCATCGAAAGGTAACTTGTATTCAGTGAAAGTTTGCTCTTTTCCGTCACTTTTGTGCTGTAGCCTGCCGCCATGCCCATCTGGGTCACATCGTCATCCCAGAATAACTCGTTCTGTTTCCAGAATGGCTGGCTGTTTCGCCCTCCCCATGCCCACAGGGGGCCGCTCTTGAATTTCACGAACCACTTGTCGAAATTGAAATCCACATCACCTGTAGAGTTATCGTCGAAATCCGCGACGGTAATATGAGGCGACTGTTGACTGTCATCCGATCCTGAACGAATGCGCACACCGAATGATATTTTTTCATTGGCTTGATATTTCAGTCCGATGCGAGCCCGGACACGTGCGCGAAAACGATCATTGCGCTGGGAAACACCATTTGTTCTGGTCGAGTCCCAGTCATTCTCAAGTCAAAACCTGAAATCGCTATAATATACTGAAATCGTCTGCGGATAACCTATCAAGGGCGACAAGACGGTCGCGGAGCTGGCGCAAC
>JAJRUG010000118.1 GCA_024277915.1 Gammaproteobacteria bacterium
AAAACTGGAATTTTGCCTGGACCGAAGTGGGCGCAGTACATGTCGGCATCATCCAGAGCCTGCTGACGACTTGCCGCTTGCATGGCATTAATCCTTACACCTGGCTAGCAGTCTGTCGGACTTTCGTCCGAAGTGAGATAATTGTTATCACCTGAGGATTATAACGAGTAAGTGAGAATTTGATGAGCCGTTTTGTCCAGGCCGATCGAAGCCAACCGTTTTTATTGCCGCCGGATCTGCGCGAGTGGCTACCTGCAGATGATCTGGCCCATTTCGTTCTGGAAGCGGTGGAGCGCGTGCCCATGGACCGCTTCCAGGTCAATGTGCGCAATAGTGGCTCGGAGCAGTACCACCCGCACATGATGCTGGCGCTGTTGATCTATTGTTACGCTAATGGCATTTTCTCATCCCGACGTATCGAGCGGGCCAGTTACCGGGACATTGGTGTGCGTTACATCACCGCCAACTGTCAGCCGGATCACGATACGATCTGTAAGTTTCGGCGGGAGAACTTGGCAGCAATTAGTGAGAGTTTTTTGCAGGTGCTGTTGCTGGCCAGGGAACTGAAGCTACTGCGAGTGGGGACGGTGAGCGTGGATGGCACCAAGATCGATGCCAGCGCGAGTAAACATCAAGGGGTGCGTTATGACCGTGCGCAGGTATTACGTGAGCAGTTGCAAGCGGAGATTACGGAGCTACTGGAGCAAGCAGAAACGGCGGATGCAGACGATGGGCCTGATCCGCAGCAGTTGCCGAAAGAGTTGAAGCGGCGCGAGGTGCTGAAGTCAAAGCTGGATGCGGCTTGTGCCCGCCTGGAAGCGCAGGCCAGGGCACGGGCAGAGGGAGAGCGCGCTGAATACGAGCGTAAAGTGGCGGCGCGGGAACAACGCAAAGGACGACGCAAGGGCAAGCACATCAAGCCCCCCAAGGAGCAACCGGAGGATTCAGAGCAGAGTAATCTGACCGACCCGGACAGTCGTTTGATGCGCAAGAACAAGCACAGTGAATATCGCCAGGGCTATAACGCCCAGGCGGCGGTGGATGCCGATGGGAGTCAGTTGGTTCTGAGTGCACGGGTCAGTCAATGTGCCAGCGATCGCAATGAATTGGTGGCCACCATTGAAGCCATTCCTTGTGGGCTGGAGCAGCCCGAGCGAGTGCTGGCCGATAACGGTTATGCTTGTGGTGATGAGGTAGCCGAGTTGGAATCACGCGCCATCGAGGTGTTAGTGGCAACGGGTAAGGAAGGCAAGCAGCGGCCGCATGATCTGCGCCCACCGCCAGCAGGGCCACCGCCCAAAGAACCGAAGGCAGAGTGGCTGCAAGAGATGCAGCAAAAGCTTGAGCAGCCGGAGAACAAAGCGCGATATCGATTACGCCAGCAGACGGTGGAACCGGTCTTTGGCATTGTCAAAGAGGTACTGGGCTTTCGGCGATTTCTGCTGCGCGGGGTGGATAAAGTCAATCTCGAGTGGCAGTTGGTGACGTTGGCTTACAACTGCAAGCGATTACACCGGCTGACCTTGGCCTGAAGAGGTTCTGGACGCCGATTTTTACTCAGTTAAGTGCTGCAGAGGACTCAGAGGCCGGATTAAAGGCACCGAAAATGCTGCTCACGGAATATTACTAACATCTACCAGAAATGTAGTGAATTGCACAATGACCATACAAACAAATCAATTCAATTCAATGGCTCAAGTCCGACAGACTGCTAGCCCGTTTTATCCAGATGATCAAATTGACGCTTCAGGTTTTCCTTACGGTCGGTGACGATGCGTTCCAGCGTTGCAACCCGGTCTCCCAGATCCCGTTCCAGTGTATCAATCCGGTCGTTGAGTTCCTCGACCCGCTTGCTGTCTGCGCGTGAATCCTTTTTCCGCCAGGCGCCGGCGGCAATGCTGGCAATGGCAATCAAGGCAATAGCAGTCCACATGCTCATACGGTTTTTCTCCTGTGATCGTCTCACCCTATAGTTGGGGATTCCGGCCCTGACAAACCAGTGGCAGAAGTCATGACAGTTTTGTTCAGCCGGTCAGCCTGAATTGTTATCTGCGGATGGGTTTTCCAGGCTCAGGCCTTGAGTTCCGGTAAATTCTGGTACAGGCCAAGTGCCTCCGGGTTAGCAAGTGCATCCACATTGGTCACGGGGCGGCCGTGGATGACGTTGCGCACAGCCAGTTCCACAATTTTGCCACTGACGGTCCGGGGAATGTCATTCACTTGTACGATACGCGCCGGCACGTGGCGGGGAGTCGTATTCTGCCTGATGGATTTTCTGATCCTATCCTGCAACTCGTCATCGAGTTCTTTACCTTCGCGCAGTTTCACGAACAGCACCACGCGGACATCGTCATCCCAATCCTGTCCAACACAAATGCTGTCCAGCACTTCGTCCAGTTTTTCCACCTGGCGGTATATTTCAGCGGTCCCTATGCGTACACCGCCGGGGTTCAGCGTGGCATCGGAACGGCCATGGATCACGTAACCATCGTGAGCTGTTTTCCTGGCAAAATCGCCGTGTGCCCAGATACCTGGGAATTTCTCGAAATAGGCGGCGCGGTATTTGCTGCCATCCTCATCTCCCCAGAAATAGATCGGCATGGCGGGGAAAGGCTGTGTGCAGCATAGTTCGCCGGTTTCATCGGTGTCCGCAAGGCTGCCGTCATCGCGCCGGATCTCCACGGCCATGCCGAGACCGGCACACTGAAGTTCGCCGCGATATACCGGGATAATGGGGCAGCCCAGCGCAAAACAGGAAACGATGTCGGTACCGCCGGATATGGAAGACAGGCAGAGGTTGGGTTTGATTTCCCGGTAGACGTATTCGAAACTTTCCGGAGACAGAGGTGAGCCGGTTGAAAGCAGTGTCACCAGTGTATTCACCTGGTGGGTTTCACGTTGCTTTAGGCCTGCTTTTTCCCAGGCTGAAATGGACTTGGCCCCGGTACCAAACACGGTTATCCCGAATTCATCGATCAGATCGAACATAGCATCAGCGGCCGGATAAAAGGGAGATCC
>JAJRUG010000119.1 GCA_024277915.1 Gammaproteobacteria bacterium
CCAGTCTTCCCTGAACTTTTGGGGGACAGAAATTGCATCCTCGCCGGTTATCCGCAACAGGTTTTCGGCCACGGCCTGCACATCCGTGTGCCGAGAAAGTCTTACGTCGGAGAGGATCGCTACCTGTTTCCCTATCAACGACTGAAGGCCGAACGTCTGCCCCAGACCGTGGAGGGTTGGCGCTACGACGTTTTCAGTGCCCTCCAGCGCCCGGATTATGCGCGCGATCGTACCTTTACCGCTGCGTTTCGGCCCGACTAACAGAAACATTTTCTGGTGACTCGTGTCGTTTGTCAGCAGCAGGCCGAAAATCTCCTGAAGCGTCGCGATGGCCTCTGGGTCATTCGGCCAAATGCTGTGCAGGAATTGCAGAAACTCAACAGGCGCCGCTGCCTGGGGGGTGTACTTGAACGCCACCGCGTTCACATTGAAAAAATCTGTTGAGGGCGGCAGAAGCTCCCGAGTCGGGACGTAAAGCAGTCCGTTTTGACACGCAATAATTTTGTCAGCAGGGCATGGTGGGGTATTGATTTTCCAGAACGGCGCGGGCTGCACCATCAGATACGCGGTGGCCCGAAGCGCATCAACAACGTCACTCACTAGCCGCGCGCGGGATTTGATTTTGCTGCCGGTAGCGTCCACCGAAGATTTTACGTACCCGTAGAGACGGCTTCGGATTTGGGAAACCTCTACCTTTTTATAGTAGCTGCCGCAGTGAGCATAAAATTCGCCGCCGTAACAATGCAGCTCCATACCTGGATAGCAGTCGTTCCTAAATTGTTCTGAAATTCGAAGCGGGTCCTTTGGGTCTAGGGTCGGACGTGGAAGCGGTTCTGGCTCTGTTATTGGATCTGGCTCGGGTGCGACGTCCCGGATCACCGGAACGGACTTGACTAGCTTACGAAGCGCTTCTTTTGTCCCGCCCTTGTCGATCCAGTCCGATGCGTCGCCGTGCTCAGGTAGGTTTGGCAGCTCAAGAATTCGGACCGATGAAGCATGCCCGCGTAATTGGTTCGCGACATCATCGGCATGTTTCCGCCCAGGCTCGTCATTATCCGGAACCACAACCACGATCGCGCCGTTGAAGTAATCATTAAATTCTGGCCTCCACTTCCCGGCACCCATCGGGCAGCAAGTTGCTACACACCCGCCGTCTTCGATCTTGTCCCGCATCGCGAGTACGTCATCCTCGCCCTCGACAATGAAAATTATTCGATTGTTACCGACCGCTGCCAACACTTCCGGCAGCGCATATGGAACCAGTTTTACATCGCCGAGTTTCCACTCCCACCCGCCATCAGGGTTCGGGCGACGTTGGCGGAAATCTTTAGGGTGGTATCTGATTGACTGAAACAGAAGCGTTCCGTCTTCGTCAATATAATCATATTCAGCAACTATTTTTTTACGTACTGATTTTTTCTTGGTCGCTGGTTTTTTTGATACCGGGTTTCGTTTGGCTGGTTCTCGTTTGGCGGGGCGATTCTCTGACGGGCTTGAATCAGGCCATGCCCCGATAGATTTCATTGCCGCGATTACTGATTCGTTGTCACACCCGGCAAAACACTTGACGATCAGCGGAACCTTATCGCCGTCGTCTATTTTCAGACTCGCCTTGTTATCCTCATGCGCCGGGCATTGGCACATCCAGCCCTTATTTTGTGATTTTGGTTTCCCGCAAATTTCAGCAGCTTGTTGCGCGTCGAACTGCGGCACAGGAAATGAGCTCGCGGGGGATAGCATCATCGCAGCCCCTTATGCCGCTTCTCGTTCGCTTAGCAACCAATCTCGAACCCTAGGCACGACTAGGTGAACGCGATTATTTGCGCGAACGACAGCGCCGGCGTCGTGTAGGCCGTTCGTCTCCGCATTAAAAATTCTCCAACGCCAAGCTGAGATTGGTCCGTGCTCGGGGTACCTCTTAGCGAAAATCGCGAGCGGCAAAATTTCGTCCAGGTCAGGTTTTCTCTTCTCCACGACTTGCTCCAATCAACTGCAACAGGCAGCAATTATCGGAAAAGTGCGGGCATGCATCTAGGTTGCCAAACGTTCGGTTGGCAACCCAAAGCTAAGTTGCATTTTGTCATGTGTATTACGGTTCGAAGGCTACGAAACCGCCAGCGATTCGCTGAGATGTTTGGATGATCAGATAGCCGGACGCTTGTCGGCCACCTTCCAGCTTCGATTACTGCTTAGTCAGTCCAGAAGCTATTGAACCTGGTTGACGAAAGCGCGGTGTATCTGACTGTGCTCTCGATGCTCCGGTGGCCCAAGTATTCCTGAATTGCTCGGGTGTCTTGTCCATCGTTCGCCAGTTTGAACCCACACGAATGCCGAAGCTGGTGCGGGTGCACTGCCGTCAGCCCGGCCAAGCACCCGGCCCTTGCGATCAGCTTCCGAACCGTCGATGTGGTGATCGGGCCTTTCTGCTCAGACACGAACAGGTAGGGACTGCCCGGATACTCGCGCTGTAGTTTTCTCAACGCTCGCAGCTCAGGGCCGCGCAGAGGGTGAACCGATGGTGTGCCGTTTTTCAATCGCTGAACGTGCAACCGCCCCACTTTCATATCAACCATATCCCAACGCAGACTGACCAATTCGCTAACTCGCAACCCGTGCCGGTACCCGATCAGGATCAGCGTACGGTCACGGTGCCGATGCCTGCCGACATTGCCTGCAGCCTTCATCAGTGCTTCGATCTCGTCAGCCGTCAAATATTCTCGGCTGCGGACTTCTGAATTCAGCGGGCACCGTGGCGATTGGTTCGACCGTTTGGGGGGGAACTGAAGCACAGTCGCCGCTTCCTCGCGAACAGGTGACCGTGGTTCGGCACCGAATAAATCAATCGTGTTCTGGTCGCTGTGGTCTCTCATGATCTACCCTCCGATCCAGCGCCACTCTGTAGTTGATCCTTGTATTCCCGATAGCGGGCATATGCTTGGCCTGCCGTAACTTTTTTTAATCCAGTATCTGTGAAAATCTTAGCGGCGGCATGGTATGCGGTATCGGGGTATTCGTTGGGGTTGGAAAGAGATAGCCCATCACGTTCATGCACCAATTGAACGACCCGAGCCAGCGACTTCTTAAGTTTTTTCGGAAGGGACTTGGCGTTTGGCCTTAAAATTTTCTCCGAAAGTTTCGGGTGCCTAAGCGTATCCGACACAAGCCTTCCAAGCAAGGGGTAACGCATGTGATCGGGCCAAGTCGCCAGCACCCCATTTAGCACAACGCATAGCTGATCAAACTTCAGATTGCCCTCGAAGTAATCGAGCAAAAACGGGTTCATGAGGTAAGTAGACATGAGCATCGGATCATCTAAATTAGTTTCCTGCGATCTCTGCTCAGGTATCTTATTTTGCCGCTTGTTCATACCAACTTCTCCCCCAGCACTCGCGCAACGAGTTCTTGCGAATGTGACTTCGTCAAGTGCGCATAACGCTTCGTCGTTTCCAGGTTCTTATGGCCCAATACCTGCCCTATTTCCAGCAACGATGCGCCGGCCTGAGCCATGTAACTTGCACAGGTGTGCCGCAAGTCATGAAATCTGAAATTCTTGATATCAGCTGCTTTCAAAGCGGCTCGGAATGATTTCCGATACTGGAATGGATACCGGCCAGACTCATCGGATGCGAATACCCGAGCGTCAGGCTGGATCGGTCGTACCTTGGCGTGTTCTTTGAGAGCATCCAGGGCAGCGCCAACGAAGTATAGAGAGCGCCCATCACCGGACTTGCTGCTATGTATCACTGCGCTCCCTTCGTTAATGTCAACGTCCTTCCAACGCAGCGACAGCAGTTCTCCGGCCCGTGCTCCACTTGACAGAGCACCCAACACATACGGCTCAAGAGTTCGTTCCAAAGAGTCGCCACACGCTTCGAGCAATCGTTTCCGCTCATCATCAGACAGGAACCGGATTCGCCCCGGTGGCTCCGGCAGCTTTGCCACATTCGCGGCGGGGTTAATTATCAGCCAGCCCCAAGCCATCGCACCGCCGGGTTTCCGCCCTCTGCCTTTACCCAGTGCAGCCGCCAGATACGCGATTCGCCGATTCGCTCGGCCAGCCCCCTTGCGATATTCCCTGCCGTCTCTCTCATTGACAACTGGCTCACCCACAAGGCTGTCGCGTAGCTCCATCAACCAGACCGCTGTAACCTCTGATAGACGCTTGTGGCCGTGCTCTGCCTTCCACCACTTGAGCACGCAGACAGCATCGCGACCAAGATCCGGCCGTTGATGCAGGAATCTGTCAACTACTTCTGAAACTGAATGTTTCCTAGCTTCGTTTACAACAGTCTCTCCACGCTCAAGCCGACCCTCGGTATCCCGAATCCATTGCTTAGCGCGTGTTTTTGATTTGAAGCTCCGAGTGACTGCCGGATGACCAGCGATGCGAACCTGGGCCTCGTAGGTGACCCCGTTCTTCCCTTGGCGTATTCTCATCGTCGCCATAGTCGTGTCTCCTATCAGTCACGATATTGGCCCTGCCCGACGCGGTGTTGGCTCGCCGCTCGAGCTTCTTTATGTCCGCCAATAGATTACAACAACTGTGGGAAAAGTGTGGGATTTTTGTTTTTTGTGAATTTGTCGTTTCGAGATAACCCTCGTAACTTAATGATATTATTATTGTTATTTGGCGCCCCGAACACGATTCGAACGTGTGACCTTCCGCTTAGGAGGCGGACGCTCTATCCAACTGAGCTACCGGGGCATCTTCAAAAAAAACATTAGCCAGAAATCAGGTTCCACATCTCACGATATGAGCCAGCATGGCAACTTTGAGGTTTGCTAAAGCAGCATATTCCCAACTCTGGGCGGCCGACGGGCAGGGCAACGGCGCGGGAATAACCTGCCAGCCTGATCAACAAATGCCAGATACTCCTGAGTGCTCATCGGGCAATACTGTTGCGGATTTCCTCGATCTCCATTTCCGCCCCGAATACCTTCGCGTACGTCATGACTCTGTCCCAATCCAGTTGCGGATTGCTCCGAATCAGCTCTGCGATGTCTGCTTTATCTTTCCATATACGTTGTTGATCATTGTGATACGCCTGGATCTTAAGGCCTATCAAATCCTCGGCCAACGCCACTTTGACTTTGACTCCCTCAACACTAGTCGCAGCGGCAAGCATCTGCAAGCTCATCGGCCTCTTTGCGATCAGAAAGTCCGGGTTTTGAGCCAACCATGCTGTAGTTTACCACTGGACACAGGTCGATGAGCTATTGGAACCACCGATACCAGACATTCACATGATGCTCCAATAAAAACGCCCGGTAGTTTTGCTACCGGGCGTTCATTTCCGCATAAAGCGGCAGTCATATGTTACAGACCTAGAACTTCATACGGTAAGTAACACCGATAGTCCGCGGCTGGTTAGTCCGGTAACCAAGTCGAGCCCTGCCACCACGTTCACGGTCAAAAGACAGGTTCGCATTTTCGTCCGTCGCGTTATTAATATAGACCACAGCCTCCCATGCATCTCTTACCAACCCGAGGTTCAGGTTAAGGAGCGCGTAGGAATCGAGTTCCAGATCCACAGTAGTCACATCAGCTCCGGAAGCACCACCAAATGGCAGACCTGATGTGAAGTTGCCCGCACCGGCAAGCTGATCGCTCGGCTGCGTAAACCTGGTGCTAATCGTTTGCCATGAAGCTGAAAAATAAGCGTCGGAGTTGAAAGCCTCAAACAGGTAGGTGCCGGTAACGGCAAGCTGGAATTCCGGAACCGAAGCGAGCCGATTGCCGCTTTCAACACCACCCAGCACCGCACCCGTCGCATCAGTGACCGTTGAGTCGAACTCGGATTCGAGCACACTGCCTGCGACACTCATTTCCAATGAGTCCGAAGGTTTGGCAGCAAATTCAAACTCGACACCGGAAGTGTGAGCCTTTGGCACGTTGAAAGAAATACGTGAAGAACAGGATCCTGCATCCAGCGTCACCTGCAAATCCTCTATGTCCGAATAGAACACAGCAGCATTAAATGTGATCCCGTTATCGAACCGTGATTTCATGCCGACTTCATAGTTCGTCATGCTTTCATCATCATATTCCTGGAAACTGCCAAATACTGCCAGATCGCCCGGAGTACACAGTCCGGCATTGAGCGGGTCATTCACGCCACCCAGCCGGAAACCCTGCGATACCTGAGCATTCAAAATAGTAGCATCGCTGACTTCCAGGCTTGCCATGATGCGTGGCGAAACGCCGTCCGAGGATGTCTTATCAACCTGGCCGGTATCACCGTTAGCAAAGAGTCCGCCCGTAGTGATGACGCGCTCCTCCTCGAAATCATAGTAGCGAGCACCAACTGTCAACGTGAATGCGTCGGTAAAATCGTACGAGGCTTCGCCAAACAGTGCTAACTGATCTATATCGTAGGGAAGATCCGAGTTAAACGGCGAATCAAGATTGGTAAAGCCGTTCGCGACGGCAGCCGAAGTACCCGCACCGAGTGCCGCATCTGTCGCTGCCGCATACCCGGGTGTTGGCAAGCGCTGGGCGTAGTCACGTTCAACCGTAGAGTAAAAAGCACCTGCCAGCCACTGGAACGCACCATCCGAATTCGAGCTTAACCTGATTTCCAGAGTCGATTGCTGCAGGTCGGTGGTATCACGAAGATTAGAAGGCAACAATACAGCTGCCTCCGGATATCCAAGATCGACCGATACACTACCTGTCAACGCACTTGCATCACGGCCTACGAGAATCTCCCGATCCAGAAAACTGCCGACTACTGTGAGATCGAATGGATCCAGCGACCACTCTGCAACAACGTCGGCCAGAAGAGTTTCATCTGAAAACTCCTCATCAAGTAGCAGATGCTGTTCTCGCTCTCCGAGCTGAACTGCCGGACGAGTCGTCGTATTCGGGTTGGCAAAAAGATTGAACACTTCTTGCCGGTTAAATCCGTCAGCCTCGATTTTCTGATAGATAATTCGAGGTGTGACACTGAAGTTATCGGAGGGTGTAATCTTCAGAGAAACGCGGCCACCAGTACGTGTTCCGCTGTTCACATCCTCGGTGACTGCACCGCCTTCACGGCGAGCATCAATGAAACCTGCGTATTGAGTTGAATAACCTACAGCACGAAGTGCCATGACATCACTGATCGGTATATTAACCATGCCTTTCAGATGACCGCCAATCTCTCCGTCTGTTACTGAGTTGAGGTTCACTTCGAACCCGGCATCAAATTCCTCGGCGTCAGGCTGATTGGTGATATAGCGAATCGTTCCGCCAATAGACCCCGAACCAAACAAGGTACCCTGTGGTCCACGCAAGGTCTCTACCCGATTCAAATCATATAAATCAAAATCCGGGGTAAACAGAGACAGGGATATAACTGACTCATCTACATAGACACCCACCTGTTCTTTTACACCAGGCTGATCGCGGACGATCTGTCCGGCAGATACGCCTCGAATTGCAACCTGGCTTTGGCCGGGCCCCAGGTTCTGGATCGTCAAACCGGCGACGTTTCTGGACAACTCTTCGAGATTGGTAGCACCCAGCCGCTGGATATCTTTTTCAGTCTGGGCATTGATTGAAAAAGGTACGTCCTGCACTGTGGATGCGCGCTTGGTAGCTGTGACGATGACTTCGTCAATCTCTTGATCCGCAGCAATTGCGCCCGTCGCACTCAGAATAAGTGCAGCTGTGGAAAGAATGATCCGAGCCCCTGTTGGTGAGAATTTGGTTGCTATTGTGTCACTAACCATCGTTTTGCCCCCTTTGGCTCGCGTGATTTATGTTGAATCACCAATGATTATAACCAAAATGGTGCAGATAGAAACATGTTGTTTTTTTACAGCATGGCAATTGGCTGATATTGCCCGGTACCGGACCCGACTTGCAGAGTGCGCAATCCACGCCTGTGCTGTTTATGCCGGGTCGCCAACGGTGAGCAGCCGCCTGCAACATAAGCGCTGTTTTCCGGCCAAACCCCGCTAGTACAGGCAGGCAATTTTCCAATAATTAATTTGCAGTTCGTCTATCAGCTGACAGAACAGCGAAAATATTGCACCCCTGCGCCAACTTGTTCATAGTTTCATTGCTGAATTCAGGTAAACCCGGTGAAAGCCGGGGACACAAAGCCACCGGTCTACAGGATTGATTCCCAGGACGGCGGGGTTGCCAGCACCACGCTTGTGCGTGCAGTCATCTCAGCCTGCCTGTCATCATCCTTTGTAACCAGTGCATCACGGAATCTGTGAGGGACGGAACATGGCACAAGCTGCACACCAGATCAAAAAACATCTTCGCCGAAGGATAGCCAATAAAACTGAAACGGTGACCCCGGGATCAGAGCTCGAAGTGATCGAAATATTCTGTGACTCAAAGCGGTACCCAGGCCCGATAAGAACAGTGGGTTCGGATTCTGCCAGCACGCGCTGCAATCGAACTGTCGAAGGCACTGTCCTCCGGACGAGTAAGCTGAACCAGATTTTGTCAATTGATTCCCGCAGTGTAACAGTGCAAGCGGGAGTCCGGATGCGTGACCTCGCCAGTGAACTGGCCACCCGGGATCTTGAGCTGGCCTGCGGATGTGATGCACCGGATCGAACTGTCGGTGGCGCTATTGCAAGTGGCTCAACGATTTCGGCAATCCCCGGAGATGCCGGACACCTGTCTTCAATAGCCAGTTCACTAACATTGATTACACCGGAAGGCCGCAGGATTGTAGTGGGTGAAAACTTCCAGGATCTTATACGCGCAGTGCGGCTAAGTTATGGCCTGCTCGGCTGCATCACTACTGTCACACTTCGAACCCGGCCTATTCGTACCTGCTCCATAGAACACCAGAGATTCGATTTCGCACAATTTCAAGGGCACATACAAAGCCCGGGGATGAACGATGCCGGGATCAAGTTCTATTTACTACCCTTCCGGGACAAAGTATTCATCGAGTTGCGCCGCTATACCGATGATGGCAAAAAGGGACGAGAGCTGCCATGGAAAATAAGAGACTGGGCCTGCAATGCCGCACTGCCGACAGTAGTCAGGTCTGTCAGCCGAATCATGCCGATCAGACGAATCCGGTACCCTGTGATCGATGGTGTAAGCGAAGCGACACAGATTCTCGTTAGCAATACCTTTGTCGAAACCGGTAGCAACTCCATGGAGCAGACAGGTCGCTTTCGCAAGCTGATTGTCACGCCAACCACACACAATTGCACCTGGATCTTCCCTGCCAAGCGATTCGGTTTTGTGGTCTCGGCCTATCGCAAATTCTGCCTCGACTACTATGAATCCTCAGGCTTTCGTTGTGACCTGCCTGCTATCGGTTTTCGTATCAACCAGGACAATCAATCCCTGTTGTCACCTACCTTTGATAGCACTGCTTTCGCCATCTGTATCCGGACAAACAAACATTCCGGATGGCCGGATTTCGTGCTGGAACTCGCCGAGTTTTCTGCACAGTTTGATGGAATCCCGTTACTGAACCAGACACCGGGGGCTACTGCGGAATCTGTTTCCGCTGCATACGGCACAAGACTGGATCACTTTTGTAGTGTGCGACGTCACCTGGACCCCGCCAACAGGATGCTCAACCAGTTTTTCGCCCAGACTATTGGCTCTTAAATACGGATACCGCTGAGGGATTGATACAATTCCCGGTGACCATCTATCGATTGCTCCAGAGTGAAATGAGTTGCCAGCCGAAGACGTGCGTTTTTGCCCATTGCTTCGCTGAGCTCCCTGTTTTCGACCAAACGTATAATAGCTTCGGCAATTGCCGGTGCATCACCTGGCGGAACAACCAGACCACTCTCTCCATCAACGACCAGTTCCGGACTGCCGCCGGTCCTGGTCACGATGGGGGCGATACCCAAAGCCATGGACTCGACAACGGTTTTCGGCAACCCTTCACGCTTTGTAGCGGGTAACACAGTCGCATCACAGCTTGCCACCAGTTCCAGAACATTGGTCCTGTAATCGATCAGGTGGAAGTTTTTCGCGATCGGGCTTGTGGCAACCAGCTCCCGTACCCCCTTGCTCGTCATGCCATTCCCGACCAGGATAATATGAACAGGCAGGTTTTCAGGCAGGTACTGTGTTGACTCAATCAGCACCGGAACACCCTTGCGGGGCCGGTTATTCGCAACACAGGCAATAACGAAAGCATCATCAGGAATGCCGAGAGAAGAAAGGTCTTCCTTTCCTGTACCTTCATACCAGGCAAGATCATGTCCTTTGTATATGGTGACCAGCTTATGCTCCGGCACACCATGAGCCAGCAAATCATTTCGAACCGCATCAGAAACGCAGCTGATACAATCAACACCCGGATTCAGATGCGTCAGATAGCAGCTTGGGTCGTGTCGTTTGATATTTCCGGTCTGCCCCCTGTAGGTTACAACTTTTACCGGAAGACCAATCGCTGCAACCAGACCATTGACGATGGCCTTGTTATTGAAAAGATGAATAATCTGGTGCCCGCCTTCGCGAAGTACCCGGCGGATTTTCCGGATCGACTTGATACTGAACTTCCTGCCTGTATCGAACGGAATGATCTCGCAGCCACCCGTTCGCATCTGTTCGACACAGACCGAATCTTCCTCGGTCATAATCGTCATCTGAACACCGGCCTGAGGCATACCGGCCATCCAGGCAGCTTCCGGTCGCACGTTATTCAGCGATCCGCTATGGGAACTGACACACAGTACCCGCAGTTGCCCTGAAGCTTCCTTAAGAACAGGATCTGCCATCAAGCCGCCAGCCAATACCGGCTCACTCCGACCCGACCTGTCGAAGCGGGGTAATACCTTTTTTCTGCCAGAAAAAGTCTGCCGTCCGTTCCAGTACCGGCAGGGTATCCGGATCTACCTGTTCCAGACCTGAGCAGCTTACGGCATAGGGAACAAACCCGTGACCGGTCAGCAGCGTAACCAGATCAGCGGGGTTAATACCCCCTTTATGCATATACCCGGGAGAAAACTCGCACAGCAGTGCCGGGCACCGCTCGAGTATCTTCCGAGCACCTCGTAGCGCAAGAAGTTCATAGCCTTCGATGTCAATTTTAATGAATCTGGGAATTCTTGAACCCAGCCCCTGAGCATCCCAGAAACTATCCAGCGAAGTGGTATTCACCTCGACCGACTCCCCATCCTGCAACTGCAACAGCGAATGCCGTCCGAGGTTACTGCTGGCATGCCGATAGAGATGCTTTATGCCCTCCTCCTCTGCCAATGCTTTTTGTATTGCCGTCACCCGGGTCGCCTGATTCAGGCTCAGATTGTGCTGTAACAACTCAAAATTCAACGGGTCTGGTTCAAACGCGAAAATATCCACACCATCGGGCACCTGCTGTTCAAGCAACAGCGAGTACCAGCCAATATTTGCACCGATATCCAACACCACATCACCGGGTTCGAATTTCAGGTGATTGATTAAAAAAGTGCTGAGCACCGACTCGTGTACCTGGTATTTATAGAGATGCCGACCCACGACATCCTCGGTTTTTACCTTGAAGCGAAGACCCGGCCCGGGAGAACAGGCAACAAGGAATGGGCGCCTCAATATCCAGCGTTGTATGAGATACCACAGTGATCTGACTGCGGAAGATCGACGTTTCAATGATGATTTCCGGCTCAAGGTCCTGTCCCTGACGGCTCTTCTTGCGAGTGTTCCTGCTGTGACTGTTCTTTCGCAATACGAATATCCGCATAGGGCTTCAGGTACTTGAAAAATACACCATTGGCATTTGAAACAGCAATCACCAACCCGCGCCAACCATCCAGAAATGCACCTCGCAGTAAATAGGTGTGAACAAATGTCCAAAGGCTGCGCAGTACAATCATCGGCGCAGAGAGTCGGCGTTTTTGCTGCCCTCGCCGACGGATCTCCGTATACCGGTTGATTTTGACCAGAAAATCGCCAATTTCACGAACGGCGTCGTGACTGAGTTCACCCTGCAGCCTGACTTCCCGGCTTCCTCCGGGCACAAGAACATTCTCGTGAACCATTGCCTCAGTGTAACCTGTTGTATTGCGGTGATAGAGACGCGGCAGCCAGTCCTTTCCCCAGCCTGAAAAACGTACATGCTTCCCCATGAAATAGTTGTGACGATGAATAGTGTAGACAATCTGCGGATCTGTTAAATCGAGGGAAAGAATGTTCTTCATCAATTCAGAAGTAACAGCCTCATCTGCATCAACTGACAATACCCAGTCATTTGTCGCCAGGGCAGCAGCATGATTTTTAGTCGGGCCAAACCCGAAAAACTCCCCAGTGTGTACCACTACGTTGGAGAAGGAGCCGGCAATCTCCAGAGTCTGATCCTCTGATCCATTATCGTAGAGCACAACCTCCGGCAGATCTTCCAGGCTGGCCAGTGTCGGCCCCAGAGTCTGCTCCGCATTCTTGACGATGATAACGGCTGATATCGGGATCGATGACACGATGCTACTCGGTGGAGAAAGACAGGCGCACCCTATCATTATTTTACCGTGTACGCAGTCTGATCAACTAGCGCAGATGTGCATCACGAAGCCTGAATTTTATTTTCCCGAGGATCTTTATTTTCCCGTTCAATTGCAGTGGCAGGCGAGTTTCCGGTTGCAAATAAAGCTCTATGTCTCCCTGCATCCCCAGCATTTGAAACTCCTGATCGTCCTCAGGGTTAAGCCCCTCTCCACGTACCAGAAGCCGCAACGCTGTCACTTTACTATTTCTGCGCACTGCGCCAGACGGGCTGTACTCCATATAATCGGTTTTGAGTGTGTGAGGCTCGGCAACTTCCACTATCACCCGGAATACCTGCCGCCTGATGATAGTAAGCAACCTGAATTGGTCACCTGGCTCCAGAACCGGGGCTGCTGCGATGATGTAAATCAAGGCAGCCGGTTCTGCCACTATCTGACCGACTGCATCAGGTGGGAATGCCCGCAAGTCTTCGGAATAGTCTGTCCATTGATCACGTGGCAGCTTTTTCTCTTTCTTACCCGGCTTCCAGGTATGCATAAGTCGTCCGGTATCGGTGAATCGGGAGACTCGATACCGGTCTGCCTTGGTTTGCAGAAACTGAACCGCCGCTCCAGTACGACTGTTCATCAAGAGTGTGTTCAACCCTTCTTTCCCAATCGCCCTGGTCCTGACAGTCAGCACCAGCGCCTCATCCTCAAGAGCCACTCCGACTCCGGAACCTGGAGACATTAATGGCTCCGGAAAATTGTCGGAATTGGGCGGTTCGACTGTCATACTCGCATCTGCAGACAGAAAGAATTTCGAAGCATGGAAGCTGACTTCAGTCCAACCCACGCGAGCGGGATCCAGAGCCTGATGGGCATTTGCCGTGTACGGCATCATGGCAGCAACCAGTATGCCCGCTGCCCATATCAGAGCACCCAGGCTCTGATTGGCCGGGCTGCGGACTGTTACCGGCTTGCGGAATAATCTGCCATAGAAACTCATACCGCTAGCATAAAGCCAATCTGATGAACCTGCGATGAATAGCTGCCTCAGACGGAATCCAGAAAGGCTTCACAGGTCTGGCGCGATTCATCTTCAACCGGGATTCGCCGGCAGACTTCCATCACCCCCGCCCTGATGACCCGAATACTCGCACCATGCCGGCCATCTCTGTTCCACTCTGCGAAACTCTGCTCAAGCTGTTCCAACCGCACCCGGGTGCGCTGGTAGAATGCATTGGAGGCGATATTTTCCAGTTCCTGAAACACCCGAATCGTCTCTGTCTCAATGCGTTTTTCATCTTCAGGTGAAAGCTCAAGAAGTCCTGTTAAGTAATTGTATCCCCACTGGAATCTTGTGGCAGGCCCTTTTGACTCATGGTACGCACGCTCATACCACTCAAGAGCCGCTGCCGGCTGGTTCGCTTCCTGCTCCAGCTCTGCACGACTGAGCATGAAATAGTAAGGCTGCCCTGATATCTCGATTTCTGCAGTCAGCAGCGCCCTCGCCTCATCGTACATCCGTGCGCTCACCAGGGTATTGGCGGCAGCATTCATCACAGTCTGGCGTTCATAGCGATCAGAGGTCGTCTGGTCGGCCCAGGCCACTGTGGCCTGAATCTCGCTCTTCAACTCAGCGGAAATAGCTGCATCAACCTTGTCCAACTGCTCCAGCCATACCCGGGCACGGGCAGTGTAGATCCGCTCGCGCTTGGGCAATGCCTCATCCTGCCTGATCCGGGTCAGTATCGGCTCCAGGCGCACGATGAGTTCCTCACGTTCCGCTGTGCCCGGCGCAGTCAATGTCTTGACAGCATCGGCAACATTGCCCAGGAAAGATTCAAGATTTGCCTTTACCAATGTGTAGTCGGCAAGTATCTCGTTAAATCCTGCCAGGGCCGCCACATACTCTTTACCTTTGAGAGAATCGGGCTGGTCGCTATTCTGTTCTTCGGCAACCGCGGCCAGATACTCCATGAACAAACGCGAGCGCTCCGCTGTGAGTTCAGCAGGACAGGCTGCACG
Source organism: Gammaproteobacteria bacterium (assembly GCA_024277915.1). Classification (GTDB taxonomy): domain Bacteria; phylum Pseudomonadota; class Gammaproteobacteria; order Steroidobacterales; genus JAJRUG01. The sequence continues at coordinate 14,434 of JAJRUG010000119.1, forward strand.
CAAAATCGGGAATAGCGCTCGCGCCTGGTATTGATCAAGAATCCCCTCGTTATCCTCTCCCCAGGAGTAGTAAGCCAGAAGCTGGCAATCGGCTGATGCCAGAGATTCTCCGGTAACTGCTGTATCCACCAGGTCGACAACCGGGCGCACATCACTGAGGGTCAGATCCAGCACCGTCATGTACGCCTCCATGTCCAGGCCGCCAGGAATACGGGTGATCTCCTGACCATCGGGGTTGAATACCACGATGGTCGGATAGCCCATTACCCCGAATCGCGCAGCGTACTTCTGCCCCCGTTCGGTATCACCATCCAGGTAAATCGGCACGAACAGACGGGAGCGTTCGATAAAGGCGAGCTTGTTGAATACCGTAACCTTGAGCTGGTGACAGGGTGGGCACCACTCCGCGCCCCAGTAGAGGAACAGCGGCTTATTGCTGGCTTTTGCTTCAGCGAAGGCTGCCTCGACATCTCCTTGCCGCCATTGAATCCCTGCAGGCACCCAATTAGGGTCTTCCATTCCCGCATCTTTCGGCAACCGGCTGGCCGGAACCTCTGGAGTATCCGGTGAGCAAGCAATCAAGAGCATGAGCAACAGACTCTAAATAATGACCCTGTACACGTGTTTCCTTTATCTTA
>JAJRUG010000120.1 GCA_024277915.1 Gammaproteobacteria bacterium
CGTATTGCCACCCGGAGCATTTTTTGGGCTGGGTATTATTATTGCGATCAGGAACCATCTGGCGCCGCAGATCCATCCTGAGAGTGCTGCTCAACCTGATCTCCCGCAAGCAAGCAAATGAATGCAAAAAAACGCGAGGCAATTTACCAGCTGCTAAAAGCTGCCAACCCGACACCGACAACAGAGCTCGACTACTCGGGAAATTTCGAGTTACTGGTAGCCGTGGTTCTTTCGGCACAGGCTACCGATATCAGCGTCAACAAGGCCACAGCTCACCTGTTCAAACTGGCCAATACTCCCCAGGCCTTTGTTGACCTTGGCGAACAAAAACTACGCGAACAGATCAAAACCATCGGGCTGTATAACAGCAAGGCAAAGCACATTATTGCCACCTGCCGGATACTGGTGGATCAGCATCATGGCGAGGTACCGGGAACACGAGAGGGACTTGAGGCACTGCCGGGCGTTGGCCGGAAAACCGCCAACGTCATCCTGAACACAGCCTTTGGCGAGCCCACCATTGCCGTAGATACACATATTTTCCGGGTATCAAACCGTACCGGCCTGGCACCGGGAAAGACACCTCTGGAAGTAGAGAAAAAGTTAGTTCGATATACTCCGAAAGAGTATCGCCTGGATGCTCACCACTGGCTGATACTGCACGGAAGGTATGTGTGCAAGGCACGAAAACCGGAGTGCCAACAGTGTATTATTGAGACTCTCTGTGAGTATCGAGAAAAAACATGACCCTGTGGAACAGGCGCATTTCCCCTTCATATATCCCCATGGCTGCACGGGAGCATCAATAGTGTTATCTGCTTCATCCCTTCCGGTCAGGAAATTTGACGGCGCATCCATGTAAACCTTGCGCCGGGCAGCGCAATTACTTCCTTGGGATATAGAGATCTGTCAATGTGCCTTCAAAGGCTTCGGCAGCAAAAGCGATGGTTTCAGATAATGTGGGATGCGGGTGAATCGTCAAACTGATATCAGTTGCATCACACCCCATCTCGATAGCAAGAGCGACTTCAGCGATCAGGTCGCCGGCATTGGGTCCGACTATTCCGGCGCCAAGTACGCGATCTGTCGCCTTGTCGAACAAAACCTTGGTCATTCCCTCATCTCTGTTCAATGACAAAGATCGTCCGCTGGCAGCCCAGGGAAAAACACCCTTGCCGTATTCTATGCCCTGTGCTCTGGCATCTGTTTCAGTGAGCCCCACCCATGCGATCTCAGGGTCGGTATAGGCAACCGAGGGAATAACGCGTGCATCGAAGGCGCGCTTCATGCCGGATGCAACCTCCGCTGCCACCTTGGCTTCGTGCACGGCTTTGTGAGCCAGCATGGGCTGGCCGACGATATCTCCAATCGCAAATATGTGCGGCAGGTTAGTGCGCATCTGCTTGTCGACCGCAATGAAACCACGGTCATCGACAGCGACACCCGCTTGTTCGGCCCCTACCCTGTTGCCATTCGGTGCCCGGCCAACTGCTAACAGTACGCGATCATAGGTCTGTGATTCCGGAGCGCCTTTGCCTTCAAATTCAACTTCGAGTCCGGCAGTACTTGCCGTGACTGAAACAACTTTGGTGCCCGTCATTATCTGCTGGTAGCGTTTCTTGATGCGCCGCTGCAAGGGTCGAACCAGGTCCGGGTCGCAACCGGGAATAAGCCCCTTGGTCAACTCGACGACGGATACGCTGACACCCAGGGCATTGTACACCGTAGCCATTTCCAGACCGATAATACCGCCGCCAATCACCAGCATGCTGTCAGGAAGCTCAGCGAGTTCCAGAGCACCGGTTGAATCAATGATCCGCGGGTCATCCGGCATGCCCGGCAGCCAAACGGATTCTGAACCGGCTGCGATAATGCACTGGTTAAAGGCGATCACCTGTTCGCTATCGCCCTCCGACACCTGCATATGATGAGGGGAAACAAAACTTCCGGTACCCCTGACGATATTGACCTTGCGCTGTTTGGCCAGTCCTTCCAGCCCACCGGTTAACCGGCCAACTATCTTCTCCTTCCAGCTGCGCAGTGCATCGATATCAATCGCGGGAGTTTCGAAGCGAATGCCGCATTCAGCCATGGATTCCGCTTCTTCAATTACTTTGGCGGCATGCAGCAGTGCTTTTGAGGGAATACACCCGACGTTCAGGCACACACCCCCAAGCGTAGGCCAGCGTTCAACCAGCGTCACTCTCATGCCAAGATCAGCAGCGCGAAAAGCAGCGGTATAGCCACCAGGCCCCGAACCAAGCACCAGCAGTTCCGCTTCCTGATCGACCGGACCGGTATAGTCACCGGCAGCTATGGTGATTTTTTTCGGTTGCTCTCTAACAGGTGGTGAACCCGTATCAGCCTGCTCAACCGCTTCAATACGAGCGATCAAAGTTCCCTCCGAAACCTGGTTACCAACTGTTGCCAGAATTTCCCGGACGATGCCACTGCAGGGTGATGGTACTTCCATTGCCGCCTTGTCACTCTCCAGGGTAATCAAGGGGTCTTCAACTGCGACCTCATCACCACTGGCCACATGAACTTCAATGACTTCAACATCGGCAAAATCGCCAATATCAGGAACCAGTACATCGATCAGCTCAGCCATGACCAGTCAAACATCCACCAGCTTGTCGACATTACCAAGTATTCCGGCGAGAAATGTCGTAAAACGAACGCCGGTTGCCCCATCAACGACCCGGTGATCGTATGAAAGCGACAATGGCAGTATCAACCGGGGCACAAAGTCTCCATCCTGGAACACCGGTTTATACGCAGAGCGTGATACTCCCAGTATCGCAACTTCGGGCGCATTGATGATGGGTGTAAATGCCGTCCCGCCGATACCGCCCAGACTCGAAACGGTAAAAGTACCCCCCCGCATCTCTTCCGCAGTCAGTTTCCCATCCCGCCCCCTGGCACTCAGGTCAGCCAACTCACCCGCGATTTGATACAGATTCTTTTTTTCCGCATCACGGATCACCGGCACCAGTAACCCCTGCGGCGTATCAGCAGCGAAGCCTATATGGAAATAATTCTTGTAAACCAGGTTCTTGCCGTCTTCGGACAGGGAGGTATTAAAAAGAGGGAATTCCTGTAACGCAATCACGCAAGCCTTGATGATGAAAGCCAGCGGCGTCAATTTGATTCCCTGTGTTGCTGCCGACTCTTTCATGGATTTGCGACGAATTTCAAGATCAGTGATATCAGCTTCATCCTGCTGCGTCACATGTGGCAAATTCACCCAACTTGCGTGCAGACGCGGGCCGGAAATCTTCTGTATACGCGTCAGTTTTTTAAGTTCGATATCACCATATTTGGCAAAATCAACAACAGGAACTTTTGGCAATGCTGCCGCCGGTGCTGTGGCCTGTCCGGTGAGAATTGCTTTGACGAATGCCTTGACATCGTCTTGCATGACGCGGTTCTTCTGACCTGTACCGTTGACCCGGGCAAGATCAACTCCAAGCTCGCGAGCCAGTTTGCGAACTGACGGGCTGGCATGGGCCTTTGAAAAACCTGCCTCGTTAATCGGGGGCAAGCCGGCAGGTCTCGTGGCCACCGGTACAGCAGGTGCGCTATTCGCGGGTGCAGGCTTTGCAGAGCGCTCCGGCGGTGCGGTTTTTTCCGGCGCCGGCTCGATGGAAGGAGGCTCAGGCTCAGCCTCCGGCTTACCAACGTCCGCCGCAAGCACCAGCACCAGCGTTCCCTGCGAGACCATCGAGCCCACATCCACCGATATCTCTGTGACGGTACCCGCTGCAGGCGCAGGCACTTCCATCGCTGCCTTCTCGGTCTCCAGCGTCACCAGCGGATCTTCTATCCCCACCGTATCGCCGACCGCCACCAGCACTTCGACAATCTCGACCTCATCGAAATCGCCCAGGTCAGGTATGAGTACTTCCAGTCGTTGCGTCATTGACACCTGATCCTCAACAGTTCACGGGATTAGGTTTATCAACATCGATTTCCAGCTTGCTGATTGCTGCTTCTACCGTATTGAGGTCGAGCACGCCATCATCTGCCAGCGCTTTTAGTGCAGCCAGTACGATGTGTTTTCTATCCACTTCAAAATGATCTCTCAATGCTGCTCGTCCGTCACTGCGCCCGAAGCCATCCGTGCCAAGCACGGAATAAGTACCGCGAACCCATGGGCGGATCTGCTCGGCAAGTGCTTTCATATAATCGGTCGCAGCAATAAATGGCCCCTCCCGTTCGGCAAAGCATTGCGCTACGTAGGGTTTGCGGGGTTCGTCCTTCGGGTGTCGCATATTCCAGCGATCACAGTCCATGCCATCCCGGTTGAGCTCATTGAAACTGGTAACACTCCAGACATCAGCAGGTACATCGAATTCAGTCTCAAGCATCTCGGCAGCAGCAAGCACTTCACCGAGAATAGCGCCTGAACCGAGCAACTGAACCCTCACCATGCCACGACCACCAACGTACAGCAGATACATGCCGCGCAGAATACCGTCCTCTACACCAGAGGGCATCGCAGGTTGCAGGTAGTTTTCATTCATCGTTGTGATGTAATAGAAAACGTTTTGCTGCTCCTGGATCATCCGGCGCAATCCATCCTGAATGATGACCGCAAGTTCATAGCCGTAGGCAGGATCATAGGCAATACAATTCGGGATCGTCGCAGCCAGCAATAAACTATGCCCATCCTGATGCTGCAGCCCCTCGCCGGCCAATGTCGTACGACCCGCAGTGCCACCGATCAGAAAACCGCGTGCCTGCATATCACCGGCAGCCCAGGCATAGTCACCGATGCGCTGAAAACCAAACATTGAGTAAAACACATAAAACGGAATCATATTGACGCTGTGATTCGCATAGGCGGTAGCGGCAGCAGTCCATGAGCAAAAGGCACCACCCTCGTTGATTCCTTCCTCAAGGATCTGGCCGTTCTTGTCTTCCCGGTAGTACATCAACTGTTCTGAATCCTGCGGTGTATACAGCTGCCCGGCCGATGAATAGATTCCTATCTGCCTGAACATGCCCTCCATACCGAAGGTACGTGCCTCGTCCGGTACTATCGGCACGATGTTCTTGCCGATCTTCTTGTCCCGCACCAGCTTGGTAAGAATGCGTACCAGCACCATGGTTGTGGAAACTTCACGATCACCGGAGCCGTCCAGCTGGGCCTGAAATGACTCAAGCCCCGGCACTTCAAGCGGTTCGATTCTGGAAGAGCGTACCGGAAGATATCCGCCCAGTTTCTTGCGATGTTCCTGCAGGTAGCGAATTTCCTCGCTGTCGTCAGCCGGCTTGCAATAGGGAATATCGTCAATGACATCGTCCGACACCGGAATGTTGAACCGGTCACGAAACGCCTTCAGGTCCTCTATACCGAGTTTTTTCGCCGAATGGGCGGTCATCTTGCCCTCGACGACTTCACCCATGCCATAGCCCTTGACCGTCTTGGCAAGTATC
>JAJRUG010000121.1 GCA_024277915.1 Gammaproteobacteria bacterium
CACCATGGGTTTCGGCAAAATGGAAGGTGATGCTGGCGATACCGGCATGGCTCACATGATTCAACAGGACAGTGCGGATGGTCCTTTTTATCACCAGGAATGGCTGGGCATGAATCCGACCACGCCGATCATCTCGGGTGGCATGAATGCGCTGCGCGCTCCCGGATTCTTCGAGAATCTTGGGCACTCCAACCTCATCATGACTGCCGGCGGCGGCAGCTACGGGCATATTGATGGCCCTGCAGCCGGTGCCCGTGCCTTGCGCCAGGCAGAGCAATGCTGGAAGGAAGGCGCCAACACTGTGGCATTCGCGAGAGATCACCACGAGCTGGCCCGTGCATTCGAGAGCTTCCCGGCCGATGCCGACAGGCTGTTTCCGAGCTGGCGTCAGCAGCTGGGGCTCGCGGCATGACAGACGGCGATCATGCTCAAAGCAATCATATTCGATGTAGACGGCACCCTCGCGGAAACCGAGGAGGTCCATCGCAAAGCGTTCAACCTGGCATTCAAAACCTGCGCACTACCCTGGAACTGGAATCGTGCCCTGTATCAGCAACTGCTGCAGGTTGCGGGAGGCAAGGAACGTATCCGGTATTTCATCGACCAGTATGATGTGGAGAGCGTCCCTGTCGGGAATCCCGATCGATTCATTCACGAAATCCACCGGGAGAAAACGGCCTGCTATGCGCGCATGGTGGCCAATGGCGAAGTGGTTTTTCGCCCGGGAGTCAGACAACTGATCAGCGATGCGATTGAGCGTGGTTACCGGCTGGCGATCGCTACAACGACCAGCCTCACCAATGTCAATGCGCTGCTTCAATCAGCATACGGCAGTGAGTATTCCGGCATTTTTGAGGTGATTTGTGCCGGTGATGCCGTTACCCGTAAAAAGCCTGCGCCCGACATCTATCTGTTGGCCCTGGAGATGCTGGATCTTCCGGCAGAGGACTGCCTCGCCATCGAGGACTCCCGCAATGGTTTGCTGTCATCAACCCGTGCAGGCATCGCTACTGTGATTACACCCAGCATTTACACCAGCGACCAGTGTTTCGACGAGGCCGTTTTGATTACAGAGCGGGGTCGGACCTGGCAGATTCCTTGTAGGCCAAAGGATAGAGCAGGAATTGGAGCCAAATTTCACCCTTAAACAGTAGTTTTTGGGGTCGAAACGGCACCTCTAGCTTATTCTCGCTCTCCCGGGGACTTCAAATGCGGTCGTGATAGCAGAGTTTGACGGGAGCATTGTCATTTTGTCGTCGCTCTTTACAACCGGTTTCGGAAATTCGGGTGATCCGAATTAGGTGGATAGCGACAGCTATCACCAATTTAAATACAGCGGGTGACACAGTCATCGCGATGATCACGATGGGAGACTTTACTGACTATTTCAAACCGACTCCGGGATCAAATCTTTTATCAATGCTCCAATCGACCGTTCTGCACCTGTTGCAGCAGTATTTCAGGGGCGTATCATCAATCAAAGGGGATTGATCATTGATCCCGGGAGGGTTCGGGATTGACGCCCGTACTCAAAGCACTAATGCTGTTTGCAATCATCGGAGCCACTGTTTTGTGCCCCGCAAGCGGACTTGACGGTGACAGCCGTGATGATCATGCAGCGGAGCAGGCGCAGCTGTTGCGTGAGATCGAAGCAGCTGTACGCCGGACTGCCGGTTCGCTGGGCAAAGACAAGCTGAGCTCTCGGGTCATCGCCGCCATCGGCAAAGTGCCACGGCACCGGTTCGTACCCGAGTCTTTGCGTGAGATGGCATACGGGAACTACCCGTTGCCCATCGGGCAGGAGCAGACCATCTCGCAACCATACATCGTAGCGATCATGACGGATTTGCTGCAAATATCGGCTGACAGCCGGGTACTTGAGGTCGGCACGGGGTCAGGCTACCAGGCGGCGATCCTGGCCGAGGTCGCCAGGGAGGTTTATTCGATCGAGATCGTCGAGCCCCTGGGTCTGAAGGCGATGGCACTTCTGGAACAGCTCGGATATCAGAATATCCACGTCAGAATCGGTGATGGTTTCGCCGGCTGGCCCGAGTATGGCCCTTTCGATGCCATTATTGTCACGGCTGCGGCAGACGAACCACCGGCTCCGCTGATCAAACAGCTCAAACCGGGCGGGCGAATGATTATTCCGCTCGAGACTGGTCAGGGTTACCAGAACCTGGTGGTGATCGAAAAGGATACCAAGGGCAGCATTACAACAGATATCATTCTGCAGGTTCGATTCGTGCCATTGACCGGTGAACAGGCGGATACAATATTCCTTAACGGCGATATTAATAAATAAATCCGGCACCATTTATGACAAGTCTGACGATTATCTAGCATGCGCTCTTTTGGCACCTTGGTGTTTTGGCTGGCCGTAGCCTATCTCGCGTTCATGGTGCTTCTCTATATCTTCCAATCGAGGCTGCTCTACCTGCCCAGCCTGATGGGGAGGGAGTTGACAGCGACCCCGGCCATGATTGGTCTCGACTACCAGGATCTGCGTATTCAGGTGGAAGATGGCCCCATACTGCATGGTTGGTTTGTTCCTGCCGGCCATGAGGGGGCTCCCGTCATACTGTTTTGCCACGGCAATGCCGGCAATATTTCCCACCGTCTGGATTCCATTCGCATCTTTCATGAACTCGGGCTCGATGTAGTGATTTTCGACTACCGGGGCTATGGTCAGAGTGAGGGTCGGCCCAGCGAAGCGGGCACCTATCGGGATGTTGAGGCGGTCTGGTCGTATTTGACAGGAGAGGGGGGCTACAGCAGCGAGCGGATCGTAATTTTCGGTCGTTCCCTCGGTGCGGCGGTGGCGGCACACCTGGCGCAGAGCGTTCGGCCCGGCGCACTGATCCTCGAGTCAGCCTTTGCATCAGTGCCGGACCTCGGAAGTGAGCACTACTGGTATCTCCCGGTGCGGCTTTTATCCCGTTTCCGGTATGCAACCGGGGACTACGTCAGCAAGGTGGGGGCGCCCGTGCTGGTGGTTCACAGCCCGGACGACGAGATTGTGCCCATCGCTCAGGGGCGAAGAATTTTCGAGCGCGCTAATGAGCCCAAGGAATTTCTGCAGATCCTCGGGAATCATAACGGCGGGTTTGTTCTGAGCGGGGCGCTATATACTAACGGCCTCCGCGACTTTCTCGAGCGGGTGATTCCGCCAGGCAATTCCCCGGATTATTCAGGTTAACCCGGACAAAAGCCTGAGCACCGGCGCGACCCGGATTCCCCCGGGGGTGCATGATTCCATTTGAGCATCAAGATCTCTGAAGTGAAGACGTTGTATCACTACAAGTTGATCACGGCGAAGCAGGAGACAGTATCCATAACTCCAACATTGTCATTTTGTATGGTTTGGACATGCTCCTATGAGACATGCAATTAACCCGGATAGGTGTAACTCGCCTCCAGGCCGAGCGGCAGGCCCATTGTCCAATAAAGCATCAGGAATATCGTCCAGACAATCAGGAACACAACCGAGTACGGCAGCATCATTGCAGTCACCGTACCGATGCCGGTGTTTTTGACGTATCTCTGGCAAAAGACAACCACCAGCGGGAAGTAGGGCATTAACGGCGTGATGATATTGGTGCTTGAGTCACCGATCCGGTATGCCGCTTGTGCGAGGTCAGGCGAGATACCCAGCTGCATCAGCATGGGAACAAATATCGGTGCAAGCAGCGCCCATTTTGCTGATGCAGACCCGACGAACAGATTGATGATGCCCGTCAGCAAAATGATGCCGGTGATCGTAACGCCACCAGGCAACGCGAGTGCTTTTAGAATTGCAGCGCCTTCCAGAGCCATGAGAACACCCAGATTCGACTGCGCGAACGCATAGATGAACTGCGCGATAAAAAACATGATAACAAGGTAATAGCCCATACCCGTCATCGCTTTGGTCATGCCGGCGATCATGTCTCGCGATGTCTTGATGCTTCCGGAAACGATGCCGAAAACGACGCCCGGTATCAGGAATAACAAAAAGATCAACGGCACGATGGATTTCATCAACGGCGCAGACCCGGAGGCCAGCGCACCATCGGGCGCTCTCCAGGCGGAACTCTCCGGGTATGCGGATACAGCCATGATCACCATGCCAATCGCCATCGCGGCCAGAGCGCTGCGCAAGCCTTTGCGCTCACGATCAGTCAAAGGCTCCATGGTCGGCAGATCCGCAAGATCGCCATCCAGTTCATTGCATGAAACACGTGGCTCTACAACCTTATCGGTAAGATACCAGCCAAGCCCGATGATCAGCACCGATGACACCGTCGTGAAGAAATAGTTGTTAAGCGGATTCAACACGACCGTTGGATCGATGATTTGTGCTCCCGCCTGCGTAATTCCCTGCAGCATCGGGTCCAGCGCGGACGGCACAAAGTTTGCCGAGAAACCACCGGAGACACCGGCAAAAGCAGCCGCGATACCCGCCAGCGGGTGTCTTCCGGCGGCATGGAAAATAACACCACCCAACGGAATGACCAGAACGTAACCGGCATCAACTGCCGAGTGACTGACAATGCCCACCAGGATGACCATCGGTGTCAGCAGCCATTTTGCGGTCACCGCCATCATTGAGCGTAAACCCGCGTTGATAAAGCCGGTGTGCTCGGCGACCCCTATCCCCAGCATCGCGACCAGCACCACGCCGACCGGGTGAAAATGGGCGAAGTTGGTCACCATGACAGAGAAAAATGTTGTGAGCGCATGCCCGGACAATTGATTGACGACCACCAGCGGCTTGCCGTTGCGAGGGTCGATTGCAGTGAAATCAATGCCGGACAGTGCCCATGAGAGCAGCCATACGATAAACAGCAGAACGATAAAAAGTACTGCCGGGTCGGGCAGCTTGTTGCCAACACGTTCGACGGCCGCTAGTGCGCGTTGTACACGACTGATTTTTACTGCTTCAAATTCAGCCATGTCAGGCTCCTTTTTCTCGTATTTTGGCGATTCCGCGGTTTCAGTCTCTCGAATAGCCTGTAGTGCTCCGTTTCCCTACGTATCTGGGCCAGATGATCTGACACCGTCACGCTGTATCCATTTCCACCATTGTATCCATGGGTTGCGGCTGGAAAAAAACAGGGCCCAGCCAATCGCCATGTATAAGGTGCCGATGAACATGCCCGGTTCGATCAGTTTTCGCATTGTGATACCAAAACCCACCATGAGACCCACCAGCAGCCATGTTTTCCAGGAATAAACAGCACCAAGACAAGTGCCATCTTCCATATTGATAATCCGTTGTGCACCGCGCTTTACTGTTTTGTCGAGTACAAAAACCGATTTTGCCGTTCCAATGCCAAACGCAACCAGCACTAACCATGGAGCATAGCTGGAACCAATCCATCCCCAGCCTCGTACCATTAACATCGTGCCAACGGCGGTCCAGAGCAATGGAGCTACCAAAAGGTGGATTGAGCGACTCACACCTGGTTTGAGTACTGTCACTATTTGCTTGTTCATCGTTGTTCAATAGTCAGGGGGGGGTGTTATCGAATGATTTCGGGAACCCTGACCGATGGCTCCATATGCCTTTCTTCATCGCAGTCATCTGATGATGCATTCTGTAAATAATACCGTGATCAGCGGCGCGGCAATAGTCCAGATCCAGGTCACAATGAACACATATCCCTGTCAGTTGATTTTTGGCAGATGTCAACCAGCCTCTCTGTTGTGCGTTATAGCCGGTGAAACCACAACAATGGAGAACAAAATGTACCAGCAAGCAACCACCCGGAACACCCGGCTTTGGGCCGGACTGACCGGTATGCTGATCTCACTGCTATTGATTTCAATGGTACAGGCTAATGATGACACCTGCCTTGCCGGCGCCCAACCACTTCTGAGTGTCGCAGATTTTTCCGGGGACGGCCTGGTGAACAACCGTGATCTGATGTTGCTGGGACGAGTGATAAAGAATAATCGCTATGTTGCCTTTTTTGACAGAAATGCCGATGGGCATATCAATGCACGCGACCTGAACCTGGCCAATCAGGATCTGGGCAAATCCAGCAGTGCCATGGATCAGGACATTGCAGAAGTTTACTGGGGCACAACCCGCTACCGGAGCCTCGGCCAGGCCGCCCTGGACGGTTACGAAGCAGCGACCCAGGTGGTAGCCGGTCACGGGCGTCACTGGATGGAGGCAGACCTGTTAAAAGCGTCAGCCTATCCCAATAGCCCGGAACCGAGCATGCCGGAAGGCCTTAATTACGATGAGGAAGGCCGCCTGCAAGCTGTGTTCTGGGGTCAGCCTACGGCCTACCCGGCAGGCAGCCTGCCGCCGCCACAAATTTTCTCCCAGCCGCAAATGTGGCACGGACATGATAATGCCTGCATCACCAACTATGGCCTGATCAAGCATGTGGAATACACCGAGAACATAAACCCGGCGCTGTGCGACCTGATCAGTGGCGAGTCAGGTACATTTCATATGCTGCATTTGTGGCTGTACCGATTAAATCCCGCTGGTGCTTTCGCGATGGAGCACCCCTGCGCCGGGGAATAGCCGGAAGGTGGCTGTAATGGCCTGCGCCAGGCGTAGCGGCTGGCGCAGGCCTGTCGAGGGATTCACCCGGATCGGATACTGATGATAACTCTGTGGATTTCGTTCAGCCTGCCCCGTCTTCGGGTGCAGATCCGTCGGTTGTCCCTGTATCCCCACCGTCTGGTTGCCTGGCTCATCGTTCATGGCCTTGAACCTGCATTCGAATGTCTCTAGAATAAGTAGGCTAACCGGCGTATTTTGCCGGGCCGATACCACCCACAGCCGAGAATCGGCACGTGACGTGGTTTTTTTTGTGTTTGCACTATGGTGACTTTGCTTGGTTGACGCTATGGATAACGCGTTGGCTTTACAGGGGCTTCGCCGGGCAGCCTACCGTTTAAGCGGTTGGCAGCTGGTGATGACGGCATTGGTCGTTGCCGGTGCAGCATGGATTGCCGGCTCAGCCGCAGCACTTTCTGCCCTGGCAGGAGGAGTGATAGGAACCGTAACCGGGCTCTATCAGGCGGTAAGGCTATTTCGAACTGACGCGAGTCAGTATCCGGAAGCCTTTATGGGTACGGTATATGCAGGTGAGGCGGTAAAAATACTGCTGACTGCAGCGCTGTTTATCTTTGCAATTAAGGCGCTGCGAGCAGACTTTTTACCATTGATTTTGGGATACATAGCCACATTGGTGGTTTATTGGGCGGCTTTGGGAACCGGGTTTCCGTGGCTGGCCGGTGGTGCTAGCGAGAGTGTTGAGCGCCCGAACACAGACTGAAGAAAAACCAGAACATGGCAACACAGGGCGGACAAACCTCCGGCGAATATATTCAGCATCACCTGCAGAACCTCACGGTTTGTCGCGGTGATGAAGGCTGGGTCTGGAATCATTGCCAGGGTAATTTCTTTGCCCTCAATGTAGATTCCATGGTGATCTCGGTCATTCTTGGCCTGATATTCACCATCCTGTTCAGGAAAGTTGCCAAGAGTGCGACATCCGGACAACCGGGAAAACTGCAAACAGCAATCGAATTGATTGTCGGCTTCGTAGATCAGAACGTCCGGGAAACCTTTCACGGCGATAACAAGCTCATAGCGCCATTGTCACTGACCATATTTGTCTGGGTTCTGGGAATGAATCTGATGGATCTGGTGCCGGTCGACTGGTTGCCCCTTGCGGCCAGCACTGTGGGCATCGAATATCTGAAGGTAGTGCCGACAACTGATGTGAATGTCACCTTTGCAATGTCGCTGTCGGTGTTCTTTCTGGTTATTTTCTACAGCATCAAGGTAAAGGGCATCGGCGGGTTCACCAGGGAACTGACCATGCAGCCTTTTAATCACTGGGCGGCTATCCCGTTTAACTTTGTGCTTGAAGGTGTAGCCCTGATTGCAAAGCCTTTGTCGTTGTCACTACGGCTGTTCGGCAATATGTATGCCGGCGAGCTGATGTTTATCCTGATTGCATTGCTTGGAATATGGCAGCTGCCCCTGCATTTTATCTGGGCGGTTTTTCATATTCTTATTGTGACGCTGCAGGCATTTATTTTCATGATGCTGACGATTGTCTATTTGAGTCAGGCGCACGAGCATCACTAGTTTTTTTATTACGTTAATTTTTTGAATACACAAGTGTAGGAGTAACTGATGGAAATTGTAATTGGCTTCACCGCAATCGCTGTGGCATTACTGATCGGGCTTGGTGCCCTTGGTGTGGGCATCGGCATGGGCCTTTTGGGCGGCCGCTTTCTGGAAGGTTGTGCACGGCAACCGGAACTGGCGCCTTTACTTCAGGGTAAATTGTTCCTGGTTGTAGCTTTGCTCGACGCAGTGGCAATGATCGGTGTGGGTATTGCGCTTTATTTTGCATTTGCCAACCCGTTCATCGGTCAACTCCAGCTTGCTACCGGCGGCTAACAGAACTTAAGGCTTCCCTGTCGGGAATAGTCGAGAAGGAATTGCACAGTGGATTTTAATCTCACACTTGCCGGCCAGACGATCGCCATGATCGTGTTTGTCTGGTTTTGCATGCGCTATATATGGCCGCCTCTTCTGGGCATTATCGAAGAGCGACAGGTCGAGATCGCAGATGGTCTGGCCGCAGCCGAGAAAGGCAAGCGTTCGCTTGAAGAAGCGGATACTCAAATTGCCGGACTTCTGGACGAGGCTCGTGGTCAGGCGCAGCAGATCATTGATCAGGCTAATTCGCGCGCGGGTTCAATCGTTGATGAGGCTCGGGTGAAGGCCGGTCAGGAAAAAACCCGCATTATCGAAAGCGCCCACGACGAGGTAGACCAGGAACGCAACCGGGTACGTAACGAGTTGCGATCACAGGTTGCGGCGATTGCTGTTGCCGGTGCAGAGAAAATTCTGACCCGGGAAATTGATGCCTCCACCCACCAGGATTTACTGGACAAGCTGGCGGCTGAAATTTAGGAACTGGTATAGATGGCTGAAAACGGTGCAATAGCCCGACCCTATGCCAGGGCGGTTTTCGAGCTTGCCAACGAGAGCGGGCAGTTGTCCGCCTGGTCAGGCGTGCTCGCGCTTGCGGCATCTGTTGCAGGCAATGAAGCTTTCCACGGCTTGCTGAATTCTCCGACAGTGGAACGAGCAACCCTGGTTGAAGTATTGGCCGATATTTGCCGTCAATCTGATAGTCAAACCGTATCCGCATTGGGCGATCAGGCAGACATGATCAACCTGTTCAAATTACTGGCTGAAAATAATCGCCTGTCCGTGCTGACAGAAATTTCGCAACAGTATGAACAATTGAAAGCCGACATCGAGAATGTTGTCGATGTGGTGATGACGTCGGCCTTGCCTGTTAGCGAAGAGCGCCAGGTGAAACTCAGAGAGGCATTGAAAAAACGGCTGGGTCGCGAGGTCAACCTGCGATGTGAGCTGGATGAAAGTTTGATTGGCGGGGCGCGTCTGAAAGCGGACGACCTGGTCATTGATGGAACAGTGCTTACCGGGCTCAACAAGATGTCAGCCGCCCTGGTGAATTAACCGGTGAATTAACTGCCTGTGCTACAGGTAAGCAGACCGAATGAATAGAGAGGAAAAAAGAAATGGCACTTAAAGCTTCAGAAATCAGTGACCTGATTAAAGAGCGAATCAAGAATTTTGATGTGACGGCAGAGGCCCGTGATGTGGGCACAGTGATCGCCGTCACCGACGGTATTACGCGTATTCATGGTCTTAGCGATGCACAGTATGGTGAGATGCTTGAATTTCCGGGCAACACCTTTGGTCTTGCGCTGAACCTGGAACAGGATTCCGTGGGCGCCGTAGTGCTGGGTGACTACAAACATATTTCCGAGGGCGATACGGTAAAAACAACCAACCGTATTCTCGAAGTTCCGGTTGGCGAGGTGCTGCTGGGACGTGTTGTTAATTCCCTTGGTGTGCCAATTGATGGCAAAGGCCCAATCAACAACACCGAGACCTCCCCGATCGAAAAAGTAGCACCGGGTGTAATTACCCGCCAGTCGGTGGACCAACCTGTTCAGACCGGGCTGAAGTCAATTGATGCGATGGTACCTGTTGGCCGCGGCCAGCGAGAGCTGATTATCGGTGATCGCCAAACCGGAAAAACGGCTGTAGCCATTGATACCATCATCAATCAGGCCGGCACCGGCATCAAATGTATCTATGTTGCTATCGGGCAGAAGCAGACCTCTATTGCCAACGTCGTTGCCAAGCTCGAAGAACATGGGGCACTGGAGCATACAATTATTGTTGCTGCCCCGGCTGCTGATTCGGCAGCCATGCAATACATAGCGCCTTACTCTGGTTGCGCGATGGGTGAGTACTTCCGTGATAAAGGCGAAGATGCACTGATCATTTATGATGATTTGACAAAACAGGCATGGGCCTATCGTCAGGTATCACTCTTGTTGCGCCGGCCGCCAGGGCGCGAGGCTTATCCGGGTGATGTGTTTTACCTCCATTCCCGTTTGCTGGAACGCGCAGCGAGAATCAATGTTGCAGAAGTAGAGAAACTGACCAATGGCAAGGTCAAGGGAAAGACCGGTTCTTTGACGGCATTGCCTATTATTGAAACCCAGGCTGGCGATGTCTCCGCATTCGTACCAACTAATGTGATCTCAATCACTGACGGCCAGATCTTCCTGGAGACTGATTTATTCAATGCGGGTATTCGGCCAGCAATTAATGCAGGTCTCTCGGTATCCCGTGTTGGTGGTTCTGCACAAACCAAGATCATCAAGAAACTGGGTGGAGGTGTGCGTCTGGCGCTGGCTCAATATCGTGAACTGGCGGCATTTGCACAGTTCGCTTCTGATCTCGATGAAGCGACCCGCAAGCAGCTTGAGCGTGGCCAACGTGTCACCGAGCTGATGAAGCAGAAACAGTATTCACCGCTGTCGGTCGGCTATATGGCAGTGTCCTTGTTCGCTGTCAACGAAGGCTACATGGATGAAGTGCCGGTTGAAAAGATTGTTGATTTTGAGGCTGCCTTGCATGCTCATATTGGTGACAAATTTGCCGACCTGATCAGTACCATCGATGCTTCGGGCGACTACAATGATGAAATTATTGCCAGTTTGAACGAAGCTATTACTGATTTTCAGCGTAGCGGTACTTATTAGCAGGTACATTCATGGCCAGCGGCAAAGAAATTCGAACCAAGATTGCGAGTATCCAGAATACTCAGAAGATCACCAAGGCGATGGAAATGGTGGCGGCCAGCAAGATGCGCCGCACCCAGCAGCGCATGGCAGCGGCACGGCCCTATGCGGACAAAATTCGCACTGTGATTGGTCACCTGAACAAGGCGCACCCTGATTATCGGCATCCGTTTCTGATCGAGCGAGAAATCAAGCGGGTTGGCTATATTGTCATTACCTCTGATCGCGGTCTTTGCGGTGGGCTGAACGTTAATATTTTCCGCCCTTTGATCGTCGAGTTACGCCAGCACAAGGAAGATGGCATTGAAGCTGACCTGTGTCTGATCGGTTCCAAGGGTGTGCAATATTTCCGGCGTCTGGATGTGAATGTTGTCGCTGCCACCACGCATATCGGTGAAGACCCGAAAGTTGCCGATCTGGTTGGCGCGATGACCACCATGCTGGATGCCTATAAGGACGGCCGGATCGACAGGCTGTACCTGGTGCATAACAGGTTTGTTAACACCATGACCCAGGCGGCAGAGATTGCAACGCTGTTGCCAGTGGAAACGGTCGATTCTGAAAATCTTCAGACTCACTGGGACTATATCTATGAGCCTGATGCGGCGGAGTTACTGGAAAGTGTCCTTACTCGCTATATCCAGTCCCAGATTTACCGCGGCGCGGTAGAAAATGTTGCCTGCGAGATGGCGGCGAAGATGGTTGCGATGAAATCCGCCACTGACAATGCCGGAAACATGATCGACGATCTGAAACTGGACTACAACAAAGCCCGACAGGCAGCGATTACACAGGAAATATCAGAAATTGTCGGTGGCGCCGCAGCAGTATAACGCTGCCGGGTAATACGAATTCGAAAGAACGGAATATATTAGAGGAAGAAACAGATGGACAGCGGAATGAACGCCCAGGAAAATAATCAGGCGAATAGTGGCAAGGTCGTGCAGGTAATCGGCGCGGTTGTCGATGTGGAATTTCCACGAACAGCCATCCCGAAAATCTATGATGCATTGACATTGAATGATCGGGATCTGACACTGGAAGTGCAGCAACAGCTCGGTGACGGCGTGGTTCGTACTATCGCCATGGGTGCCAGTGAGGGTCTGAAGCGCGGTCTGGATGTTTCCAATACCGGTGGTCCGATCCAGGTACCGGTTGGAGAAAAGACGCTTGGCCGTATTATGGATGTGCTCGGCCGCCCAATTGATGAAATGGGGCCAATCGGCGAAGAGCAGCGCATGCCCATTCATCGCAATCCGCCTCTCTACGAAGACCAGACCTCCGGTGCCGAACTGCTGGAAACCGGCATCAAGGTAATCGACCTGATCATGCCGATCGCCAAGGGTGGCAAGATTGGACTGTTCGGCGGGGCCGGTGTTGGCAAAACTGTCACACTGATGGAGCTGATCCGGAATATCGCTGCTGAACACTCAGGCTATTCTGTTTTTGCCGGAGTAGGCGAACGAACTCGTGAAGGCAATGACTTCTATTATGAAATGAAGGAGTCCAATGTTCTTGATAAGGTGGCATTGGTCTATGGCCAGATGAATGAGCCTCCTGGAAACCGCTTGCGCGTAGGCTTGACCGGCCTGACCATAGCCGAAGGGTTTCGTGATGAAGGTCGTGATGTGCTGATGTTCATCGATAACATCTATCGCTACACACTGGCCGGCACCGAAGTATCCGCATTGCTCGGCCGTATGCCGTCGGCGGTGGGCTATCAGCCGACGCTTGCCGAGGAAATGGGGGCGTTGCAGGAACGCATCACCTCAACCAAGACCGGCTCTATCACTTCCTTCCAGGCTGTCTATGTTCCCGCGGATGATCTGACTGATCCCTCTCCGGCAACGACTTTTGCTCACCTTGACGCTACGCTGGTGTTGTCACGGCAGATTGCCGAGCTGGGCATTTACCCTGCAGTGGATCCATTGGATTCAACCAGTCGCCTGCTCGACCCAAATGTGATCGGGCAAGATCACTATGACGTAACGCGTTCAGTGCAAATGGTACTGCAGCGCTACAAAGAACTGCAGGATATTATTGCGATTCTGGGCATGGATGAGCTCTCAGAAGACGACAAACTCATCGTTACCAGAGCCAGAAAGATCCAGCGTTATTTATCACAGCCATTCTTCGTTGCTTCCCAGTTCACCGGGCAGGATGGCAAGTATGTATCACTGGCTGATACGATTCGCGGCTTCAAGGGGATTGTTGCCGGTGAATATGATCATCTGCCTGAGCAGGCGTTCTACATGGTTGGCTCTATCGAAGAAGCTGTCGAGCAGGCTAAAACCCTTTAGGCTGAATCGGGCAGAATTACCATGAGCACAATTCACGTCGATATCGTCAGCGCCGAGGGTGAAATCTTCTCCGGAGATGTGGAGATGATTGTTGCACCGGCAAAAATGGGCGAACTTGGTATCAAACCCAGACACGCACCACTGATCACCAATCTTCAACCGGGTGAAATCCGTTTGCAGATTCCGGATGAAGAAGAGCGACAAATTTATGTGACCGGCGGTATTCTCGAAGTACAACCGCATCTGGTGACGGTGCTGGCAGATTCCGCACTCCACGCCGATCAGCTTGATGAAGAGGCTGCCAGAGAAGCCCAGGAAGCCGCTGAAAAAGCGATGGCAGGTGCAGTCGGTGAAGATCTGGCCACTGCTCAGGGAGATCTTGTCGAAGCTGCCGCCCGCTATCGAGCGGCACAGAAATTGCGCGGAAAACGACGCTAGTCAGCCGAGAAATAGATATCTCCATACCAGGCCAGCGCTTCACTGCCGGTATTATCGGTATCGGTCATCACCGCCACAGCATCGACATAGCGGACATCTTTTCCAAACAGCAGCTTAAAGTCTTCCCGAATATTTCGCTGCTCACTGACCCATAGCCCCGCAGATTCATCGCCACCCTGCACGGCAATCATCCGAGCGTTGCTGGTATATGCATTGGCCCAATTTGCGCCCTGCTGCTGTGAGCTGGACCAGACATAGTTCAGCGCTTTTGTTTTCCAGAACAGCAGGCCACCGGAAAAAACCACGTATATCCGGGCGGGATAGTCATCACCCTGCTTGCTTCTTTCATCCGGAATACCCTGTGCACTCCCGGGGTCATATTTCAGGGTATTTTCAATTTTCCAGCTCCAGTTCAAATACGGGGTTCTCGTCAAGTCGATCCTGACCTTCCGGAACAGCCCCGAGGCAGCGGCCTGGCTTCGCGCCTGCAAAACCTGCCGCCCATCCCGGGTAACCAGTTGGTAGTCCGTATGGCCGGCAAAGCTCTCTTCGTCCCACCCGTCCAGTGTCCCGGCTGAGAAGTTACCCACTACAACAGGAGCTCCGGCTCCCAATATGGCTGGAAGCAGGATCAGGAACAACAGCCAATATTTCAGGGCCACTTTGGGAATCTCTGATCTGGTCATGAGTTCGTAATACGGTATCATCCATTCCCGCATTTCACTCCATCGGGCATGAAATTGATGCTTGATCACGTTATTTCAGCATCAATTCGTTAAAATCACGCCTTCTATGTGCGCGTTGTACAAGTAACAGGAATAACAGTTTGGAATTAACGGTAGTCATTCTCGCCGCTGGACAGGGCAAACGCATGAAATCCGCCTTGCCCAAGGTTCTGCAGCCCTTGGCAGGCAAACCACTGCTAGGTCACGTTGTTGGCGTTGCCAAACAGCTGGAACCCGCCGGAATCGTGGTGGTTCATGGCGATGGCGGTGCCCAGGTGCGTGCAGCGATGGCGGATTACACGCTGAACTGGGCGCAACAGGCCGAACAGTTAGGTACGGGCCACGCCGTGAAACAGGCTCTGCCGCAGATCGACCCCAAGCACAGAGTATTGATATTGTGCGGTGATGTCCCGCTGATCCAGCCAAAGACGCTTGAAGCGCTGATTGCCGCAGCAGGTGATAGCTCATTGGCGGTGTTGACGGCCCAGGTGGCAGATCCCACCGGCTATGGAAGAATTATCCGCGATGCCCATGATCGGGTACGGGCAATTGTTGAGGAAAAGGATGCTTCTCCCGAGCAGCGGGCGGTGACCGAGATCAATACGGGGCTCATCGCATGTCCCGCTCATTCACTCGGGATATGGCTGGAGCAACTTAAAGCCAACAATGCCCAGGGCGAATACTATTTGACTGATATCATCGGGTTGGCCGTGGATGAAGGAACAAACGTTGAGGCGGTACTAGCCGAATCAGAGGTTGAAGTCATGGGGATCAATGATAAATTGCAGCTGGCGGAAGCAGAAAGAGCCTTCCAGCTTGCTAACGCGCGGAGCTTGATGAAGCAGGGCGTCACATTGGCAGACCCTGATCGTATCGATGTTCGTGGAGAATTAATCTGCGGTAAAGACGTTTATATTGATGTGAACGCGATCTTTGAGGGCAGGGTGGAGCTTGGTGATAATGTGCGCATCGAGTCAAATACCGTGATCAGGGATTCTGTTATCGGTGCAGGTACCCGGATTCATCCCAACTGCGTGATCGAAGAGGCGATGATTGCAGCCAATTGCCAGATTGGCCCCTATGCGCGCTTGCGACCTGGTGTCGAGTTGTCCGAGGAGGTCAAGCTCGGGAATTTTGTAGAGCTTAAAAAGAGTATCGTTGGATCGGGAAGCAAAGTAAATCATCTGAGCTACATTGGTGATACCACTATTGGTACCGACGTGAATGTGGGTGCAGGCACGATTACCTGCAACTATGATGGAGCCAACAAGCACCGGACAATAATTGGTGACGGTGCATTCATCGGCTCCGGTGTTCAACTGGTCGCACCAGTAGAAGTTGGCGCAGAGGCAACTATCGGTGCCGGCTCAACAATTTCGAAATCGACGCCCGCAGGTGAGCTGACGGTAGAGCGGAGCAAGCAAACAGTGGTGCGTGGCTGGAAGCGTCCGACCAAAGAAAAGAAAGACTGATGTCGATTGTGACATGCAGCAGTCGATAACCCAGAGCAGAACAGGTTAAGCAACATGTGTGGAATCGTTGGAGCAGTAGCAGAAAGAAATGTCGTTCCGATCCTGATGGAAGGATTGCGACGCCTTGAATACCGGGGGTATGACTCTGCAGGGATAGCCATTATCGACGGTGGTGAACTGCAGCAGCGCCGCCGGGTGGGCAAAGTCGCCGAGCTGCAGAATGCACTGGACGAAGCACCCTTGACTGGCGGAAACGGCATTGCTCACACTCGCTGGGCAACTCATGGTGAACCCAATGAAGTCAACGCCCATCCCCAGCAATCCAACGGGTCGATTGTGCTGGTGCATAACGGAATTATTGAAAACCACACTGACCTGAAAGCAGAATTGACAGGGCTTGGTTACGAATTCACATCCGACACCGATACCGAGGTCATTGCGCATCGTATTCATTTTCATCTCAAGTCAGCTGATGACTTGCGGGCTGCGGTTCAGGCAACCATCGCTGAGTTAAAAGGCGCCTATGCGCTGGTAGTAATGTCCAGAGATGAACCCGGTAAATTGATATTGGCACGCTGTGGTTGTCCGGTTGTGATCGGACTTGGTATTGAAGAAAATTTCGTCGCCTCTGATGTCGCCGCGTTGTTGCCAGTGACACGGCAATTTATTTTTCTTGACGAAGGCGATCTGGGTGTGGTCACCCGTTCCGATATAAGCATTTATGACTCAACAGGCCGGCAGGTCGAACGCCCGGTCAGCGAGAGCCAGCTTTCTGCCGATGCTGCAGATCGAGGCAGTTTCAGGCACTACATGCTGAAGGAGATATACGAACAGGCAGAAGCGGTCGGCAACACGCTGGCAGAACGTATCGGCGATGGGCAGGTACTGGATGCCGCATTCGGACCTGCTGCGACCGAAGTATTAGCGAAGGTGCGCGCCGTACACATCGTCGCCTGCGGCACCAGCTATCATGCTGGCCTGATCGCAAAGTACTGGATTGAGGAGCACTGCTCGGTACCCTGCAGCGTCGAGATCGCGAGTGAATACCGGTATCGATCAGTAGTGGTTCCGGACAATTGCCTGTTCGTAACTATCTCCCAGTCCGGTGAAACTGCCGATACGCTCGCTGCGGTTCGGGCTGCGAAAGAAAACGGTTATCTCTCCACGATGGTCATTTGCAATGTTCCGGAAAGCTCACTGGTTCGCGAGTCTGATCTGGTTTTGATGACCAGGGCCGGGCCTGAAATCGGTGTTGCATCCACGAAAGCATTTACCACACAGCTAGCTGCATTGTCGTTGCTGACAATTTCTCTGGGTCGTCATCGTGGCATGGATGCTGAGCAGGAACGGTATCTGGTATCCCTGTTGCATCAGCTCCCCGAAATGATCAATCAGGTTTTGACGCTGGACGATGCGATCAAGCAGATGGCTGAAGAATTCGCTGACCGGCAGCATGCGCTGTTTTTGGGCAGAGGCGTACAAAATCCGGTAGCAATGGAAGGGGCACTCAAGCTCAAGGAAATTTCCTATATCCATGCCGAGGCCTACGCCGCCGGAGAACTAAAGCATGGCCCGCTGGCACTGGTAGATGAAGATATGCCGGTGGTCACTGTGGCGCCGGGCAATGATCTGCTGGAAAAACTCAAGTCCAATCTTCAGGAAGTGCGTACCCGGAAAGGACAGCTATTTGTATTCGCCGATCCACAGGTGGAATTTGAAGATGCAGAGGGTATTCATTTGCTCCGTATGCCCGCACATATTGAGGATTTCCAGGCACCGATTTTGTACACGATTCCGCTGCAGTTACTTTCGTATCATGTCGCGGTGCTCAAGGGAACGGATGTTGACCAGCCGAGGAATCTCGCCAAATCTGTAACAGTGGAGTAGCGGCGAGAAGCTATCCGGCTACAATCATCTGTGAACTTTGTTGATGTCTGCAGCACCTGGCCTCGGGGGCGTACCACCATTCTGGCGTTTACGCAGATCACGTCTCAGCTATTACAACTTATCTGTGCTTTGGTATGCCTGAATGGTCACCAACGACACGCAATATATCGCGCCAACTCACTATTCCAACTGGTTTGTTTTCATTGTCCACAATCGGTATACAGGAAATACTATGAGCGTTGAAAATATTGATTGCATCATCGATCGTTGCGCTGATCCCTAAAGTAACGGGCTTTCTTGTCATGATCTGATGAGCTTTCCTGTTCAGTGTTGCTGCATCCCGGGGTGTTTCAGAAGCGGTTCCGATATATGGGCTAAGGGATTTCAAAAGGTCTCTATCGGAGATAATCCCAAATATTTTTCCGGATAAAACCACGATCAAATGATGAAAACGAGTGTTGTCGAAGATCTCTTTTACGACACTTAATTGATCGTCCATTTCCACGGTGACGACAACTGTGCTCATTATCCGGTCGACGTTCATAGTATCTTCATCCATTCCCGGGAAGAGCTGAATATACAGCTCTTCCAGCAATTGTTATATGACAGTTGCTGACGCGTAATATTCATTTGTCGATATATCACTCGCTTCACACAGCTGCGTAGTGAATATCGGAGTGCTGTTTTCAGGATATCCGGTTTGTTTGCCGGGCGACGGGGGGTTTACGGCTGCCGGTTCAGCTTCCGTTCAGGTACCCGGGGATATGATGGATACTCGCATGATTACGACACCGCCCATCAGGGCGGGTTACAGGAGGCCATGATGTATGCTGCAGCGCAATTTAAACGAGTAGTCCAAATGGGCTTGCTGGCTCTGGCGCTTGGTTTCAGCATGCCGGGTGTTCGAGCACAGTTGGCAAACGAGGTTGAACAACCATACACAGTGGATCAACTGGAGGTGCTGGTCGGCCGCGTGGCTTTGTACCCGGATGATCTGCTGGCGATTGTCCTGCCAGCCGCCACCTACCCTGTTCAAGTCGTTCAGGCGGCACGGTTTCTTGAGGAGTATGAGGACAACAATAGCCTGAAATCGGATGAAAGCTGGGATGACTCGATCATTGCATTACTGAACTATCCCGAGGTCGTTGAATTGATGAACACCGATCTTGACTGGACATGGATGCTGGGCGACGCTGTGATCAATCAGCAGTCCGATGTATTGGAGGCGATCCAGATCTTTCGCCGCCGGGCATGGTCCGCAGGTAACCTCAATAGTGATGATCGCCAGGTTGTCAGTACCACTGATGAGGCTATTGAAATCACACCTGTTGAGAAGGAAGTGATCTATATCCCCTACTATCAACCGGAGCGCGTAGTCGTTTATCAACCGGCACCGGTTTACTATTATTATCCTCGTGCATATCCCCTTTACTACTATCCGTACCCGGCATTCTATTCATTCAGTTCAGGGTATTTCTGGGGAGTCACTACAGCATTTACTTTTGGCTGGCCTTCACACCGGCTCAATGTGTACCAGCCTTACTATCTGGGTCATCCCTACTACGGGTATCAGTATCGGAACAGCTACACAGTCAGACGTCACAGTGTTCAGCGCCGGGTTACTTTTAGCTCGGGCAGAAGCGGACTCAACACCGAAAGACACCAGAGGGGCGATCAGTGGCGACCCGGATTACGAAACGGTGTGCGGCCTGCAAGAGGTGCTGCTGCCGACCGGCGCCACCGGGCCCGGCTTACTGATGGCAGAATGCAGAACAGAGCCACCGCACGAACCCAGTCGAGACGAACGGTTGAACGGCACAGTGACCGGTCAACAAACCTGCGGAGAAAACAAGGCGACAGGAATACCAGCCGCCGAAACAATTCACAGGTTCGTCAATCTTTCGCCAGTACCGCGAATAAGCCTCGTAGTGATAGGCCAGGCAGTAGCAAGCGGCCTGAAAATCGCGCTCCAGGAGTTGATGCCCCCACTGAGCATCGCCTCCAGTCTGCACAAAAACGCGCTACACCTCCGGCAGGCACAAGTCAGAGAGGTCACTCAGCTGGTCGTTCGAAACCGGCATCCGCGCCTGCCAGTCATAGTAAATCAGCACGATCAGACCGAAGCCACAATCGTCAATCGCCAGGGGCATCACCAGGGAGATCATCCGGGCATCGGGCAAAAAGTCGTACCCGAGCCAGGTAAGCAGCGGTTCCTCAGCCCGGGCAGCTCCGGTGACGGGCATGGCGGTCGCCAGTCCCGGGCTCGCCTTCTCGGGCGAGATATTGCCCGACGAGGGAACCAACTGTTTCCAGAGTGTCGGTTTTTACTGTGAAACATGGAGGCTGTCTTCGCAATGCGTGCCAGGCTTGTGATTCAATGATCTGCTGCAGATAAGCCAGATTCTTGTTGATGGTGTCCATGTAGGGGTTCTGCCCTTCATAGAGCGCCTCAATATACCGGTAGGCGCGGTTGAAACTTGACTCCAGGCGAGTAAGCGCCGATTCCTGGTAGAAAGTCGGGGTTTGTTTGAGCAGGTCTTCGCCCGATTGATAACGTATGGAAGTATCATTTTCACTAGCCGGCTCAGTCGCTATTCCTGCCAGTACAAACTCGGAATAAAGCCGATCCCGGCATTTTTCCAGATAGCAACGATCAGCCATTTGTGCCAAAAGGTCGGCGGTTCCGAGCAGATGTCCAACTACACTGTCCTTCGGGTTCTCCAGCTCAATTTCATCCAGGTTGAGTTCGTAGCCGGTGAAATGCACGATCTCCATAGCCACAGATGCCATGTTCCCCATACCGATGCCGGGGAAATACTCACTGAGAAATTTCGCGCTGCGGGAGACATGCCACGGAGTAAATTCGGCGCCGTTGGCGGTCCCTGCTTCATCAGCCCTGCGGATATATCCGGCATCATGAAACAAGGCAGCGATCAGTCCCATCACAGCTCTTTCATGACCCAGTCTATCCTCCTGCTCATAGCTGCATTCATACCCGCATAGCAGCCGAGCCATGGCCAGAGTCATATCAAGGGTATGCTGGATATCGTGATAGACGGTATCGCAGCCGGTGTAATTCTGATAATTCCCGGTGAACAGTCGCTCAAAGTCATGAAATGCGAGCCAGAGCACATCGAAATCAGCGCCCGGATACGACTCCATGAATAAGTCGCGAACAGCATCTCTTACAGCAGCAACAGATCCGACGTTGACTGTATTGGTGACGTCATAGATGTTACGGCGATCCTGGGCTGTAGATCGCGAACCGGGTAGAAATTTTCTGGTAACGTTCATGTGTGGCAAAAGGGCTATGGTGCTAGGCAAATTCAGCCCATACAGGGGCATGATCAGACGGTTTTTCCAGCGCCCTCGGCTCGATATCGATCTGGCTGTCGGTGCACAGCCCGGCCATCTCTGCAGAAGCGAGTATCAAATCAATTCGTAACCCCCGGTTACGCCGAAAACCGGCGGCCCGATAGTCCCACCAGCTGAAAGACTTTTCTCGTTGATCGAATAGCCGGTAGACATCGACGAGACCCAGCGCTATCAGTGCTTGCAACCGGGCCCGCTCCGGTTCACTGCAAAGAATTCGATCCTTCCATTCTTCGGGCGTGTGTACATCACGATCTTCAGGTGCAATATTAAAATCTCCAAACATCACGAGGCGCGGCCAGGTCTTCAGTGCATCGGCCAGGTGTGCTCGCAGCGCATCCAGCCACTCAAGTTTATAGGCATACTTTTCCGAGCCAACAGTCTGGCCATTTGGAACATAAAGATTAATGATCCGTGTCTCGCCATAGGTTGCGGCGATAAATCGCTTCTGTTCATCCGGGTAGCCGGGAATTCCACAGGTAATTTCTGTCGGCTCCTGGCGTGAGAGCAGCGCAACACCGTTGTAGGTTTTTTGTCCATCAACGGCATAGTTGTAGCCTGCGGCTTTTACCGCATCTACCGGAAAAACATCTGTCTGCATTTTGATTTCCTGCAGGCCTATGACATCCGGCTGGTGCGCACTCAGCCAGTCCAGAACATGAGGCATACGAACACGTGCCGAATTCACATTCCAGGTGCAGACCTTCAACGACCCGGCCCTTCATTCTCAATGTCGGTGGCCAGGCCGGAGTGCCTGATCAATGCATCTACACAAGGTGGGCGGCCACGAAACTCAACAAATGCTTCGCTGATATCCCTGGTTCCACCGATTTCCAGAATACATTGGCGGAATCTTTGTGCGGTTCCGGGATCGAACAGCCCGTTTTTCTCGAATGCTGCAAAGGCATCTGCCGCCAGTACTTCCGCCCATTTGTAACTATAATAGCCCGCTGCATAGCCACCGCCGAAGATATGCGAAAAACCATGCGCAAACCGGTTGAACGCAGATGCATTGAATACCGAAACCTGCTGCCTTATCTCGGCGAGCAATTCCGGAATTCTTGCTCCGGCATCGGGGGAATAGCTTGCGTGCAGCCGAATATCAAATAGGGCAAATTCCAGTTGCCGCATCATTTGCAACCCTGAGTGGAATACCCTGGAAGCCTGAAGTTTCTCCAGCAGAATATCAGGCAAAGATTCTCCCGTTTCATAGTGTCCAGAGAGTTCGGTCAGTACTTCAGGTTGCCATGCAAAGTTTTCGAGAAATTGACTCGGCAATTCAACGGCGTCCCAGGGTACCCCTGAGATGCCCGATACACTGAGGTAATCCACACGACCGAGCAGGTGATGCAGCGTGTGGCCGAGTTCATGAAACAGAGTGACTACTTCATCATGAGTGAGCAGGCTGGGCCGGCTTTGCGTAGGCGGTGAAAAATTGCAGACCAGGTGTGCGACCGGCTTTTGTAACCTGCCATTGAATCGCTTGCGACTGATGCATTCATCCATCCATGCTCCGGACCGCTTTTCGGGTCGTGCGAACAGGTCGATAAAAAAGCTCCCGATTTCTTCATCATCATTCTCGATAAGGCGATAAAATTTAACATCTTTGTGCCATACATCGACGCCCTGCACGGGCTCTATGGTGATCCCGTACAGCTTGTGCACTAATGAGAAAAGACCCGTCAGAACCCGGGACAGCGGGAAATAAGGTCTCAGCTCCTCATCCGAGATGGAGTAGCGCTCTAATCGCAGTTTTTCCGAATAGTAAGCGACATCCCACGGATCAAGAGAGCGCCCCGCAAAATTTTCCAGGTTATTTTTTTCCTTTTCTGCAGCAGGGTATGACTGATGGGCCAGGTTTTGCAAAAACTCCAGCACTTCATCTACTGAATCAGCCATTTTTACTGCGAGTGAATACTCTGCATAGTTTCCGAACCCAAGCAGCCCCGTGGCTTCGTGTCTCAGAGACAGTATTTGCTCCATTATGGCGCTGTTGTCGTAAGCGGGACTGGAGGGAGCCTGATCAGAAGCACGAGTTACCCAGGCCTTGTGTAATTCAGCTCGCAGTTCAGCATTGTCTGCATAAGTAACGATTACATTATAGGTTGGCTGATCAAGCAGGAACAACCAGCCCTCAAGTGATTTCCTGGCAGCATTGTCTGCCGCTCTTTCCAATACGGTTTCCGGCAGTCCCGCCAGCTTTTCAGGCTCGGTGATATGGCAGGACCAGTCAGCCATTGAATCCAGAACATTTTGCTCAAAACGAGCCTGAAGCCTGGTCAGTTCTTCGACAATCTCCTTGAACCGGATCTTCGGCCCGTCCGCCAGATTGACGCCCGCCCGTTCAAAGCTTTGAATTGCGAGCCTTAACAGATTGACAGCTCCATCAGTTCTTGATGGGTCAATATCTTCTGCCACCTGCTGGAAAACCCTGTAAAGAGTGTCATTCTGACCCAGCTCGGTTTCGTAACGGGAAATTGTGGGCAAGCAATCGTTGTAGGCTTCCCGCAGCTCGGGTGTATTCGACACGGCATGGAGGTGGGCAACGGGAGACCAGGCCCTGTGAAGCTTGTTCGTGAGTTCCTCGAATGACAGGATAGTTGTCTCGAAGTCAGGCCTTGATTGAGCGGCCCCATCAAGAATCTGCGTCAACCTGGCGGTATTGCTCTCCAGCACCTCACGAACGGCAGGCTCAATATGCCGTGGAAGCACAGCACTGAACCGCGGTAGTGTCTCGGTGTCCAATAGCGGATTGGTAGTATTTTTTTGCAGCATTGGAATGATTCTTTCGATCCTGTGAAAGAGACACAGTCTGCCTTAATATAGCGGTAAGGGAAACAAATGGAACGAAAAGAACAGATGCAGAATTATGATCTTATTGCTATTGGTGGTGGTAGTGGGGGGCTTGCCGCAGCCCAGCGAGCTGCCGACTACGGGAAAAAAGTAGCAGTGATTGAACAGGGGGCATTGGGAGGTACCTGCGTGAATGTTGGTTGTGTCCCCAAGAAAATCATGTGGGAGGCAGCCGGCATTGCTCATTCTCATGCTTATGCCAAAGGCTATGGGTTTGCAGCCGAGCCGGTATCTCATGACTGGGCTGCACTGAAGGAGAGCCGGGATGCTTATATTCGACGACTGAACGGGATTTATGCAAGTAACCTCGCCGGCAGGAATATCGAGGTCATTACCGGTTCGGCCGTGCTGGAGGACAGTCACACTGTAGTTGTGGCAGGTGAAACCTATACAGCAGATGAGTTTGTTATTGCGACGGGTGGAACGCCCTCCATCCCGAATATTCCCGGCGCAGATCTTGGCATTACTTCAGACGGGTTTTTTGAGTTGGAGCAACGTCCCCAACGCGTCGCCCTGGTGGGAAGCGGCTATATTGCCGTCGAGCTTGCCGGCATGCTGCGGGCACTTGGTTCTGATGTCAGCCTGTTTGTTCGCTATGACAGCGTGCTGCGCAGCTTCGATGAGCTGATGCAGTCAAGCGTTATCGAGGCACTGGAATCAGAAGGTATCGCCTTGCATCGAAATTCCGTGCCGGCTGGTCTTGCATCAACAGATGCCGGGCTGGTGCTTGCCACCGGGAACGGTCAGGATCATGGGCCCTTTGATACGCTTATCTGGGCCATCGGCCGTGAGCCGCGCAGCCGCGATATTGGCCTTGAGCAAGCCGGTATTGATTGCGATAGCCGGGGCTTTGTTATTACCGACAAATATCAGAATACCAGCGCCGCCAACATATACGCAATTGGCGATATCACCGGCTGTGCAGCACTCACACCGGTAGCAATCGCGGCAGGCCGCCGCTTGAGTGATCGGCTCTACGGAGGCATGACCGATCGCCATCTCAATTACGACAATATTCCATCGGTCGTATTTACCCATCCGCCCGTGGGAACCTGCGGGCTGACCGAGCAGCAGGCTCGTGATCGCTTTGGTGACGATATAAAGGTGTATGTTTCAGAGTTTGTGCCGCTGTTTAACAGCATGACCGTGAGTAAGCTGAAATCGCGGATGAAGCTGATTACTACCGGTTCCGACGAAAAAGTGGTCGGCATTCACCTGTTTGGCCTCGGTTCCGATGAAATGTTGCAGGGATTTGCCGTAGCGATGCAGATGGGAGCGACCAGGCAGCACTTCGACGACACTGTTGCCATTCACCCCACCAGCGCAGAAGAACTGGTCACAATGAAATAATTCAGGAATCTCACCGCACCGCACCGCAAGGCCTTACCTGTCGGTATCCCCTTTTAAGGGAATAAAGCGGACCGCAGGGAGCCATCCCGTAAAAGGGGATACCGACAGGTAAGGCCGGACGATTGGCACGATACTTCAACCCGTGTGAGAACGACACAAACCTGAAGGGCGGTACTTCCCCGAGGATACGTGCCGTTAGCCCTTGCAGGCGAATGGCTCCCTTCGGTCCGCTTTATTTCGCCGCAAGGGCTAACGGCACGTATCCTCTGACAGCAATCGCAATTTCAGGTTTCCAGAGTGTAAGATCTAACACTGATTGCTAGATTAAGCCTCGATGATCGGAGGTAGCCTAATCACCCGCTGTTTCTACCGGGTATTCACTCGCAAGCCACCCCAGCATATGGCCTTCCATATCCAGGA
>JAJRUG010000122.1 GCA_024277915.1 Gammaproteobacteria bacterium
CCGAGAACGCGGAGATCGCCGATTGGCTGATCCGGCTGACTCATAATCAACGCAACGGGGGCTTTGGCCTGTGCTTTTTGTACCTGCGCAACGTCAAGGGCTATGGCTGGAATCACAAGCGGGTGTACCGCATCTACCGGGAGCTGGAGTTGAACCTTCGTATCAAGCCGAAAAAGCGTCTGAAGCGGGAAAAGCCCGAACCGCTCCATGTGCCGACCGAGGCGAACGAGGTCTGGTCCATGGACTTCATGCATGACCAGTTAGCCGATGGTCGACGCTTCCGGCTGTTCAATGTGCTGGATGATTTCAACCGGGAAGGTCTGGGCATCGAGGTCGATTTCTCGCTGCCTGCCGAGCGCGTCATTCGCAGTCTGGATCAGATCATCGAATGGCGCGGGAAGCCCCGCGTTATCCGGTGTGACAATGGCCCGGAATACATCAGCGGCACGTTGACGACGTGGGCCGAAAAGCGCCGGATCGATATCGCATATATCCAGCCCGGCAACCCGCAGCAGAACGCCTATGTGGAACGGTACAACCGCACGGTACGGTATGATTGGCTCAGCCAGCATGTGTTCGAATCCATCGCGGAGGTACAGGACTATGCGACACGCTGGTTATGGACGTACAATCATGAACGGCCGAATACCGCCATTGGCGGCATAACCCCGAAACAGAAATTGGCCCTCGTGGCCTGACTCTACTTCTGAAGAACGCTAAAAATGGGGGGATTACCACTCCACTTGGTGAATATTGTATTCTCCCCATTGATAACCGTCACGATTTTCTGGGACATATATGGAAACTCCGAAAAGGTCAATGGCCAATAGGCTTCATTATTAACATTCCCTAGACAAGCATCACCAGTGCCCCGACCTTCGGCGCTAACGGCAACACCCTCAGGCGGAAATGACGGCCAGAACCCGCGTACGTACCTGTATTACGAGCAAAGCATTGGCCAGTTTACGGTAATGGATGCCTTCCCAGGAATCCAGAACAGCCCGTGACCCTCAAGCAAGTATTTTTAATAGGAATGGCGAGAAAAAAGTATCCTGCGACAGTGTCTGGTGGTGCCTGCCTCGTTGACAGGGTTATGTTAATTCTTCGCTGACCGTATTAAGATGTTTGCATCTCTATCGTTGGATGCAGGAGTTGTCGATGCGGTTCGGAATATACGTTTTCAGGGCTTTTCTCTTGTTGTGGTTGCTTGCCTCCTGTGCTGGCCAGCAGACGCGGAGTAGGAGCAGCGTTGTCGATTACCTTTACCCCGGCAAGGAAGAGGCCGCCATCGAAGCGGCGATTCCCGTATTGCATGTGCCTCTCAAAGTAGCTATTGCCTTTGTCCCGGAACAGCGACGAGATTCTCGTGGCCGGAACATCTGGACGGGGCGGGCAACACTGAAAGGTTTGACCGAGGTTGATAAAAATCAGTTGCTGGAGAAGGTTGCCGAGAATTTTCGCGCCTATGATTTTGTTAGCGACATCGAGGTCATTCCGTCGGCCTATCTGACTGCTGGAGGCAGTTTTCAGAACCTCGACCAGATCCGCACGATGTATGGTGTCGATGTCATTGCCCTGGTTTCCTATGACCAGGTTCAGTTTACCGATGAAGGGATGTTGTCGCTGACTTACTGGACGCTCGTCGGGGCCTATGTCATTGCCGGTGAAAAGAATGACACCAGTACGATGCTTGATACGGTGGTCTATGATATTCCCAGCCGCAAAATGCTCTTCCGGGCTCCGGGCACAAGCCGTATCAAGGGGCGCGCGACGCCTGTTAATCTGAGCGAAGAGTTGCGCGCCGATAGTCTGAAGGGTTTTCATCAGGCGGTGACAGCAATGATTGGCAATCTTGATCGACAGCTGCAGCGTTTTAAGGAGAAGCTGAAACGCAATCCGGAAGCCGCCCGTATCGTCTATCGTTCCGGTGGTGGTGGCATAGCCGGGCCGATAGAATGCGTGGCAATGATCATGCTGGCATCTTTGATATTGCAGCGTCGGCGTTCGTGACGCTGCTGCCGGCAGGCACACGCAAAGGGGCATTTTTTTCTCGCAGCTGCGCGAGCGGTGGCCATGTACATCCCTGAACATTTTGCTGTTACTGAGAGCGATGAAATGCGCGCCTTCGTGCATGCCCATCCTTTTGCACAGTTGATCACGACACAGGCAGGGCGACCCTTTTCCAGTCACCTGCCTTTTCTGCTTGCCGATGACGACAGGCTGATTACTCACCTCGCCAGAGCCAATCCGCAATGGCAGACGATTGCCGAGCAGGAAATCCTGGTTTCATTTCTTGGCCCCCATGCCTATATCTCGCCTTCCTGGTATACCTCGGCAGGTGTGCCGACATGGAATTATCAGGCGGTGCAAGTTTATGGCAAGGTGCGACTGGTCACTGACTCTGCCGGGTTGGCAAAGATTGTCGAGAAAATGACGCTTGCGCAGGAAAAGGGTTTGGAAAAGCCATGGTCACCGGCTTACCGGGAAGGATTGTTGCAAGCTATTGTCGGTCTTGAAATCGAGATTAGCGAATGGCAGGGAAAATATAAGTTGGGGCAAAACCGTTCACCGGATGATTGTCGCCAGGTGACCA
>JAJRUG010000009.1 GCA_024277915.1 Gammaproteobacteria bacterium
AGCCAGTGCACTTGAGGGGATGGAGCAGGAAACTGCTGAAAAGAACCAGCTACGGGAAGAACTGGCTGTCGCCAAAGTTAATATTGATACACTGAATTCCCGCCTTCAGGAGCTTGAACTGGAACAGAGTGTCAACAATTCCGGCGCCATGCTGGATGCCTCGCAATTGACTTCTGATGAAGAGGCTAAGGATGGTGGCCTGGGCCAAACATCGCTGATACAGACATTGGACGAGGAAGCACAGCGATGGAAACGACACTGCAAGGTTCTCGGAGACGAACTCAAATTGCAGCGTGAAAAAATGCAGCATGCCATCGAAACCGCATCAATAACTCCGTCACATGTTAGTAGCGATCAACTCTCGGAAATACGCGGCATCGGTGCTGTGCTCGAGCGCAAGCTTAATCAGCTTGGTATCCGTCGCTTCGAAGAGCTGGCAGATATCAGCCCTGAGGAAATGAAACAGGCCAGCGTGCTGATTCCGGATCTCAAGGCCCGGCTGCGCCGTTACGACTGGGTAGATCAGGCGCGCAGTCTTCATTCTCAAAAATACGGATAAGCAATTTAGCCTGGCATTCTTCTTGTTGTAGTCGAGAAGCAATCTCGCAATCAATGTCCGACAATACTCTCCGGAAACCTGCTATTTACCGTTAATGTCAGAGGCCAGGTACTGCAGACCCTTGCAGGCGGAGTAAAGCGGACCGCAGGGAGCCATCCGCCAGCAAGGGTCTGCTGTGCCTGGCCTCGGGGTACACCGCCTTGGCATTTGTGCAGGGTCACGCACCAGTTTGAATCATAGTGCCAATAGCCCGGACAGACCTGGCCGGGGTTTGCCGCGAGATTTTTATATCGGGGGAATGGTGATGTCTCAGACACTGATAGCTCGATCAAGTCTCGAGGGGCATGCCTAGTCCGCGGCAACGGTACGGTCAGCGGCCCAGGTTCGTAGCGCCTGTACTTTCTCGGCCATGACAACCGATAACGGCCGGGTGCGTTCAAACTCCGCAAGAACATGCCGGGTAGCCGGCACTTCGCCCAATGCATTTGCAGCATATAATGCGGCCACCACGCCCTGTTCTATCTCCGCCCCGGAAAACCCGTCACTGGCAGCGACCAATACCGGTAAGTCGAAACCGGCTGGATCAAGCTCCCGGTTCCGGAAGTGAATCTGCAAAATTGTTGCGCGTACTTTTGGTGAGGGCAGATCAACAAAAAATATCTCATCGAACCGGCCTTTTCGGATTAGCTCCGGGGGTAGTTGGGTGATATCGTTTGCCGTAGCAACCACAAATACTGACTGATCCTTTTCCGCCATCCAGGTCAGGAATGTACCCAGCACACGCCTTGATACATCACTGTCAGATGAACCGGAAGAAATACCCTTTTCGATTTCATCTATCCACAATACACAGGGACTCATCACTTCTGCCTGCTGCAATGATTCTCTTAGATTACGTTCTGTCTCGCCATGATATTTGTTGTACAGGGTGCCGAAATCCAGCCTTAGCAACGGAACATTGAAAATCCCTGCTGCAGCTTTTGCTGCCAGACTCTTGCCACAGCCTTGAACACCAATCAGCATTAATCCTTTCGGGGGATCAAGATGAGTGGAACCGGCATCGTTTCTCATCGGGAGAACGCGGTGTTTCAGCCAGGTTTTCAGATGGTTTAATCCTCCCAGCTCGGAAAACCTGGCAGTCTCGTACTCGTAGGAAAGGACACCCTGCCGGTTCAGCAACTGGTACTTTGCCTGCATGGCTGCCGGCAGATCCGCCTCACCAATGACCCCATCGCGTACTACATTTCTGGCCAGACGTTCCGTATCTGCCCGGGTCAGACCGGAAAGATTCGACACCAGCAGATCGAAAGCGGTTTTGTCCACCTTGACCAACCCTGAATTCGACTGGTTCCATTCATCCACAGCAGTGGTAACAATCATCGCCCGCTCGTTGTCCCCGGGCAAAGCCATTTCGAAACGAGCCGATAGCTGTTCCAGTTCCGAAGGCAATGCCAGTTCATGACTCACCAGAATTACGGTTCGAGAGCCGCCAGGCATTCCAAGTGCTATGTCTTTTAACAGCCGTGTATGAACAGGATCTTCAAGGTAGGGATGAAAATCCAGCAGTACGTAGATGCCCGGTTGCTCTACCGAAAGAATATGCCGCAGTACTTTCCCTGGCTCGGAATTGAGCGGCTGGGGGGGCATATCAATATCAATGCGCTGAAGGCCGCTGGTAACAACCCACCGGTAAAGCGGCTGATAGCGATCACGTGATGCCGCAGTGACAATACCCTTGAGCAGCTCAATAAACCGTGTTTCATCATGTGTTTCTACCAGAACTATGGGTAAACGCGATTCAAGAATCACTTTCAGATCATGGCGATTATCCATGCGGGTTATTTTGAAACTTCGGCAATGGCGCGCAGACGTGCCGCCTCAAATTCATCACCCGGATTCCAGACCGGCATCTCATCCGCGTTGGCGATCATCCATCCTGCCCAGAATCCAAGCAGGGCATCATCGACCATCCCTTCAAATGCCCAGCTATCATCCAGCTCGTCACTGGGCTGATGGTACTTCACTGCCTCGTGGATTTCTATCTGCTCTCTCCCCCAGCCCTCCGGCCGCCCGACAAAATCTGTCCCTGATTTGAAGTACAGCGCAGGGACACCAATCTTGGCCAGATTGAATTGATCGGAGCGGTAGAACGACCCGCGGTGTGGAAACTGATCCTGTTTCAGTACGCGCCCCTGATGTCCGGTCACCGCAAGGGCGACTTTATCAAGAGAAGACTTGCCCATACCTATCAGGGTGACATCGCGGGTTTCTCCCCAGATATTTCCGGAATCAAAATTGATATTGGCAGCTATTTTGCCCGGTTCTATTGTCGGGTGACCAGCGAAATATTCTGAGCCCAGAAGTCCCTGTTCCTCAGCCGCAACAAACAGAAACATCACAGACCGGCGTGGCCTCTCATCGAGTGCGGCAAATGAACTTGCGATAGCAAGAGCCTGGGAAACACCCACACCATTGTCCCGAGCGCCATTGTAAATGCGATCACCCGTATCATCCGGCTCGCCAATCCCCAAATGATCATAGTGTGCGGTGTAGATCACCACCTCGTCTTTCAACACCGGGTCGCTGCCTTCCAGAATGCCCAGAACATTGGCAGTTCTCGCCTGGCTCATGCTGTTTTCCAGAACCAGTGATGTGGTGATACCCAGAGGTACGGGTCGAAAATCACGCTGCTTTGCGGCTGCCAGTAATTCGTCGAGGTTCAGCCCGGACATTTCAACGAGTTGCCGGGCGGAATCTTCGGTCACCCAACCGGTCAACTGGACGCGTGGTTCACCTTCATCAGGCAACTCGAACTGCACCCCGGTCCACCCGGTCTGGACCACCTGCCAGGGGTAACCGGCTGATGCGGCTGTATGGATAATGATTGCCCCTGCAGCACCCTGTCTGGCAGCGCTGGCATACTTGTAGTCCCAACGTCCGTAGTACAGCCGGGTATCACCGGCAAACAATTCCGGATCCCAGTCCGGGTCGTTGTTAACGATTAACAGCACCTTGCCGGTCAGGCTGTTATCTTCGCCATCCGGGCTCTTGAAGTCATCCCAGTCATATTCGGGTGCCTGAATAGCATATCCGGCAAATACCAGCTCCGCATCGGTAACGCGGGCCGACTCCTGCTGAACACCGCTTGATACCACAAATTGATCCCAGCGATTGAGCACCAGTTGCCTGTCACCTTTGATGAATGACCAGCGCTCCGGCACAGCGGCATTGATACCGATAACATCGAATGGTTGCTCCCAGCTGCCATCAGCGGCTGCAGGCTGATAGCCCATTGCCTGCAATTGACCGGTCAGGTAGGTTCGTGTGAGCAACCCGCCGGCAGAAGCGGTGCCCCTGCCCTCGTAGCGATCAGCCGATAATTCCTGTATCGGGGGGATCAATGCCTGCTTGCTGATCAACGCAGCAACCTCTGCGGCCTGACCGGTGAATGGGCCTGTGGATTGGGCGGGATTCTGGCAGCCTGTAATGATCAGGCATCCGGCACACAGGAAAAATTGTAATTTTTTCAGGGCTATCATGGCGGTGTCCTTGTAATTCTATAGCTCACTGATACCAGACGGTTTGTAGCAATGCAACGCAGTTCCGGTTAAAGAATAGTTTTGCGGCGTACGATAGTGTAGCCATGAGTCAGAATCAGCCCAGAACTTACTACAATATCCTGCATGTTCTGCCGAATGCGCCGGACGAGATCATTCGTTCCAGCTATAAAACCCTGATGCAGGCGATGAAAAAACATCCTGACCTGGGAGGAGACCACAGCGAAGCATCCCTGATCAATCAGGCCTATGCCACTCTGTCGAATCCTGAAAAACGCTCGCAATATGACCTGAAGCTCCAGAATGAGGCGCATATTGATCGCAAGATAGCCAGGAAAAAAGCCCCTGATCGTGCCCGGAGCCAGGTAAACCCTGCTGCAGAAATCAGTCTGTATGCTACCGCGATATTCACGAAGGAAGATATCTGTCCATTTTGCAAGGCGCTACATGGTCGACATGGAATCGAACCGGACAGT
This sequence comes from Gammaproteobacteria bacterium, assembly GCA_024277915.1. GTDB lineage: Bacteria > Pseudomonadota > Gammaproteobacteria > Steroidobacterales > JAJRUG01. Next base: position 4,593 of record JAJRUG010000009.1, read on the forward strand.
ATCTGCAGGGACTGTGAGGCACCTTTGTTCCGGGTACAGCAGAAGACTGATGATGCGATAGCCCAGGCAAACCCGGACTGGCAACGGGCAATCGAGCGTATCCCCAGCGATAAAACAATCAGTTTTTGTTCTCAGTGGCCCCAGCCATTGCCACATACCGGCCGACTGATGGATATCTCGCTTAGTGGCATGAGGTTTGCCACAGATACTGCCATTGTGAAGAATCAGCTGTTAAAAATAAGCAGTCACCTTGGGAACTCGGTTGCAAAAGTTGTTTATTGCGAGAAAGACATCAATGAATCACGACCCAGATGGCTGGTCGGAGTAGAATTTCTCACCTTGCAATTCCAGCGTTCACGAGGCGCTTTTATTTCCACAAAAGCCTAGCGGTTCACCTGGCAGGCTCTTTAATCTTCCCCGGGTCTTGCTGTTGAAGTAACCCCTTCTTTGTGCCGGGGAAACTCACTGGCATCAATCGTCTCAAGATAGCCGTGCCAGGTAGCAAAACCAATCACTGGCAGTGTAATCACAAAACCTAACATCGCAGTGGCAAACCCCACCACTACCGCCAGCAGGATCAACAGGCTCCAAACCAGCATCGCCAGCTTATTACGCAATACTGCATTAATACTTGAGACAACTGCCGTCACCGCATCAACATCCCGGTGCACAATCATTGGCAGGGAAAAGGCACTGATCATAAACGTGATGCCGGCAAATACAGCCCCCACCGCCGAACCAATACCCAGAAAGGTGACGATGGCCCGCCAGTTCTGCTGAAATTCAATTGGAAAGAAAATATGCACCATGGATGCTGCCCGCGCCCAAACCAGGAACAACACGAGCAGGATCAGTGCGAAGATCATCACATTGCCGATGTGCCGCTTTTCTGCGCGCAATGTCCGGCGAAGAGAGGTTTTTTGTTGCCTCTCCAGTGCTGCACTGATGGAGTAAAGCCCGATGGCCAGAACCGGGCCGAGAAAAACAAACCCGGACAAAACGCCCAGCAGAAGACCATAGTTTCCCATCTGGTAGGCCAGCAGGCTGATCAGCCAGCTAAGCAGGCACATCAAAACCCCGTAGGTAATGCTCTCCGGCCAGGCTCGCCGCATATCTGCCCAGCCAAGGCGCAACCAGCCAACAGGTGCAAAAGGAGCGAGCTGGCGACATGGGGCGACAAACGGAACTGCAGCCGCTTTGTCGGTGTCGTCACCGTGTTTTTCTACCATGGTATCCCCGCCACTATAGAAGCCGGCTGATCATAGCCACCGTCAGGGGGATCGTGCAAGTTCAGGTCTATGGTGCCGGTCTACATATCTTCATAGCCTTCCCCGAACTGCAATTCTGCCAGACGCGCATAAAGAGGGGTTCGGCGCACGATTTCTTCATGCCTGCCAACATCCACAATCCGGCCATGGTCCATCACAACAATTCGATCAGCTTTAAGCACAGTCGCCAGCCGATGGGCAATAATGATTGTAGTGCGGTTTTTCATCAGCCCTTCCAGCGCTACCTGCACAGCACGTTCACTTTCCGCGTCCAGCGAACTGGTCGCCTCATCCAGCAGCAATATCGGAGGATCCTTCAGAATTGCGCGTGCCAGGGCCATACGTTGTTTCTGTCCGCCGGAAAGCCGGGAACCCCGTTCGCCGAGAAACGTATCATAGCCATCGGGCAATCGGCTGATAAACTCATCCGCCGCTGCCGCCCGGGCTGCCTCTTCGATTTGTGAATCACTGGCGGCCGGATTGCCAAACCGAATATTCTCGCGTGCAGATGCGCCAAATATCGTTGTCTCCTGTGGCACCAGCCCGATACGACGGCGAACATCTTCCGGGCGTGCTGTTGCGATATTCACACCGTCTATTCTTATAGTTCCCGATAGAGGGTCATAGAAACGCAGCAATAGCTGGAAAGCTGTCGATTTTCCAGCACCAGACGGGCCTACAAACGCGATTGTTTACCCAGGTGCAATATCAAGACTGAAATTCTTGATCGCCGCATCATCAGGTCGGGAGGGATAAGAAAAGCAAACCTGTTCAAACCGGATCGAGCCGGCACCCGGCTCAGGCATATCAACCGGAGTACTAACGGCTTTTATTTGCGGCTCGGCATCAAGCAACTCCATCAGGCGTTCCGCTGCTCCCGCCGCTCTTTGCACTTCTCCCCACATCTCGCTCAGGGAAGCAGCGCCCGTCGCTACAAACATTGCATAAAGAACGAACTGACCCAGTTGTCCGGCAGACATGTCCCCGGCGAGTACTTCATGAGCACCGAATCTCAATACAACGATCAACGCAGTGAACAGCAACAGAATAGCCGCCGCAGTCATCAGCGCCCGGACACGAATTCTGCTTATAGAGGTAGTAAATGCTTCCTTTACAGCAACGGCAAATCGTCGGGATTGCTGGTCTTCCGATGTAAACGCCTGGATAATTTCTACCGCATTCAGCGTCTCGCCCGCCATCCCGCTGCTATCTGCGATGCGGTCCTGGCTCGCTCTGGACAGCACCCTGACACGACGGCCGATCAGAATAATCGGGACAAGAACCAGCGGCACCAGCACGATGATCATCCCGGTCAGCCTCGGACTGGTGATCATCAGCATTATCAGGCCACCTGCCAGTTGCAGCGATGATCGCAGGGCAATGGAAATCCCTACACCGGAAATTGACTGTATGAGAGTGGTATCCGTAGTCAGCCTGGAAAGCACTTCTCCGGTTTTGGTCACTTCAAAGAAGGCCGGATCCATACGAATAATGTGGCTGAAAACCGCATTGCGAATATCAGCAACCACTCGCTCTCCAAGCCAGCTGACAAAGTAGAACCGCAGTGAGGAGAAAGTGCCGAATAACACCGTTGCCCCAAGCAGCCAGAGGAAATACCGGTCGATCGTGGCACCATCCTGCCCCGCCATTCCAACATCTATGACATAGCGAACGGCAACAGGCAGTGCCAACAGCGCACCGGATGCTATAATCAGCGCCAGCATCGCAATGACCAGTGTGCCAGTATAGGGTCGGATGAAAGAGACCAGTGCCCGCAGCGGACCGAATGATCGATTCACAGGGATCGACTCACGGGCTGTGCGCCATCAGATTTACCCGGCATGACTGCCCGGTATATTGTTCAGGTGAAGTATTTGAACTCATAAGTGCTCATGATCACATTTTCAGAGCCACAGAGCATCTCCAATATTCCTGCCGGCAGGAGTACGGGATGATGTTGAATGTCCCCGGCCACCGTGAACTGCGGAAGATTGTTGTGCTTAACCCCAAAGGCGGATCAGGAAAAACCACACTGGCGATTAACCTGGCGGGTTATCTCGCATCCCGGCAACGCCCCGTTGCATTAATGGACTGTGACCCGCAGGGATCATCAACCCGGTGGCTGGAAAAACGTCCCTCACACTATCCTGCCATTCACGGTATCGTCGCCTATACAACCAGCATGGTCACGACGCGAAGCTGGCAACTGCGGGTTCCACATGATATCCGCTATCTTGTTATTGACACACCCGCAGCAGTGCCTGCACAGGAGCTGGTGGATTTTACCCGGGGCGCTCACGCCATCCTGGTGCCGGTACTACCGTCAAACATTGATGTACACGCCGTCTCAAGACTGGTTGCCCATCTGTTGCTGACAGCGAAAGTCAGCCGTCGTATGGGTCGGCTGGGCGTCATCGCAAACCGGGTCAGAGAAAACACCCTGGCTTACAGAAAATTGATGTTATTTCTGGACTGCCTTTCTATCCCGGTTGTCGGTGTTCTTAGAGACAGCCAGAACTATGTCCGTTCGGCCGAGGAAGGCCTGTCTATCCATGAAATGGTGCCCTCGAGAGTCACCAAGGATCTGACCCGCTGGCAGCCTTTGATAGGCTGGCTGGAACAAAAGCTGGAAACCTCGCTCACGGCCCGCGATCTGCATCACCCGATACTTCAGCCTCTCCCCGGTCCGGTGGTACCATTCAGAAAAGCGCGGATCAAACCATAGTGGCCGGAGCACCCTGGACTATTCTGAATTTCGCGTTCAGACCATTTTTTCTGCTTGGCAGTCTGTTCGCTGTACTGGCGATGACCATCTGGATTGCCGCACAGCATGGAATCTCATGGTGGACGCTGCCGGCTGACATCACATCATGGCATGCCCATGAAATGCTGCTGGGGTTCGCAGGCGCGGCAGTTGGCGGCTTCATTCTGACGGCAGTCGCTACCTGGACGGGACGCCCGCCGGTTCAGGGACCTTTGTTAGGGATATTGGTCGTCACATGGTTTGCCGGACGTCTGGCAATGAGCCTGTCCGGACTATTGCCTGCAATCACTGTTGCGGTAACAGACCTGTCCTTCCCGGTGTTGCTGACGATTCTGGCGGGGCGCGAGATCATTGGCGGTGCCAGCAAGCGCAATTACCAGATCGTAGTTCTTTTGGGACTGATCACATGCGCGAACGTTTTATACCATCTGGCGCCACTTGGGATTGATGCGATATCAGATCGCGCGCCTCTATACCTGCTACTACATCTGTTCCTGATCCTGATCACCGTGATGGGTGGCCGGATCATTCCGGCATTTTCCGGCAACTGGCTACGGGCAAAGGGATCAACGACAACACCGCACATATCCCCTGCAATCGAATCCCTGATCATTCCGGTCACCGCCGCTGCTGGAATTGCAGACAGTTTTTGGCCGGCAACACCTGTCACCGGAATCCTGCTGATGATGACCGCCACAATCCATGGCCTGCGCCTGGCTCGCTGGAAAACACGGGCGGTTCTCAGTGAGCCCTTGCTGGCTGTACTGCACATTGCCTATCTGTGGTTTGTATTCGGATATGCCTTACTCGGCTTGAGCTCACTCGGAGCAGTGTTCCCACGAACACTGGCCATTCATGCGCTCGCCATGGGAGGCATTGGTGGAATGATTGTTGCCATCGGAACAAGGGTCGGCCTCGCCCACACCGGCAGAGCACTGCATGTCGCGCGTTTAACAATCCTGAGCTATCTGATATTGGGACTGGCTGTAGTCATGAGGGTATTCGGCCCACTGACCGATGCGGATAGCCTGCTAATACTGGATATTTCCGCCTTTGGCTGGATAACGGCATTCGTGCTGTTTGCATGGGTTTACTGGCCAATGCTCTGCACACCGAGAGTAGACGGGCAACCTGAACGGTAGCTGTGATCACCAAGACTTGATATCACCATCAGCGCCGGAGCGCAGCATCATCCCCCCCCGATACCGAAACCTCGCGACAAACCAAGGCATCGCCTGTCTGATCTCTTTTTGAAGGAAATAAAGCGGACCGCAGGGAGCCATTCCGTCAAAAAGAGACCGGACAGGCGATGCCGGACGATTGGCACGACGATTCAACCAGTATAGGTGGTTCAATCCCGAGGATAGGCGCCGGTAGCGAAACACCTGCTCCTACGATATCGGTCGTAACCATCTCAACAACAGCGGCAACAGGGTCAGATTGGCAACCAGTGCGATCAACATGGAAAATCCGGTGAATAGCCCGAAGTAGATAGTCGGGATAAAGCTGGAAAGCGACAGCATCGAAAAGCCTGCAATGATAATAACCGATGTGTAGTAAATGGCGCGACCAATACTTTTATGGCACCGCTCAATGGCTGCAAGATAGCTCCGGTCTTTCGAAAACTCATCAATGAACCGGTGAACATAGTGAATCGAATGATCGACACCTATACCAATGCTGATAGCAGCGATCGTGATGGTCATAACATCGAGCGGTATGGACAAAAGGCCCATCATGCCCAGCACTGACCCGGCGGCCAGCATACTTGGAACGATTGCGATAAAAGCAATTCTGACAGACCGAAACAAAGTAACGAACATCAGCATGATCGCAACAAACACGACCCCGATGGTCAATATCTGTGATCGAAACAGGCTTTGCAGTACGTTGTTGTAGAGAACCAGCATTCCCGTCAGGTGAATTCTTTCATCGGCGATTCCGAACTCTGATACGAGTTGCTGGCGAATCTTCTGCAGCAGCTCGGCGCGCCGGAGCGTCAGATCAGACTCAAAGATTCGTACGGAGAACCGCATCTGGTTGCCATCTTCGGACATATACGGAGAAAACATCACCTTTTTGATGCCCTCTGGAAGTCGCTGATACAAAAGAGACAGGAAAAATGTACTCGGCTCTTCGTCATCGTTGAGAACCTGCAGGGTTTTTAAGGTTGTAGCCATGGATAAAACCTTGCCTGTCTCCGGCAAACTTTCCAGATACTCGTGTATCTCATGCACCTGTCCGAGACGATAGGTGTTATACCAGTAACTGCTCGAGCCAAGATCACCTTCATCTGCAAATTCATCTGCAAATTCGTCCCCGAATTCATCAGCGAACTCATCATCAACCGTCCCGGATGTGCCCTGGGCATCCGCAGCACGAGCAGCAAGAAACTCCGGATCCGCATCAATAATCACGTCGAAAGGAGTGGTGCCACCCAGTTTTTCATCGATCGTGATCATACCCTGATAGATCTCGGTCGATTCCTTGAAATAATCGATGAACCGGTTTTCGACGGTCAGCGTTGAAATACCCCAGGCACTGATCAGCCCCAGTGCCAAAAACAATCCTGCCGTCAATTTCCCGAAGTGCTCAATAAAGCGGGCAAAATAATTCGTGATCCGGCCGGTAAAGTCCCTTCGTTCATGAGGCAACCCGGCGGGCAACAACATCAGGCCCAGAGGAAACAGGGTAAATGCCAGCACAAATATAACCAGCATGCCAATCACCATCATCCAGCCAAAATCGATCACCGGACGGATCCCGCTTACCAGCAAAGAGCCAAATCCAACCATCGTGGTGGCAGTCGTATACAGGCATGGACGCAATTTATCCCGTACCGTGCTACTCACCAGCCAAAACTGATCTCTGCCGGGGTTTAGCGCATGAAGTTCCCGATAGCGCACGACCAGGTGAACCGTGATGGAAAGACTGAAAATCAGCAGTAATGCGACAAAATTGGCCGATACGACCGTCACAGGCCAATCGATTATGCCAAGCGCTCCCATCATCACCACTACGGCGAGCGTACAGCACAACAAAGGCAGAACCACCCATCGTGGTCGGCGAAAAATCAGTGCCAGCAACAATACAAGAAAGACCAGAATGCCGGCGCCGAACACTGTGACATCATGTTTGATATAGGAAACCATGTCGGAAACAATCAACGGCAAGCCGCCCAGGTGGATTTCCGCTGCAGAACGATGGGGGTCCAGTATCGTACGGATTGTGGCGATATCAGCCTGCTGCGCTGTGGTTCTGATCACACGCTGATCCCTGATCTGGTGACCCAGATCCTCCAGCTCCGCAGTTTCAACGACCGAGAGACCCGAAAAAAGATCCTGCTCTCTCAACTGTGCGCGCCGGGAAACCAGCGTACGGTATTGCGGATCTTCACGAAACGTCAGCAAGAGCATGGTTGTTAGACCATCCCTGCTCATGATCAGGTCGCTGTAAAGCGCGCTTTGTGTCAGCTCGATGCGTGCCAGGGCTACATCGGTTCGGTCACTGAGCAGTGTCGGTACTTCCTTTTGCAGCTCCCGGAATGACGTCCTTGGACTGTTCACCAACGGTACATCAAGAATGGTAATAACAGATTCGACATTCGCCAGGCCCGCAAGCTTGTCCCTTAGCACCTGAATATCTTTCAGGCTTTCAGGCGCAAACAGATCCTCTGTGGTCGTATAGGTAATCAGCAGATAGTCATCGGATCCATAACGTGCCCGTGTTCCCCGGTAGTAACGGAGATCCTGATCATTCTCGAGCAGCAAGGTATCAGCGGAAGCATCCAGTTTGAATTCAGTTGCGTGCCAGGCGAAAAAACCGGCTACCGCAACCAAAACCACCAATGCTGCAAAAGCGTGTCCAAGAACCAGGCGTTCGTAGACATCCATCAGGTATTTTTTCATAAACACAGTGGCCGAAGAGCGTGGAAGGCTGCTATTGTCGCTGCGCTATCGTATGAACGCAAAAAATTATCGCCATGCGTAACGTTTTCGTATTGACTATCGCCCAATTCCTGGGGTCTTTTGGCCAGGTTACGATGGTCATACTAGCGGGTATTATCGGAGCAGATCTGGCGCCGAATGCGAGCATGGCCACGCTCCCTGTTACCTTCGGCGTACTGGGCATAGCTGCTGCAACGATACCGGCTGCACTTTTCATGCAACGCGTGGGTCGCCGGGCTGGTTTCATTACAGGTTGCATCGTGGCGGCGGGAGGCTCTCTGCTTGCCGTCCAGGCTGTCACAGCCGGTAACTTTATCTTTTTTTGCACAGCCAGTTTCCTGATGGGCACCAACCTCGCGTTGATCGCACAATATCGATTTGCTGCGGCCGAAAGCGTAGCCACCGAGCAGGTAAGCAAGGCCATCGGAATATTGATGATGGGCACTCTTGCCGGAGCAGTGACGGGACCCTGGTTAGCGGTACATGCCCGCTGGTGGCTGGAAGTAGAGTTTGCAGGTTCATTCATGGCCGTCGCTGCAATATATGCTCTGTGCATTGTGTGCCTGATTGCCTACCAGGAGCAGGTGGTCGATGCACCAGCAGATGCCCTCCCTCAGCGACCCATGAAAGTACTCGCACGTCAGCCCAAATTTATCGTTGCGATCATCATGGCTGCCGGCGCCTATGCAGTCATGTCAATGATCATGACCGCAACGCCGCTCAGTATGCATGTTCTGGACGGACACTCAGTTGAAGCTACCGCCATGGTTATTCAAGGCCATGTTCTGGCGATGTACCTGCCATCACTTGCCAGCGCGTGGATTATTGCGCGCATGGGTATCACAAAGATGCTCAGTGCCGGCCTTATCATCGAAAGCCTGTGCATACTCTTTTCGCTGTCGGGCAATGAGATCATCCACTATTGGGGCGGGCTGGTTGCCCTGGGGCTTGGATGGAATCTGCTATTTATTGCGAGTACCACATTGCTGACCCAAACCTACCAACCCTCGGAACGGTTTAAAGTCCAGGCGCTCAACGAGTTCAGTATGTTCGGCATCATGGCCATCGCGTCCTTGCTGGCCGGGTGGCTGATCAGCCTGGTCGGCTGGCAGATGTTGAATCTGCTCGCATTGCTGCCGCTCGGAATAATGGCAGGTGGCATTGCGCTACTGATCGCCAGACGCTGATATTTAACATAACCCAAGATGACTGTCTGATGGGTTCGTGATCCATCGCACGCCAACATTTCCTGTTTAGTTCTAGGATGTTAGCGAATTCTTTACCCGGGCGAACACCATCGAACTAATGCACAGCTTGCGCTTCAAAATTCTGGCGGGTGTTGCCGTAATCGTATTGTTAACGCAGGCCGGCACGATTGGAACTGTGTTAGTCACCGCGAACGAGGAAGTATCTGTACGAACGGAAAAAGAACTCACAACCGGTGCTGAGCTATTCGAGCGACTGATGAATGTTCGTGCCACCCGGCTGAAAAACTTTCTTCGGGCTGCATCAGCTGACCCCGGGCTGGTAGCCGCTATAGAGTCGCAGGACACAATGCTGATCAGCAAACTGCTGGCCATACACGGGAAGCGCGTGGGTGCTGATCGGGCACTGGTGCTTGACCATGCCGGCCAGGTCGTCGCCACTACCAATACCATCGCCCGGGATCTACCGGGCATGCTCGAATTAATCGATTACACCGAAGCGGACGGGATGGCTCGCTCGGTAGTTTCGTCCGGCGACCAGTCGTGGGAAATGCTTACCGTCCCCATTAAGTCACCCGAGCATCTTCTGTGGTTATCGATGGGGTTTCTCATCAGTGATGAACTGGCACAATCAATGGCGACCTATACCGGGCTCAACATTGCACTGGCTCTTCGCGAAGGCAATTCTGTTCGTGTGCTTGGGAGCTCATTACATGTTGCAGATGAAGCACTGGCGAAAGGGCTTGCCGATCTGAACCGGCCCGCCCGATCCAGCAAATCAGAATCGATGAGTATCGGTGACATCCGGTCTCTTGCGCTGGAAATACCATACTTGTATGCCTCCAGTGGCGTTAGTGTAGTGCTGCACAAATCAATGTTTGCAGCAATGGCGCCCTACCGTGCTCATCGAAATGTAATGATTTCACTTGGTTTGTTCATGCTGGGCATTGCATTCTGCGGAGCGCTGGTACTTTCCACGAAAGTGACGCAACGATTAAGAAAACTGATTAACGCGGCACAAACAATAAGCGTTGGCGACTACGGTGCTCCAATCAATATCAGCGGGAAAGGTGAGCTGGCCGAACTGGCCAAAGCCTTCAATGCCATGCAGCAGATACTCGCTGAGCGGGAAGAACATATCACTTACCAGGCACAGTTTGATGTACTCACCGGTCTCCCCAACCGCATTCTGGGAATGCAGCGGCTGACGGAGATCATCGACAATGCACAGAACACACAGGAACCGGTCAGCATCCTGATTATTGATCTCGACAGTTTCGACGATATCGGTTCCTCGCTGGGCCATGAGTTCGGTGATGCCCTGCTATGCCAGGCTGCCGAGCGGTTACGTGCTGGCCTGGAATCAGAACATACACTGGCCAGGCTGGAAGCCGACAATTTCCTGGTCGTTATGAAAGATACCAATATTGAAGCGGCCGAACTGGCTGCCAATGAGTTACTCCGCAGCATCGAAGGGGGGCTCGGCGTCCGAAACGTCAATATCAGTCTCGATGCAAGCATCGGTATCAGCGCTTTCCCTGATCACGGAAAAATCCCTGATCAGCTGGTGCTCCGGGCAACAGTTGCAAAAAATGATGCCAAGCAAGCCCAGGACGGAATTCACCGGTATGAGGAAGGCCAGGAAACCTGCCATCTGCGTCAGCTGACTATTCTCGGGGATCTGCGCCGGGCAGTAAACGGTGACGAGTTGAAACTATTCCTGCAACCCAAAATTCACCTTGGTATCGGCGTTGTCTGCGGTGCAGAAGCGCTGGTTCGCTGGGATCACCCGGTACTCGGGTTTTTGCCTCCCGGTGAATTCATACCCATTGCCGAGAAGTCCGGGAATATCTCCTTGATCACCCACTGGGCTCTGGCTGCTTCGATCCGGGAATGTCGACTTTGGCAGGAGGAAGGCATCAACCTTCCTGTTTCAGTCAACTTGTCCGGTAGGGACCTGCTGGATCGCAATCTGCCCTGTCTAATTCTTGAGCTACTTCGTGATCACGACCTGGATCCTCATAAGCTGATTCTGGAAATCACCGAGGAAGCACTGGTCAGCGACCTTTCTCACGCCAAACTGGTGCTGGAATGCTTGCGGGAAATCGGGATTAAAGTATCTATTGACGATTTCGGCACAGGTTATTCATCACTGGCTCAAATCAAGAACCTGCCGGCCGATGAAGTCAAAATTGATCGATCGTTCATCATGGATCTGCCGGGCAACCGGGCTGATGTGGCAATTGTTCGCGCCTCAGTCGAGCTGGGACATAGTCTTGGTCTTGAGGTGCTTGCTGAGGGTGTTGAAACACAAGAAGCCCTGGACTGGCTGACTGCACAGGGATGCGAACGCGCTCAGGGGTATCTGATTGCCCGGCCAATGCCAGCTGAAAGCTTCCCTGCCTGGGTCAAACAATACAAGGCTTCACAGATCGAGGCTGCAGATACAAACGGTGTGACATTCCTGCACCCGGCGATCAAACCCGCCAGCTGATAGCGCCTGGCACATTCCTGCTCAGCGAAAGCCGAAATTTACTATTGATCTCAGAGGCCAGGTGCTGCTGACCTTTGCGGCGGAGTAAAGCGGACCGCAGGGAGCCATCCGCGGCAAAGGTCAGCAGCACCTGGCCTCGGGGGCGTACCGCCATTTTAGCTTTGGAGCAGGTCACGCCATGGCTAATAATACCGTGCCAATGATCCGGCCTGTTCTGTCCGATCCCTTTTTGACGGGATGGCTCCCTGCGGTCCGCTTTATTCCCTTCAAAAAGGGATCGGACAGAACAGGCCTTGGTTTGCTGCGGGGTTTCTGTATCGGGGCGCATGGCATAACTAAGTTTCGACTATTGCGCTCGAGCTTCATTCGTTTGTCAGGTCATGTGTCCAGCAGGTACTTGCCAAGATCGTTGTCCCGAAGAATCTGACATGCCCTGAGCCTGTCGTCTGGTACGACCTCGATGAAATAGCCCTGATCTGCACCAGCGATTGCCAGATGCCCGCCAATCGCCAGGTCCAAAGCCGTAACTCCCCGGCTCCCCAGGAGTGCTTTCATCGCTGCGAAAGACCCTATGTCATAGGTATGAGCTATCCGTAGCGAGGACATTAGTCCTCCGGAATCTCCAGTCCTGCGGGCAACGCGTTGAATACAGTTTCAAACAACCGCTCCTCACGCTCCATGTCCTCATCGGTAATACCCGCCATGTAGACCCAGTCTTCCTGACTGAACAAATCTGCGGCCAGTTCAGTCGTGGCACCATGGTGACCCATGCTGGAGGTAATGTAATCGGTGTATGCGTTGCTGACCTGCTCAAAGTTCTCCAGACCCTCAGTACCTGATATCTCCAGCTCTTCACGGCTGCGCAGAAAATTTTTCAGGTGTATCTGGTTGCCGCTGAGCCGGTCATCCAGCTCTTTGAGTGCCAGCTGTACTTTGGGATCAGCGTCACCCAGCTTTTCCTTGATCATCTCGCCCATTCGAACATCCTGAATGTGCAATCTGCCCATTGATGCTTCGAAATAGTTGGCAATGGCAATATAAAAAGGCACAAATTTCTCATTGCCTGCCGAACCGTCTGTCAAAGCGGCCGACAATGCCTGACGGACCTTTCTTAATCGGCGACGCTCGTTACCTATTTTTTCTCTTAGTGATGAATCCATGGCTGATATCCCTGCTGCATCTATCGTGCATTCCTGACAATGTGGTGGTTTCTTTGCACAGTATAACCCCAGCCGACGTGGATGTTCGCCGGGATCCGTCCATAGCTCGGACAAGAATGGTAAAGGTCAGTTGGCATATTGATTCAGTCGATCGGCACGCGGCGCCAATCATTATTCTCGAAAACAATCTCATATGCCGGCCAGTAGGTTTTATCCAGCTTCAGGGTGATCACGTCAACATTGTTGTTGGTAGTGACAGTCGTCAGGCGCACCGACTCACCATCTTTTTTCCCGGAAACCATCTCCAGGAACTCATCAAGATCCGCTGCGACTACGCCATCCACCTGCACGATGCGACGCCCGGCGAACAAGCCAAATCGCGATGCAGGTGACCCGTAACCAAAATAGGATATATACACCCCGTCAGACTCGACACCTCTTTGTGCAGCCATGTCGCGATAGGGAGCCTGTCATAGCGCACCACCCCACATCACGGCGCGACGAATGCCACGTCCATCCAGTTCTTCGGTATCCAGAACGATGTCCCGAACAAGCTTGTCGCGCAATATCTGCAAGGCAACCGATTTTTTCTGAACGGCATGTTCCATTTCCCGGAATCGGGTTACCGGCTGGCCATCAATGCTCAGTAACAAATCACCTGGCTGCAACTCGCGACCGGCAGCGGTACCTGGTATTGTCCGCATGACAGCCAGCACCTGGCGGCGCTCCTTGTCATGGGCCTCAAGGCGCTCTACCCAGTAATCAGGCAAGCCCAGCTTTCGTGCACTCGCCAGAGGCATTTGTCGCCATTCCACTTCGAGTGAGTACAGAGGTTTTTTGTCTCTGACCAGTTCCAGCAACTCCTGCACCAGCTCCGCTGGTACCCCCTTGTTCATTTGCCGGGTCTCGCCACCGGTCTGAAAACTGAAGCTGGACCATAATGCCACCACCTCGCCACGACGACCCACGACAACCCCGTCGATATCTTTCGGCCCGTTGACCAGATCAAGGGTTTCCAGATTGGTATCCCGAAAACGCATGGTTCGGGACATCGGGAAAAATACCGGCTCGATTGAGGCCACTTCGGTCGCGCGGTGAACAAGTTTGCTATCGCCCCGCAAACCAATCACCCACAATTTATCACCTGGTTCCGGTGTATCCGCACTGAGTCGAGCCGACCTGACAGGTGTATCCCCTATCAGCTGCGGATCATATGCGACCATTGCCAGATTGTGTGCAGGATGGATATAGACAACCCGACCGGGTATTTCCAGCGAGCCGGCGAAAGTGAGTCGCACATCACCCATCGCCTCGGGAACCGTATTACGGTCCACAACGACGTAGCCCCGGTCTGCATCAACTATAACGCCCGTGCCATAGTAATGCCGGTCCGAAACACCGGAGACTGCATAAGGCATATCGTAGTTGACCAGTACCAGCGATGGCGCCAGCTTTCGGGCTTTTGCATCAGACTGTCGAATGAAACTCGTTGACCCGGCTTTGATCGGCTGCGGTTCAGGACCGGCTGATAACTCCCGGCAGGGCCAGACTCCCAGCACATCATCTCTGGTACATCTCACAGCTGAATACCAGCGACGATCCATTCTGATGACGCGTATTTTACTGGTTGTGAAATCATCGAATGAAAAAAACCGGATCGAAGCACGCTCCCGGTCAGCCAGTTTATCCAGGGCGCTCTCGAGATCGTCCAGGTTACCTATCTCTGCCTCACCTACCCCGACGATAACGCTGCCGCGCGGAATCCCGGCAGAACCCAGAACGAAACCGGGTTTTGCAACATAGACTCCACTCAGCTTCCGGTTGGCATGACGCGCCTGCTGGTATGACAGATTGTTGACCACAGCATCACCAAACTCCAGATACTCATCAGGTGTGATCGAATGCAAATTCATCACCGGCAATTCAATCTTGATACTTTCGCCATTGCGTTCGACTGTCAGGGTGATGCTCTGACCTACCTGCCCGTCAAGTATTACTTCCAGCGGGACGAAACCCGTGATCAGTTCACCATTGACCTCAACCAGGATATCCGCTACCTGCAAAAGCCCATCAGCGGGGCTGTCTGGTATGGTCTGATCGACTACCAGCATTCCGGTCTGGTCGTTGTCACTGCTTCGAACCCTTGCCTCGGTCGTGTCCTGCAAACCAAGCCGCCGTAACTCATCGAATGCCCGGTGTATAAAAATGGTAGCCAGGGTTCCACGGGGGACTGCCTGTCCCTGCTGGATGAGCATCAACGCCCGCTTGACCCGGTCCAGTGGCAGGAAAAAACTGGCGGCGGCCTGACTGCTGCCCCCGGCATTGAGCCCGATCACCTGGCCATCAACATCAATGACCGGCGAGCCGGATGAGCCGCCTGAAGTGCCCGAAGCAGCCTGCATGTAAAAGGTGTTGAAATCATTGTAGCGCCCGCGACCATAGTCCGGTGCCTTGCGCCGCAGGCGAGCCATGGTGCCTGAGAGAATCGCAAGCTGCTCCCCGGCATCATTGCCAACGACACGAATCTCGCGGCCGACCGACACAGCTTCCGGTACCAGCTTCAGTTCAGCCGGCTGAATGTATTTCAGCTTGGCCGGATCGTAGCGGAACAAACCGAAATCGTGCACCGGATCGCGATAAATCGCTGTCAGCTCTACCTCTTCCTGATTGAGGAATAACGCTTCGGCACGCACTGGTCCCGGTGTAACGACATGCCTGTTGGTTAGTATCAGTCCCTGCCCGGCATCCACCACAAACCCGGTCGCCTGGGTAGATGAATTCCATTCAGTATCAAATGCCCGCGTACTGTCTACCTTGATCGAAACAACCCCGGTGGAAATCCGCTCCAGTGTCGTGCTCCACGCGGTAGCTTCGCCATTAAGCCCCTGACCTGTTTCACCCAAAACCATCCCGCTGCCAAAAAGCAGTCCGGCCAGAACCCCTGGTATCAATAAAACCAGCGGTGGAAAAAGCCTAGCCAAGATCAATCGCATAACCAAACGCCGCCTGGAAATCAGTGATCAATGATGCACGGTCAAACTGATGATTCTGGGTACCTCTGTGCCCGATCTTTATGGCTCCAAGCAGTGAGGCCAGCCTGCCGGTGTCCGGCCACGACATCTTCTGCATCATCCCGAATAACAATCCTGCCCTGTAGGCATCACCACATCCGGTAGGATCCAGAATCTGCCGGGGTGTAGCAACCGGGATATCCAGCTGTTCGCCATCAACATGGATCAGTGATCCCTCGCTGCCGCGGGTAACAATCAAGGCCTCCACCTGTGCAGCAATCTCCGCCTGATCAAGCCCGGTTCGCTCCTGCAGCATCTGTCCTTCATAGTCGTTCACCGCAACCCATGTAGCCTGATCAATAAACCGGCGCAGATCATCACCACCAAACATCGGCAAACCCTGACCGGGATCAAATATGAAAGGGATACCTGCATCCGCCAGTTGCTGTGCATGATCGATCATTCCCTGACGGCCATCCGGTGAAACGATTCCGATAGTGACACCGGCATCTGTCGGCACCTTGTTTGAGTGAGAATAGTCCATCGCACCAGGGTGAAATGCTGTGATCTGGTTATCATCCAGATCGGTTGTAATGTATGCCTGTGCCGTCAGCGACTCCTTGATTTCAGTCACTAGTGAGTCATCAATCCCGCTCCGCTGCATCCATTGACGGTAAGGCTCGAAATCGGTGCCCACCGCTGCCATCATGAGCGGATCACCGCCCAGCAAATGCAGGTTGTAGGCAATGTTTCCGGCGCAACCACCAAATTCCCGGCGTAGTTCCGGAACCAGAAAAGATACATTCAGAATATGAATCTGATCCGGCAAAATCTGCTCTTTGAATCGACCACCAAATACCATGATGTTGTCATAGGCAAGAGAACCGCAAATGAGTGCTGACACGTCGTATTTCCTCTATTAATTCGTTTTAGTGGGAGATCAGGGCTATCGGCCAGGCCAGGCCAGATCCAGTTGCCTGGCAGCGCGAACATCATCGAGCCTGCGTACAGGAGTAGATAGAGGGGCTTTTTTGACCTCTTCCGGATCCCGCAATGCCAGATCGCGAATTTCAACCATGGCATCGACAAACGCATCCAGCTCTTGCATGGTTTCAGTTTCAGTGGGCTCGATCAGCAGGCATTCAGGAACCAGCATCGGAAAATAGGTAGTCGGCGCGTGAAAACCACGGTCAAGCAATGCCTTGGCAAAATCCATGGTATTGACGCTCGTTTCCCTGGCGATGTCTTTTAAAGAAATAATGAACTCATGGCTGGCTCGCCGCTCCGGGTATGCAGCCTGAAAACCGGCCTGCACCAGTCGGGCCATCAGGTAGTTGGCATTGAGGGTTGCATACTCCGAAACCCGCAGCATCCCCCGGGCACCCAGCAAACGCATATATACCCATGCACGCAGCAAAATCCCGGCATTACCCATGAAAGCTGACAACCGCCCGATACTCTGCGGCCGTTCCTTCCCGGTAAGCCAGATGTACTGATCGTTCCCGTGCTTTATCTCCCTGCGCCCGACGATTGGCACCGGGAGGTAAGGCTGTAATCTTTCGTTAACGCCAACGACCCCGGATCCGGGACCACCACCACCATGCGGAGTAGAAAAAGTCTTGTGCAGATTGATATGGATCACATCGAAGCCCATATCACCAGGCAGCGCCCGACCGAGAATCGCATTGAGGTTTGCGCCATCGTAATAGAGCAGCCCACCGGCTTCATGTACCAGTGCTGCAATTGTCTCAATCTTTCGTTCGAACACGCCCAGTGTTGAAGGATTGGTTAACATGATGCCTGCTGTCTGCGGGCCCAGTACACCGCGCAGTGCTTCGATATCGACATCACCATCAGCCATGGTCGGGATTTCAACCACTTCACAACCGCACATTGTTGCAGTTGCCGGATTGGTTCCGTGGGCAGCATCGGGAACAATGATCTGCCGTCGTTCGGTGTCCCCACGCGCCAGATGATAGGCACGAATCATGGCAACTCCTGCAAATTCACCCTGGGCACCCGCCATCGGTGTCAGGGATATTTCCGTCATCCCCGTTACTGCCTTGAGCATGTCCTGCAGCTCAAACATACAGTGCAGAAACCCCTGACCATGCTCTTCCGGCCCCAACGGATGGCGGTTGATAAACGAGGGCATCATCGCCACCCGATTACATACCCTGGGGTTATATTTCATCGTGCAAGAACCCAGTGGGTAAAAATGGGTATCGATCGAAAAATTCTGCTGGGACAAACGGGTAAAATGCCGGACTGTTTGCAACTCGGATACCTCCGGCAGACCCGAAAGCTCGTCCCGCAACGCATCGGCAGGGAGGCCGTCCATAGCATCCATGGTGTCAGGAGCATGCGTAGGACCCCGGCGGCCGGGAAGCGAATACTCGAATATCAACGGCTCTTTCATCAGACCGCCTGCACTCCTGCGAGCACATCCCGCATACAGGTGACATAGGTCTCGATTTCCTGTTCCGATCGTGCATCTGTGGCGCAAACCAGCATTGCATTACCCAGTTCCGGATAGTCGTCAGATAAATCGTAGCCACCGAGAATCCCGTGAGCCGAGAGAGCTTCAAGTACCGGCGCTACCGGTTGATCAAGACAGATAACCGCCTCATGAAAATACTGCTCGAACGCAATCGATACACCATCGAGTTGAGCAAGCTTCGCCGCGAGACTCCGGGTGTTCGCATGACATCGGGCAGCGGTTCTGCGCAGACCCTCGGCACCAAGCAATGACATATGGATCGTGGCGGCGGTCACCATGAGCCCCTGATTGGTACAAATATTTGATGTCGCCTTGGAACGACGTATGTGCTGCTCACGTGCCTGCAGCGTCAGCGTAAATCCTGGCGTGCCATCGACGTCTACCGTCCGGCCGACGATGCGGCCTGGCATCTGGCGTACCAGCGACTTGCGACAGGTCATGTAACCAAAATAGGGGCCGCCGGAAGATAAGGGAATACCCAGCGGCTGACCCTCGCCACAAGCGATATCAGCACCCGCTTCGCCCCAGCTGCCGGGCGGCTTCAAGACAGCAAGCGCCAATGGATTACATACGGCAATCACGAGACGATTGGCAGCATGCGCCTGATCGGTCATTTCATCTACCGCTTCGATGGTCCCCAGAAACCCGGGTTGTTGAATGCAGACAGCGGCGAAATCCTCGCCTTCCAGGGCCGCTAACGCGTCGAGATCAGTCGTGCCATTCCTGATCGGCAATTCCACAAGCTCGATCCCCTGATTGGACAAAATGGTCTGTGCGACTGACCGATAAGCCGGATGCATTGCCCGTGTCGTGACCACCCTGCGTGATTGAGACTTGCGATTGGCACGTACCGCCATCAGGCAAGCCTCTGCAAAGGCCGTCGCACCATCATATAAAGAGGCGTTTGACACATCCAGACCCGTTAACGCCACCATCATCGACTGATATTCGTAGACGAGCTGCAAAGTCCCCTGACTTGCCTCCGCCTGGTACGGCGTATAGGCACTGTAAAATTCGCCGCGGGTAGCAAGATCCCAGACTGCCGCGGGAATATAATGCTCGTACGCTCCCGCGCCGATGAATGACACCACACCACCATCATGCGCTGCCCGTTGTTGCGCAAGCCGGCTGATGTCTGCTTCGGACATCCCCTCCGGCACGCCGGCAAGTTCAGTGATGCGCAGGCTTGCAGGGATTTCCTGGAAAAGTTCTTCGGTACTTTGAGCGCCAATGATATCCAGCATCGCTGCCACGTCATCATTGGTATGGGGAATAAAAGGCATTTGGTAGTCCTGTTTGCCAGCGTCTGACAGAGTAAGTTTAAGTGGCCGGTCAGGCTCCTGACTCAGCCAGCATCTGCTGGTAAGCACCCGAATCCATCAACTGCTCCGCTTGAGTGGGGGCAGCAGGTTGCAGCCGGACAAGCCACCCGTCTTCATAGGGGCTGGAGTTGATCAGCTCCGGTGCATCCGCCAGCGCCTCGTTGACTGCCAGCACTTTGCCTCCCAGCGGGGCATATACATCGGAAGCAGCCTTGACCGACTCTACTACTGCAAATGCATCGCCCTCGGGGATATCCTGGCCAGACTCAGGCAACTCTACAAATACCAGCTCTCCGAGCGCCTGCTGCGCATGATCGGTCACTCCGATGACAACCGTGCCATCATCCTCTTCCCGAACCCATTCATGGTTCTCTGAATATCTCAGGTTTTCCGGTATACCGTTCATTGCTTTCCACTCCTCAAAATCTTCCCATGCCGAACGAAGGGCGGCCTGACAATACCGGCACGACAAGATGAGTTTCGAATTTGTACTTCACATTGATCAACCGCAGCAAAGGGCACCCTGGCCAGCGCGATAGATCGTTTCATAGTCGGCGAAAACCCGCCACTGGTTACCACACCCGAACCAGCCTCGGTATTCACCTGTTGACCATGGCGCATGATACCCCGATCCTCCAGTATGAGTCCCACGAGTTTTTCATTCAGTCCTGCAGCGCGCTGCTCAAGCAGTGCCTCTCGGCCGATGAAATCACGATCTTCATCATCGAATGACACCGTCCAGCCGAGCCCGGATACCAGCGGCGAAGTTTCCGCATTCATATCCTGCCCATACAGATTGAGTCCGGCCTCGAGTCTTAGTGTGTCACGAGCCCCCAGCCCGACCGGAACGATTCCTGCCGCGATCACAGCATCCCATAGCTCCCGAGCAGTTTGTTGCTCCATGATCAGCTCCCAGCCATCTTCGCCGGTATATCCCGTCCGGGCCACAAAAAAACCGTTGGCTTCTGCGCAGCAGAACGGTTTGAGTCCCAGCGCCGCCTCATGCAGATCGGCTGGAATCAGCGACGCGGTAATGTCCCTTGCGACCGGGCCCTGAATAGCCAGCATAGCAACATCTTCCTGATACCGAATATCAACATCGGCGTCACCTGCCACTTTCTTCATCCATGCAAGATCACGCTCGCCAGTCGCCGCGTTTACCACCAGCCGGTATTGCCCGGCTGTCTGGTCTGAAGCTCTTCTGTATGCGATCAGATCATCAACCACGCCACCCGACTCATTCAGCATACAACTGTACAAACCCTTTCCTGGCCCGGTCAATTTATCGACATCATTGGCCAACAACTGTCGCAGATACTCTCGACTGCCGGAACCTGATACATCCACAACGGTCATATGGGACACGTCAAACACACCCGCTTTGCTCCTGACCGCGTGATGCTCTTCGATCTGTGAACCGTAGTGTAGTGGCATATCCCAGCCACCAAAATCCACCATTTTCGCACCACTATCAATGTGGCGACCAAATAAAGCTGTTTTCTTACCCATATTCTGTACTGGAAAAATGTTCCCGCGAGAACATTACCTTCTCCTCCATGCTGCCATGTCCATTCTGTGCCTCCACCAACTGCAATCGATTCCGCAATCCGCACTGATTGGCAATCTGAATATTCAACCCGGGCCGGGCATTGAGTTCAAGAATCAATGGCCCAAACTCCCGGTCCAGAATAATATCCACACCGAGATAACCCAGGCTGGTCAGCGGATAACAGCTGGCAGCCAGTAACAGTAATTCCTCCCATTGAGGAATAGCCAGCCCTTTGACCGGAACCCCCGTGTCAGGATGTTCCCGGACCACCGTTTCATCCATAACACCATTGAGTGTTGTACCAGTAGCGAGATCAATGCCGATCCCGACCGCTCCCTGATGGAGATTTGCCTTGCCTCTCGAACGACGCGTGGGCAAACGCGCCATGGCGATGACCGGATAACCACTGAATACAATCACACGGATGTCCGGCACACCCTGATAGCACAGACTTTCGAAAGTAGAATCCACACGAATGCACCGTTCAACAAGAGCGCAGTCACGCGTACCGACGAGACTATACTGCCCACTGATAATATTAGAAACGTGATGTCCTATTTCCGGTTCACTAATGAATGAGCCATCAATCAACTGATAGTACCTGTTTGACCGGGTGCGCCGGCCAGGAATCACCAGAATGCCATCACCACCGCTCCCATGAGCCGGTTTGATCACAAAGCCAGGGTGCCCTGCCACTATTTTTGAAAAATTCCGAATATCATGATGACTGGTCAGTACACCGTAGAGCTCCGGTACCGCCATGCCGGCTGCCAGAGCAAGCTGCTTGGTCTGGAGTTTGTTATCCACCAAAGGGAAGAGTGCCCGGGCATTATACTTCTGGATATATTCGATATTCCGTTCGTTAAGTCCCAGCACGCCACACTGACGCAATTGTCTGCTCCAGCTCAACACCGAATGCTACCCGGTTCTGCTGAACCTGTACGGCCGCTAGCCATTGGACTGACGTATATCTCTAAAACGGTACAACTCTACAAGCCGGTATCCGGTGTACCGCCCTATTAAAAGTGTCACTGCGAGAACGACGAGCAATAACTCCGGAAACACGAACACCAGATGTTCTGCATAGCTTAGCCCCATTACGAGATAACAAATCATCGCAACCAGCAGGCTGCCCAGACCCTGCTGAATAGCCTCACGAGACCCGCGCTCTTCCCAAACGACCGACATCCGCTCGATGGTCATGGCCAGAATAACCATCGGAAACAAAGCGACTGACAGGCCTATTTCAAAACCAAGCTGATGACTGAGCATACTCGTCATCAGCATCAGCAACACAACGATGATCAGCACAGCGCCTAATCTTGGCACCAGCAGTAACCGAAGTCGCTCCAGCAAAAACCTGAAAGCAAGACCAAGGGCAACCAGCACGGAAAAAAGCAGCACACCCCAAAGCAACTGGGTTTCCCGGAATGCCAAAGCAATCAGGACTGGCATGAATGTGCCAAAAGTCTGGACACCGATAATATTGCGAAGAACAATAACAACCAGTGCTCCTACCGGAACCAGAAGCAGAATGGCATAAACCGCCTGAGTCTGTATCGGCAAATCAAAAATAGAAAAACTTGCCAGACCAGCCCGCTTCCTTTCAGCCTTTCTCTGTGCGATTACAACAGGATCTGTCACGTTGCTTTGCACCGAAAACTTTACATCGACGTCACGGGCACCTTCAATTTCTACCAGGGGATCGGTACCACTCCACCAGAGCAGAAAATTATCCGGCAGCCCCTGGCTTCCTGTTTCGGGGTCAAAATACGTCCAGCCCCTGCCATCATGAATTTCCAGCCATGGAACCAGTACAGCTTTGCGCTGCCTGTCCTGCAGGATGATGCCGCGAACCAGCCTCGCCGGGATTCTTGCGGCTGCGAGCAGTGTCGTTGCTGTTCTGGCCCTGTCCAGCAGACTGGCAGCCGGCCCCAGTAGCAACTCGACATTCTGATCAGATCGCCCGTCTGCCAGACGCTTCAATAACTCTACTGTATAGGAGGCAGGATCCGCTGACTGGCTGCGCAGTTCGTCGACCAATACCTCCATAGCGGTATTAAAAGGCTCTCCTAACTCCGGCTTGGGCGGAAAAGGCGGGGTTGTGTCAGTTTCTCTTTGTTCAGGTTCACGGTAAACAATGGCGCGATAGTAGAGGGTTTGTGGCCCGCGCGCTCTGCGGATATGCCATTCAACTTCACGCCCGCCCCTGACATAACGTGGATTGAAGCCAAAGCCGCGAGACACAAAGTTTTCATCGAGTATCGCAAAACCAGGCGTTAATCCGGGAATATGCAAACTGGCTTTTACTGGTCCTGGCCCGGCATTGAGATTGACCATTGCCTCGACAGTCCAGACCCGCGTTTCCGCATCAGGCTGGACGGGAAACCCAAGCACTCGATATTTGTACAAAAAAAGCGAGCCACCTGCCAACACCAGAAACAATGCCAGCAATGGAACCTGGAAATGACTCATGATGAACGGAGTGTTGCACCCACCAGGCTTTCAATAGCGTCTGCATCGCGTGGCAAATCCTTGGTCAGGATATCGCAACCATCCCGTGTTACCAGAACGTCATCTTCGATTCTTATGCCTATCCCCTGCCATCGCTTTGCCACACCGCGAGTTCCGGGAGGAATATAGATACCAGGTTCGACGGTCATGACCATGCCCGGTTCCAGCACACGCCACTGATCGGCAACTTTATAGTCGCCCACATCGTGAACATCCATACCCAGCCAGTGACCGGTGCGATGCATGAAAAACTTTTTACTTGCTTCTGTACGAAGTAATTTAGCCAGCGGCCCCTTGAGCAGACCCAGCCGCTTCAACCCCTGGGTGACAACCCTGACTGCTGCATCATGTGGCTCGTTCCACATTCTGCCCGGTTCAACACATTCTATAGCGGCCTGATGAGCATCCAGCACAACATCATAAATAGCGCGCTGCGGTTCGGTGAATTTTCCATTGACCGGGTAGGTGCGGGTAACATCAGCTGCGTAGTAATTATACTCACAACCGGCATCCACAAGCAGCAAATCACCATCCTGCATCTGCCGGTTATTTCCCGTGTAATGCAAGGTACAGCTGTTAGCACCGGAACCCACGATGGACGGATAAGCAGCACATACACCGTTGCGGTGAAACTCATGCAGAAACTCCGCCTCGATCTCATACTCGAACAACCCCGGCTGACAAACGTTCATAGCTCGCTTGTGCGCTTTTGCCGTGATTCTGGCGGCGGACCGCATCGCGGAGACCTCTGCACGACTCTTGTATAACCGAAAATCATGCAGTGGATGATCCAGACTGATGAACTCGTCCGGTCTATGAGCGCTGCTGCCACTTTTGTTGCGCAGAGTTGTCACCCAGCCGATTAATTGTTGATCAAAATCAGGGTAGACACCCATAGTGTAGTAGATGCGATCACACTGCTCGATGAGACCCGGGAGAATATCGTTAATATCGGTAATGGGAAATGCATCATCAGCGCCATGCAGGGATATCGCCCGCTTTGGCCCGGCCCGATAGCCATCCCAGGTTTCACGAAGTTTGTTGCGCTCCCGGCAAAATAACAGATATTCACCACTGGCCCTGCCCGGCACCAGAATCGCTACCGACTCAGGTTCTGCAAAACCCGTGAGATACTGAAAGTCACTATCCTGCCGGTAGGCATATTCAACGTCACGACTCCGGATCTTGACCCTGGATGAGGGCAGGATGGCGATACTGCCCCGACCCATCATTCGCATCAGTTGTTTGCGTCGCCTGATAAATTCCTTTGGATTCACTAATGCACCCCGCTGTTTTTTCCGGTTCTGATTGAGTGCAGCTCCTCGTACACAAGCTGGACACTGACACGAACGTACTCCATCACTTCCAGATATGAAGCCTCGCCCTCTTCCTCTGTTTCCTGGTCACTGAAAGCAGCCCGGGTAATCTCGCTAAAATCCTGGACTATTTCCTGGGTAATCTGACTGTCAAATAAATTGCGGCCTGTCTTCCCGCCGTGCGCTATTCCAAGCCCGTGCATAAAACCCTGACACCACTGAGAGAGGCTTTCTGTGCGCAATTCAAGCGCAATTTCATCATCCGGTAACAGCAACGTAAAACTCATATCACCTTCTTCCAGAGACCGCAGAGTGTCCCGCGCAAGATCTTCCAATACCGGCAGAGAAGACGAACTGCCACTCTGCGCTTCCTTCAGAATCCCTGCGAGCCAGGGTGATGTCGCGTCCTGGCCGTGGACACACACCATTCCAGACAGGGTTCCGTGTGCCTCCGCGGCCCGCTCCATTGCCCCAATTTCCGCGAGTACTGCGTTGACCGCTTCATATTCAGTTGGTGAGAAATCGTTCATAATCCCATGCGTCAAGGCAAAAACAGGGAACCTGCCCCGGCTTTCCGCCGCCCTGTCAACCCCCTAGTTTGATACCGAAAACCTATCCTATCACCCTGATTCTGTGCTGCCCATTTGACCCTGACGCCGCACTGACACTATATTGGGG
This sequence comes from Gammaproteobacteria bacterium, assembly GCA_024277915.1. Classification (GTDB taxonomy): domain Bacteria; phylum Pseudomonadota; class Gammaproteobacteria; order Steroidobacterales; genus JAJRUG01. The sequence goes on from JAJRUG010000009.1 coordinate 30,321, forward strand.
TATGTCAGATGAACTCGAAAAAACCTTCACTCAGGAACTGAGCCGTCTGGAGCGACGTTTGGATGAACTGGTCACCATCACAGGTCAGCTGAAAGACGAGAACAGATCCCTGAAACAGCGCCAGGATACGTTGATTGCCGACCGTGCAACGATGCTGCAAAAGAATGAACAGGTCCGGGCTCGCGTGGAAGCCATGGTTGGACGCCTTAAAGCTATGGAGCATGGTTCATGACCGATATGTACGCTCATGTAAACGTCAAGATCCTGGAAAAAGAATACCAGGTTTCATGTCCTGCGGAAGAACGCATGGATCTGCTCGACTCGGCAGAAATGCTGAACGCCCAGATGAGAGAAATTCGTGACAGCGGCAAAGTAATCGGACTGGATCGTATCGCCGTAATGGCCGCGCTGAATATGGCCAACGAACTGCTCAAATCGCGACATGGTGGCGAGCTTCTGGAAACAGAGGCAAAGGCCCGGCTCCAGACCATGCGTGCGCGCGTAGAAAGCGCACTTCAGGCAGGCCAGCAGCTGGATTTCTGATCTCCTGGGTTTAAAGCCGTGAATCTATCGGGATTTGCGGCATGTCGCATATTTCTTGCTCCTTTCGGGTTTATAATACTGCCTGGGTTCCTCCTGCGGTGTTCGATGCAGATCGAAAGTCTTTCGACCCTAAATATACTACCCAGGGATCGAAATCTGTCGGCAGCTTTGTGCAAGTCCGCAAATAGCGGGAAGCCTGCTCTGTCACGGTTGATCCCACCTATTGCTCTGGATCGAGAGCAACGGTCTTCGACGGCACAGGCGGGAGGCACCTTTTCCAGTGCGCCGAATATTAATGAGCATCGGATCTTGCCAGCGTGAACCTCGAAGACCACCGCAATCATTTGCAGAATATTCGCAAAAAAAACAAAGCACGTCGGATCGCATTAACACCGCAGCAAGTCGGTGAGTCATCACTACTGATTTCCAATCGACTTTGGCGCACAAGAAATATGATGCGCGCGCGTCGGATCGCATGCTACTTTGGTGTACATGGCGAGGTCTCCTGTCAGCACATTATTGATCAAGCCTGGTCACGTGGTCGTGAAATATTTCTTCCGGTTATTTCGGGCACCAAACTGAATTTTGCGCAATATTCGGAAAAGTCCACCCTGACCAGCAATAGATTTGGAATTCTGGAACCTGTGTGTTTCGACGCAGATCTGGTGTCAGGAAGACTCATTGATGTTGTACTTGCACCATTGCTTGCATTCGATCAATCAGGCCATCGAATCGGCATGGGCGGCGGTTTCTATGACCGAACCTTTCACTTTTTACTCAACCGCTCCACATGGAAGCATCCATGTCTGATAGGTCTGGCATATGACTTCCAATTGGTGAATCGCTTGCAACCAAACGCTTTTGACGTTCCGATGCAAAAAATTGTGACAGAAACAACTAACTACGGTTCAGTTTGATGCGCCAACACCGGTAATCCCGTAACAACGGGAAAAATATTAAACCGGAAGTAGCAGCATCGCTCGCAATGAGTGAAAGTTTCACGCAATTGTCGTGAGTGCCAGAAAAATCCCGTCTTTTTCCAAGAGTTGCAAAGTTCACAAAGTGATAACTGGTTCACTGTTGCTGCTGGTTTTTTCAACCCCTTTGGGTATACTCACGGCGTTTATCCTGACACGGAGACTGCAATGGCTAAGAAGACTGCTTCTAAAAAGAAGGTATCTCGCAAGAAGAAGGTTGCGAGTAAACGTAGGGTTACCAAGAAGAAAAAGGTAACTCGCAAAAAATCTGCTACCAGGAAGAAGGTAGCGAAGAAAAAGGCTAAAAAGAAAGCCAAGAAAAAAACCAAACGCAAGGTAAAGAAAAAGGCTAAAAAGAAGGCCAAGAAAAAAACCAAGCGCAAGGTAAAGAAAAAGGCCAAAAAGAAGGCCAAGAAAAAGGCCAAGCGCAAGGTAAAGAAAAAGGCCAAAAAGAAGGCCAAGAAGAAGGCATCGCGCAGGAGACGGTAGGTTTCCTGCTACGGATCACCGACAGGTGACCGTATCGCCTGATAAAGTGCCCGCCCACAAGCGGGCACTTTTCTTTCTGCAGGGTATAATTCCGTAGTTCAAGCCCATACCAGCGACCCATTCGGAGCTCCAGATGCATCAAGCAGACAAGAAGCAAGCAGCCGCTGAAGCAGCACTGGATTTTGTCGAGCCAGGCGTCAACCTGGGGATCGGAACCGGATCCACAGTTAATTATTTTATTGACGCACTGCCGCAAATCCGGAATAAAATCAATTCACTGGTTGCCAGCTCCGAAGCCACAGAGAAAAGGCTGCGCGCACTCAATTTCGAGGTGTCTGAATTATCTGACGTAGGCGACATTGATCTCTACATTGATGGCGCGGATGAGGCAAACAAGCATTTTCACCTCATTAAAGGCGGTGGCGGAGCATTGACCCGGGAAAAAGTACTCGCAGCCAGTGCACGGAAATTTATCTGTGTGATCGATGATTCTAAGTGGGTGGGCGTACTCGGGAAGTTCCCGCTGCCCGTCGAAGTTGTGCCAATGGCACAGTCCTACGTGGCGAGGCAATTTGTGCGTGCTCGCGGCCAGCCTGTGTGGCGCAAGGGATTTATTACGGACAACGGGAACCATGTACTGGATATCTACAATCTGAGTATTAGTAACCCGGTTGAAATGGAATCACGGTTTAACCAGATTGCGGGAGTCGTGACGGTTGGGTTATTTGCCGGTCGACCGGCCGATGTCATGCTGATGGCAGATGATAATGGTGTAACGCGGCGAGACCGGGCCTGACTGCGAGTCTTCATATAACTAACTCTCAACTCAATTATGTTTTGGAGGGACACTGTGAATAAGCTATCTACGTCACTCATGCTCGCTATCGCCCTTGCGGTATCGGCTTGTGGAAGCAAAGAAGGCAACCAGGTACCCGACGGCGATAAACTCGACTCCGGTACACAAAACACCAACAGCATGCTTGACTCTGCGAAAGACAAGGCAAACGAAGTCGCTGATGAAGCGAAGAAAGCCGGGCAGGCAGCCCTGGAGGCCGGAGGCGATATGGTTGATGCTTCAAAGGCAGCAGGTAAAGCTGCCATGGAGAAGGGTGCTGAGTTGGTCGATGATGCTAAAGATACTGTTGATGACGCCAAGGGGAAACTGGAGCAGCTTGAGAACTAAGTCTGGCCTGATCCCCCTGCGCCAAGGCACCCTGCTCAAGTAAGCTCCGGAGGACCAGGATTGACGAGGCCGTGACGGCCTCGCCCCTGCGGGGTGGCTGGGGGACCAGGATTCGAACCTGGGTTGGCGGAGTCAGAGTCCGCAGTCCTACCGCTAGACGATCCCCCACTTATCCATTGTCGAACCGGGTTGGTATCCCGAGTGTGTTGCCTATCGCTTGGAGTACTGGGTAGCCCGGCGTGCTTTGCGAAGACCTACTTTCTTGCGCTCGACTTCTCGTGCATCACGAGTAACGAACCCTGCTTTGCGCAACTGGCCTCTCAGGCTTTCATCATAGGCTAACAGCGCTCGTGTCAATCCGTGACGAATTGCACCGGCCTGTCCCGTGGTGCCACCGCCGGCTACGTTCACCGAAATATCAAATTTCTCGCCCAGCTCGGTCAGATCAAGTGGTTGACGGACAATCATGCGGGCAGTCTGGCGTCCGAAAAACTGGTCCAGGGGCCGGGAGTTAACGGTGATCGCGCCCTTGCCAGGCCGTATGTAAACTCGAGCCGTAGATGATTTCCTGCGACCGGTACCGTAATAGACTTCTGTGCTCATGACCTGTTTTGCTCTTTCAGAGTTCAAGTAACTGGGGCTGCTGGGCGGCGTGCTTGTGCTCTGCCCCTGCATAGACATGTAATTTGCGAAACATCACAGCACCAAGACGATTCTTGGGCAACATGCCCTTAACTGCCTTGATCAGCACCTGCTCTGGCGACTTCTGCAATAGTTTCTCGAGGCTGATCGACTTCAGGTTGCCAATATAACCTGTGTGATGGTAGTAGATCTTGTCCTTGAGCTTGTTACCGGTTACGCGAATCCGGGCAGCATTAACCACCACAATGTAGTCGCCGGTATCAACGTGGGGGGTAAATTCCGGCTTGTGCTTGCCGCGCAGTCTGGTCGCTATCTCTGTGGCCAGCCGCCCCAATGTACGGTCTGCTGCATCCACAACGTACCAACCCCGTTTGACCTCTTCGGCCTTGGCATAAAATGTGCTCATGAAAACGTCCAACTTCGATAGTTTCGGCAATAATGTTCTGGCGCCCGGAAACCTTCCGAACGCGGAAAAGGCGGCGATTTTACTGGGATGGCGGCCAATTAGCAATCCGTCCAGCCCATATAACCCTAGAATATGCCCCTAGAATGCATATTCCAAGGAAATGGCTGTAAACGTATCGGTTTTTTTAGTGCCAGGCAATACTTCAGTATTATGTTTCACAACATAGGCCAATGACATCGCAATATTTCCAATAATTCCAGCCTTGAGCTCTGTAATTGACTCAATATAGGTATTGTCGGAAGCCGGTGAGGCACTTAGCGCCTGATGAAACGAGGCATTGTCGCTTATTACCCAAGTGTAATTTCCGGCAATTCGGCCGGTGAACCCGCTCTCACTGGTACCATCTTGCAATTCTGCCTGCCTGAGGCCCGCACCAATTTCACCGTTCAACTTGTGCGTGTCGGTATCAATGAACCGATGACCAATACCAGCGTTTTCAAAGATTTGGTAATCATAGCTACTGAACCGGTCTTTATTCCAGTCAACCAGACCATAGACATAGGTTGCATCACTCAGGTCATACTTGGTCTGCCAGGCAACCTTATAGGCCTCTGCTGTTGTCTCTTCCGTCTGGCTGGAGTTGATCGCACTGGCCAGAAGTGAGTGGTGCCATTGATCCTGGTCATAAAAAACCTCTAGTTAAGCAACCAGCGACTCAGTCTCGGTATTGCCGCTGACCGCAGAATACCCCAAAGATGCTTTCCCTGACCATGGGTCGGGCTGTTCCTCGTTATCCTCACTGTATGCTGTCGTCCACAGGCAGGCCGCTATAATCATGATCAATAGTCTGCTTCGCACCAAGGGTTACCTCTGTTGGCTAGTAATATCGGAAGGTCCGTTTTTTGGAAGGCACATCATACGCATCAACCGAACTATTTCCAGTTTGAAAATGGCGCATTGCTGCGGAAACAGGGAGAAATGAGCGCCCGGATGAGTGTGACCAAAGTCACAAAATTGACATGAGTATCGGCCTGAAACCCTCTGAAAGCCCTGTCAGGGCAAGCGATTAGACATATTCCCTTGCTCTACCGCAACGACTGTATTAGAAATAGCACCTCGGGGAATTCAAGGGCGAATTCCCGAACAATTTACAGAACCAATTTCAGGGCCAACTGGGGAGAAACAGTAAATGACCAACAACGGAAATGCGAATAGCGACATACCTGCTATCAACCGGTTTCTGACATATTGTCGCGTGCGTTCGGTGCCTGCGAAAACAGTCATGATCCATGCTGGCGATATGCCGGACAGCCTTTACTACATCATGGAGGGCTCCGTCGAAGTGATGATTGAGGATGAAGATGGCAATGAAATGGTTCTCGCCTATTTGAACAAAGGACAGTTTTTCGGCGAAATGGGGCTGTTTCACGAACAACCCAGCCGTAGCGCCTGGGTAAGGACACGGGTAGCTTCGGAAGTCGCCGAAATGACCTATCCGCGCTTTCGCCAGATTGCCAGCGAAAGCCCCAATCTGGTATTCGAACTCGCAACACAGCTTGCCATCCGCCTCGACAAGACCAATCGAAAACTGGGCGACCTGGCATTTGTCGATGTCACAGGAAGAGTGGCCCACGCCATTATGGATCTGTGTAACGAACCGGATGCGATGACTCACCCCGACGGCATGCAGATCAAGGTCAGTCGCCAGGAACTCAGCCGGCTGGTCGGATGCTCGCGCGAAATGGCGGGGCGGGTGCTCAAGGTTCTTGAAGAGCAGGGTCTTGTTTCTGCCAGCGGCAAAACCATCGTGGTTTACAACGCACGACCAAAACCTGTCGCCAGTATTCGGGCTCAGTAGCCTGACTCGTTAACCACCAAAGCTAGCTGTTCAATACAGCGACTGTGGCCGGCTCGGCCACAGTCGCGAGTTCATCTCTCATCTTTCTGATAGTCGCAGTATAGTCATCACTTCCGAATATCGCTGAGCCTGCGACAAACACATCGGCTCCCGCCTCAGCTACGGCACGGATATTTTCCGACTTGATACCGCCATCCACCTCAAGCAGGCATTCACTGCCTGCTTGATCCAATAGTGACCGGATACGACGAATCTTGTCCAGGCTGCCGGCAATAAATGACTGGCCACCAAAACCCGGGTTGACCGACATCACCAGCACCAGATCGAGGGCGGGCAGCGTGTATTCAAGACAGTCCAGCGATGTCGAAGGATTCAATGCCAGACCCGGCCGACAACCCAAATCCCTGATCAGGGCAATGGTACGGTCAACATGCTCACTGGCCTCAGGGTGAAAACTGATAAAGCTCGCGCCAGCTGCTGCGAAGTCTTCCACCAGGCGATCAACGGGCTTTACCATCAGATGCACATCAATCGGTGCTGTGACTCCATGAGTGCGCAGGGCCTGACACACCAGTGGGCCGATAGTCAGATTTGGTACATAGTGATTATCCATCACATCGAAATGCACGATATCCGCACCGGCGGTCAGCACGCTATCAACTTCTTCACCCAGACGGGCAAAATCCGCGGATAATATGGAAGGGGCAATCATATAGCGACTGTTGGTCATGGAAGATGAGTCTACACGCCTCTATCTCATACCGCGATGCTGCTTGATCAGGTCGTAAGCTGAGCGAATCTCGCGGGTACGCTGCTTGGCAATCTCCATCATCGAATCCGGCAGCCCCCGGGCCAGCTGTTTATCCGGGTGATGCTGGTTCATCAGTCGTCTGTATGCAGTCTTGACATCCTTGTCAGGTGCTGCGGGGGCAACGCCCAGAGCCTTATAGGCTTCATCGAGAGAATTATCACGCCGGGCTGTTGAGCGCCGCTGCCCGCTGAAGTTACGGCGTGCCAGCAACACGGCTTCCAGTTGCGCGAGCTCAACACGGCCGACGCCCAAATGACCAGCGATTCGCCATAATAGCTCGCGCTCACTTGTGTTGATGGCGCCCTTGCTCAGGGCAAGATCCATCTGAATCTCAAGAAAGGTTCTGATCAACCCTGGCTGACCACGACAGGCTTGCCGAAAACGGGTGATCCGGGCATCTATATCAAAATTACTGTTCTTGCCTTTGCTGAACAATGCAATCGCATGCTGAACCTCCTCGGGGCGCAACCGCATCTGGTGCATCACGCTACGCGCCGCCCGGATCTCTTCCTCGGAAACGCGCCCGTCGGCTTTCGCCAGATGTCCCATCACCAGAAAACTGGTCTCAAAGAATATCTGCTGCAAACTGCTTCCGGACAGATTATCGAACCCGGTTCCGTCTCCGGCACGCCATCCGCGTGACGCCAGACTGCGATCAAACTGGTGGCCCCATGCAACACCTATCATCGCACCGAGCACACCCAGCCCCAATGGCCCGAGTACTGCAGCACCAAGCAATCCGCCCCCCAGTTTTCCTATCCAGGCCATCTGTTACCCTGCATAATTAGCTATCCCGGTGAGCGATTATTGCCCACCAACTGATCCTTTGCCGCTACAATAACCGCCTTTGAATCTAACCCTCAACGCAGCGATCAATATAACCATATGAAATCCAACAATACGCCCGACGCACTATACGAGTCCAAACTGCCAGCACTTGAATGCATCAACCGCGGAAAAGTCCGTGATATATATGCCGTGGACGATGACCATCTTCTGATCGTAACATCAGACAGGATATCCGCGTTCGACGTTATCCTGCCAGACCCTATTCCCGGCAAAGGCGAAGTTTTGACTCAAATCGCCAACTTCTGGTTCGATAAAACGGAAGATATTATTGCCAATCACCTCACCTCCATGCCACTCGAACAGGTTGTTCCGGATGACCTCGAGCGCGCTACCGTCGCCTCCCGGTCTATTGTGGTAAAAAGACTCAAGCCCCTGCCAATCGAAGCCGTTGCAAGGGGATATCTGATCGGCTCGGGCTGGAAAGATTATCAGGCAACCGGAAAGGTCTGCGGTATTCCACTGCCCTCCGGGTTGCGGCTGGCGGAGCAACTGCCCGAGCCACTCTTCACACCAGCAACCAAAGCAGAGGCTGGCGAACATGATGAAAATATCAGCTTTGCCACCATGGAAAACATGATCGGCACCGAGCTTGCGCAGCAGGTAAAAGACCTGACCATGAAGATCTATTCGCGCGGTGCGGAATTTGCATTGGAACGGGGCATCATTATCGCTGATACCAAATTCGAGTTCGGCCAGGATGATGACGGCAAGCTCTATCTGATCGACGAAGTGCTCACCCCGGATTCCTCCAGATTCTGGCCGGCAGAGTCCTATCGTGCCGGAATCAGCCCGCCGAGTTTTGACAAACAATTCGTCCGGGACTACCTGGAAACACTGGATTGGGACAAGCAAGCGCCGGGGCCCGCCCTGCCGGCTGAAGTGATCCAGGGGACCGTCGACAAATACCGTCTTGCACACGATATGCTCACCCGAAACCAGATCTAGCGGCTCCAGAGAAAAGTGTCTCTATCGCTCACCGACACACTGGAAAATCTGCTCTGGCACAGCAGTATCGAGCGAATGCCGACCATCCCGCGCCTGGCAATTACGATGGTACGTTTTGTCTATGCGGTGATCCGGGATGTGATGACCGGCAACCTGACGTTGCGGGCGATGGGTCTGGTCTATGTCACTATTCTTTCCATCGTGCCGGTCATCGCGATCAGCTTCTCGGTACTCAAGGCATTCGGGTTTCATCGCAGGCTCGAACCGCTGCTCTACCAATTCCTGCTGCCACTGGGAGAAAAAGGTGAGCAACTGACCAGCCAGGTCATGGGATTTGTAGACAATGTCAAAGGAGACGTATTGGCAGGTGTAGGACTTCTGCTGCTGTTTTTCACGGCAGTCTCGATGGCACAGCGAATCGAAGCAAGCTTCAATTTCGTCTGGCGAGTAGACCGGCCCCGGAGCCTCGCCAGACGAATGAGCGAATACCTGAGTGTCATCCTGGTAGGCCCGGTGGTGATGGTCACGGCACTGGCACTGATCACGCGGATCAAAGGCACAGCACTGGTTCGCGGTATGACCGAGTTTGAAACTGTCCAATCAACATTCACCTTCGGTGCCCAGCTTGCGCCGTATCTGCTCGTCAGCATTGCCTTCACTTTCGTCTACTGGTTTGTTCCCAATACGCGGGTAAAGTTGTCAGCGGCTGCCGTGGGCGGTCTGGCGGGTGGCGTCATGTGGTCTGCAACCGGCGCCTTGTTTGCTACTTTTGTAGTGGGCGCAACCAGGACGGCTGATATCTATGCGACATTCGCAATCGTGATTATTGCATTGATCTGGATCTACCTGTGCTGGGCGATACTGCTGATCGGTGCCCAGCTATCGTTCTACGTTCAGAATCCTGAATATCTCCGGCTGGGTTACCGTCCGCTTAGCGTCGGCAGCCGGCAACGAGAGCAACTGGCGCTGAGCCTGATGTTGCTGGTCGCCAGCGCATTTCGTGATTCGGGAAAACACCCGACCGTTGCCACCATCGCATCCCGCCTGGGAATGCCCAATCTTGTGATCGTTCCGGTTCTGGATCGGCTGGAGGCCGCAAACCTGATTGCCAGAACCAGCAAGGATCGGCTGCTGCCAAGCCGTGAACCAGGCAATCTCCTGCTCAGAGAAATCGTCAGTGCCGTACGCGAACCACAGGCAACTGACATGTACTCAAACGTCAGGTGGCCGGAAGCCATTGATACGATTGGCCGACAGGTTCAGTCAGCGATGGACGACACTTTGGGTGACCAGAGCCTGGATGATCTGATGCAGGAGCCGCCGAAATCAAGGTAGCCGATCAGTTACCGGCGAGGGTCATTCCCTCAACAAGAATTGACCCGGTCCGGACACGCCCGCGACAATCAGTATCGGTACCCACCGCTACAATGTTGCGATACATATCCTTGAGGTTGCCGGCAATGGTGACTTCGCTGACCGGAAACTGAACCGTGCCCTGCTCCACCCAAAACCCGGCGGCACCCATCGAGTAATCCCCGGTAACGATATTCACACCACTGCCCATCAATTCGGTGACCAGAAAACCGGTATCAAGCATTTTCAACAGCCCTTCCGGACTGTGGCCAGTATCGCTCACGACGAGGTTATGCACTCCTCCGGCATTCCCGGTGGTCACGGCACCGAGCTTTCGGGCGTAGTAGCTTCCCAAAACAAAACCTTTCAGTACGCCGTCTTCGACCAGCATTCTGTCTGCTGTTGCCACCCCCTCGCTATCATAGGAGGAACTGCCGAGTGCACCTGGCAGGTGTGGTAATTCCTCAATCCTCACACAATCGGAAAACACCCGGGTATCCAGACTATCGAGCAGGAACGTTGCCTTGCGATAGAGACTGCCGCCGCTGATTGCACCGATAAGATGGCCTATCAACCCGCGCGCAAGACGTGCCGGATACAAAACAGGAGTTGACCGCGTGTCCAGCTTTACCGAACCCAGCCTTCTCACAGCGCGTTCAGCGGCCTCACGGCCTATCTGTTGCCCCTCTGTGAGGTCGCCTGCTCTGCGCGCAACCGAGTATTCATAGTCACGCTCCATCTGCCCATCCTCGGCTGCGATCACTGCACAGGACAGACTGTGTTGCGTCTCACGGCATCCTTCGAGAAACCCGTGACTGTTGCCATAAACACGCAGACTCTGCTGCGTACCGACAGTCGCACCTTCGGAATTGCTGATACGAGATTCCGTATCCAGTGCCGCAGCCTCACACTGCGTCGCCAGCTCTATCGCTGCTGCCGGTTCCAGCGACCATGGATACCAAAGATCCAGGTCGGGTATATCCCTCGCCATCCGATCAGCATCTGCAAGACCGGCACAGTCATCCTCTGCGGTATACCGGGCCAGTGAACAGGCCTTTTTAACCGTCTCTGAAATCGCGCCAGGCGTCAGATCGGAAGTACTCGCACTGCCCTTTCGCTGACCGAAAAAAACCGTCACACCAAGACCCTGGTCACGGTGGTACTCCAATGTTTCAACATTTCGCATTCGCACGGTTACGGATAGCCCCATGCCAAAACTGGAACTGGCAGCAGCCTGGGTCGCGCCCAGTTTTTTTGCCTGCTGCAAGACATTGCGAACTGTTTCTTTCAGTTCGTCTACCTGATTCTGCTGAATTATTCCCTGTTGGCTCGTCATACTAGCCAGAGTAGCAAAGAACTATGTAGAATACGTCCATGAAAAATCTTGTCGGTATCATTATGGGATCGCGGTCGGACTGGGAAACCATGTCTCACACCGTTGAAACGTTAAACTCACTGGGTATTTCCAACGAAGCTCTGGTCATTTCTGCACATCGCACACCAGATAAGCTCATGGAGTACTGTACAACTGCGCGCGACCGGGGAATAAAAGTATTGATTACCGGTGCTGGCCTCGCCGCCGGACTGCCGGGCATGGCGGCCGCAAAAACTTCCCTGCCGGTTCTGGGCATCCCAATGTATTCAAAATCATTTGGGGGAATGGATGCACTGATGTCAATGGTGCAAATGCCCGCCGGGATACCGGTTGGCACATTGGCAGTCGGCAAACCGGGTGCGATTAATGCAGCCGTTCTGGCCGCATCCATCCTTGCTCTCGGTGATGACAACATCCGGACTGCACTGGATGAATTCCGGGCGCAACAAACACAGGCTGTCCTTGATCAGGAAGACCCGCGAGGCTAGGTAAAAGGGAACAGGCTTCCCTGGTGTATTCTCTCTGGGCGTCTTCTCCCTAGGCGTCTTCAGCGCTGGAGCTTGATTGAGAGTGGCGATGACCATGACGTTTCAGCCACACCACAAGACCAGCAATCAGAGCCAATAGCCCCACTGCCACGCAGATAACCGGCCAATACCAGAAATCCAGATAGGTGGAAGCCGCCAGCGATGCCACGCCGGCAATCAAGTAAGCATAGGGCAACAATTCATATATGGGTTTATTGATCCATAAGCGCATGTGTCTGTACCTGATGCTGAGCCTGAAGTTGCATTTCATCCAGTATAGATGAGTCTTGCACAGTATTAACCGGGACTCGCCCGGATTCCGTGCCGGGAGTCACAAATCTCTGTCCGGACAAGCTCTTATGCGGTACCACCGACAGTTAATTTGTCGATCCGTAACGTCGGCTGGCCCACACCAACCGGTACCGACTGCCCGTCCTTGCCGCAGACTCCGACGCCTGCATCCAGCTCCAGATCATCGCCGACCATCGACACCTCGCGCAGTACCGACGGACCATCGCCAACCAGGGTCGCATCGCGTATCGGGGCACCCAGCTTCCCGTTTTCTATCAGGTAAGCCTCACTGGCGGAAAAAACAAACTTTCCCGATGTGATATCAACCTGACCACCACCGAAATTCTTCGCATAAATTCCTTTTTCGACCGAGGCAATGATTTCATCAGGAGAATGCTCGCCGGGCAACATGTAGGTATTGGTCATCCTGGGCATGGGGATATGTGCGAAAGACTGACGTCGACCATTACCGGTCGGCGCGACGCCCATCAGCCCCGCATTCATCTTGTCCTGCATATAGGTTTTCAGGATACCTTTCTCTATCAGTACCGTCTGTTGCGTCGGCGTTCCTTCATCATCAATGTTCAAAGAACCTCGTCGCTCCTTCAGTGTCCCGTCGTCAACAATAGTGCATAGATCCGAGGCAACCTGCTGGCCGAGTCGTCCCGAAAAAGCAGAGGTCCCCTTGCGATTGAAATCCCCCTCCAGACCGTGGCCGATCGCCTCGTGCAGCAGCACTCCCGGCCAACCGGACCCAAGCACTACCACCATCTCGCCGGCAGGTGCGGGAACTGCTTCGAGATTGATCAGTGCCTGTCGCACCGCCTCACGTCCATATTCCAGCGGTCGTCCCGTATCGACAAAGTATTCGTAACCGGTACGCGCTCCACCGCCGCTGTAACCCTGTTCACGCTGGCCATCATCTTCCACAATGACCGACACATTCATCCGCACCAGCGGGCGCACATCTGCTGCCAGCACGCCATCGCTTGAACAAACCAGTATGACCTCGTGGACGCCCGACAAGCTGGCCATTACCTGCTTGACTCGCGGATCGAGGGCACGGGTTGCCCTGTCGACATCACGCAGCAAATTGACTTTATCCTCATCAGCCAGATTCGACACCGGATCAACAGGCAGATACAACCGATGTCCTTCGCGTGCCTGCCAGGCCTGCACAGCCCCCTGCTGACCTTGTCGCGCAATGGCACCGGCTGCAGTTGCCGCCTGCATCAATGCCGGCCGTACCAGTTCATCAGAATAGGCGAACCCGGTTTTCTCCCCGGCCATTGCCCGAACACCGACACCCTGTTCAATGCTATGGCTGCCTTCTTTGACAATGCCATCTTCCAGCGACCACGATTCATGACGACTGATCTGGAAATAAAGATCGGCGGTTTCGACGCCATTTTGCAGCAATGCATTCAAGGCGCTGTCCAGGTCTCTGTCAGTGAGACCAGAGGGCGCAAAAAGGCAGTCTCTGGCGGTTTGAATTGGCGAGTGATTGGCAATATTGGTATCAGAAATCATGGTGTCATTGTCCCATGGATCTGGTCAGGTCGACAGCCTCATTCGGTACCGGGGTCAACTCCGGAACCAACTCCATAAGGTACTGCTCACATTCCTTGAACGGCTTTACATCGACGTCATTGCGTTGAATTTTGACGACTGCGGGCTGATCCCAATCACCGGAAATCTCATAATAGGAGCCCCCCAGTGAACTCAGTGGTTTGCGAAAAATCTGGGATATCAAAAATGCAGCAGCACCGACCCCGGGTCCACCAAGCACTGCAGCACCCAATGGGAAAACATTGGAGACATGCGGCCTGACTACCACAAGTTGCTCATAGTCTCTTGCCTTGATGCCTGTTCGGCCTATGACGCCAATCGCCGCAACGTTACCCTCCAGATCGAGGTTGCAGGTATAAGCATTGCCGTCGTCCAGGCGAAAATCACCGCTAAAAGTATCAAAACTCAAGCCTTCCTTGAATACATCGCTAAAATCCATCGACAGCCGCCTCGGTAATGCTGAAATACTCAGTAAACCCAGCAAACGCCCACCTCCAGGTTCGAGATTGATCAGGCGACCCTGTTTCAGTTTCACCGAAATGCTTCCTGATGCTCGCTGCAGAAACGAATCATCAGGCGCACCAGGCCAGCTTAGGTCAGCGGTAGCCTCTGCCTTCCCGCCCTTGATGACGGGATCGTAGCCCAGGGCTGCGAGGGTCGCTTCTACATCAGTACTATTCAAACGATAGGTCAGGCGACTGATTTGAGATTCAGGGCTCCGGGCATCTGCCAGCCAGCTGCCCTCTCCCTCCAGCACAAACCCCGACCCGCTGGCTGTGATTGACTCGGCGGCAATTCCCTGCGGCACCTTTACTGCATTCAGGTTAACCACTCCAAAACTCATCGTGCCAATCCTGAAATCTTCAATGTGGACTGTCATTGGAAATATGTTCTGCGGGTTCGCCATGCCCTCGAACCGGGGATCTGTCTCAACCAGCCACAGCCGTTCCATATTAAACGTGACCGGGTTATCACCGCTGACAGCATCCGGAAAAATAATGACTCCCTTTGCCGCAGGTCCTTGTGTGTCAATCCGCCAGGAACCATTTTGGTACTCTGCACGCAGTGTCGAATCACGAAACACCTGTCCAAAGGCAACAAATTCATCTATTTCGAAATCAATCTGCTTCTGTAATTTATTCAGGTTTGTGTTGTTTTCCAGCAATGACAACCAATCAGACAATCGCAATACAGCGTGCTGTCCGCTTATGCTGACCATAGGCTGATCCGGCATCAGTGCCGGCTCATGCCCCAGATGCACTGCGACACGCTCCATACTATACGCATCAGCATCCCGCTCGAATTGCACCGCCCAGCTGACCCCCCTGTCCAGCTGCCCGTACACATCAACAGTCCCTGCCTCCGGAGCGCCCGCCAACCCCTGAGAATACAAGTTGATTTCCAGATCCAGGCGTTCAGTCTGACCAGGCTCTTTTCCCAGTGGGACTGGTAATACACTGGTAATCCCTTCGAGATCCGAGTTCACCAGAATATGCAATGGTGAAGATGCGCCCTGGCGGTAACGCGGCAGGAATGCAGCAAGATTCCAGGTGAGATCACCGGTCAATTGTTCTGATGAAGGAAGCCCAAAAACACTGCTGAGCACCGGCAGAGAAGTAATTCCCTGAGCGTGTACGATTTGACTGTAACGACTATTACCCTCACCGGTCGGCTCAACAGAAATCTCAATCGGCCTG
This sequence comes from Gammaproteobacteria bacterium, assembly GCA_024277915.1. Taxonomy (GTDB): domain Bacteria; phylum Pseudomonadota; class Gammaproteobacteria; order Steroidobacterales; genus JAJRUG01. Next base: position 45,836 of record JAJRUG010000009.1, read on the forward strand.
TCCAATAGAACCGCGGTCAGATTGTCAGCACTGAATTGTGTATTGTGAAGCCATAGCGTTCCCTGCAAACCGGCCAATCCGGGATCAAGATTCCTGAGAGAGACATCATTTTGTTGAAGGTTCACCTCGACATCCAGCTGATAGTTTTTCATCTCTTCAGGCTTGAATGGCAAATTCAGCTCCAGCCGTGTGTCGAGCAGGCCAGACACCTGGAGATCTTCAATCGTGGGGCCTATGGTTGCAGCGACCGGGCTTGCGCGCAGGAAATCCAGTACATCTGCGAATGGTACCTCCTGACTGGCGGATACCTCCAGCGCAGCATGTTTATAATCCCTGATCGAGATATCAGCATCCGTGAACTCGAGATCCCCGATATGTCCATGATTCCGGGTGCTGGACAGGCTCATCCCCTCAAAAACAACAGTTCCTTTCGCGCCTGTCACATGAGGCCACCCTGCAGCATAGTCCAGTTCGGCATTCTCGAACTGGGCAGAAATTCTGAAAACCCCGTCACCATCAAGATAGGGAAAACCATCAACAGGGCCGCGTAGCTCAATCGCAGCATGTGAGGCCTGGCCTTTGAGGATTGACCGATCCAGCCAGTTTCCAACTGCTTTGGGGAACAGCTGCAAAGGCAGGTACTGCACAACCTGCGTCACATCGGGTGAGCTGCCTACTGCATGTAAATCAATATAGGGCGAACTGCCATCATCGGGGAAATTGACTTCCAGGCGTGATTGCAAACGCATGCCTGGTCCCTGAATAACCACATTGTCGCTGAGCAGCCGGATGCCGGCCATGCTCGCGCGCCAGACAAACAAGCCATCTACGCTATCGATCCTGATCGGTGCCCTGAACAGACGCGGCACACTGAATCCCGGATTTCGGCTGTTAATACTCATACGACCACCCTGCTGGTCGGCGGCGATCATTCCGGTCAGGCCACTGACCGAAAATTCCTCGTTCCTGGCTACTAACCCAAGGTATTCATATTCGGCCCGGATATTGAATACCGGACGACTACCAGTTTTTTGATTGAAATGAAACTCCAGATCGCGCAGGTCTCCTGCAATATCTGCAGGCAGCCGTGCTTCCGCCGACAGATGCCGTGCGAAAACCCGCACCAGCGGGTAGGCATCCTGCAGCCTTACAAAACCGGCGCTTGCCTCCACAAAGCGACTTCCATCATCCGGATCCGTACCTGTACTGAACCGAAAATCGGCTTTCGGAGAGGTGCGATTGTCACGGCGAATTCGAAGCTCGGTAACGCCGGCTACCCAGCCACCTTCTTCTGTGCTCCATTCGAACCGACCGGACAGCGCATCATATTCCTCAACTGCTCCTGATCCTGCTGCAACTATGAGTTCATCAAGATCCAGTTCTATCGTAATGCTGTGTGGCTGAAAGCCGGAAAATCCTGCCCACACAATAACGCCGCCACTGGACGAGGGAATAAATACGTCAACATCCAGCCAGTTTTCCAGCAAAAGCGCGATGTCGATCTCTCCAGCTGAAAGATACATCTCCCATTCCGGACGCTGACCGTCTTCCCACGGATAACCACTCAGCAGTTCCGCCGGGATGTCGGCAGATATTTCCATATCGCTACCCAGGCTGCTGGAAAGCTCCATCTCGCCGGACACAAGGATGCCACCAGACGTAACATCGATCTCCAACTGGTCGATCAGTAGTCCCAGTGACTGCTCGTCCCGGCTATGATCAATAAAAACGACATCGATCTCCTGAAACTCCAGCAGCACATCCGGAAGCCCTGACCCGCTCAAACTCCCCAAACGGCTGCGAAATTCGTCCAGAGCCCGTCCCTGCACCAGCAGGCTTCCATCCTGACTTCGTTCAAGCTTCACCTGGGCATTCTTGAAAAACACCCGCCGCAAGGTAGGCTTTCGCTCGATGATCAGTTGCATGACACTGATGCCGATACCGAACTCTTCTGCGTCGAGTACCAGTGCTCCATCCACTGGTGAGGTAACACTGACATCATAGAAAAGCAGTTCCGGACCCGATAGTGGCCAGGTGGCTGTGATCTGCTGAAAAGCCACATCGAATCCGGTCGCCTCACTGGCCCAGTTGCGAATATCGTCATGATACTCAGGAACCAGTGGCAGCAATAATCGAACCACACCGACCAGCAACGCAAGTATGATGACTGCCGCGGCAGCAAGCGACATCAACCATCTGAACAACTTCCGGAATATCGAACTCATTGACTCATTTCAGCCCGAACGTCGTCTACATCAAGACGATGTCGAATTGCTCCCGAAGATACAAGGCTTCAGCCTGGAGGCGAATTGGCCGACCGGTAAATTCCTCCAGTTCCGCAAGGCTCGCTGCTTCTTCATCCAGTAGCATTTCGATCACATCAGGATGGGCAAGCGCTACCATTTCGTCGACCTTGAACTGCCGGCTCTGTCGAAGAATCTCCCTGAATATTTCATAACACACGGTTTCCGCTGCCTTGATGTAACCCCTGCCTGTACAGGTAGGACAGGTCTCACACATCAGATGTTCCAAGCTTTCGCGGGTGCGCTTTCTGGTCATTTCGATCAGACCGAGTGGAGATACACGGGTGATTTGATTACGGGCATGATCACCCGCCAGCTCGCTCTCCAGGGCTTCCAGAACCTGATTCCGATGGCCTTCCTGATCCATGTCAATAAAATCAATAATGATAATTCCGCCTATATTTCTCAATCGAAGCTGACGTGCTATCACGACAGTAGCTTCGAGATTCGTTCGGAAAATTGTTTCTTCCTGATTACGGTAGCCCACATAAGCACCCGTGTTGACGTCGATCGTATTCATCGCTTCTGTCTGATCGATCACGACGTGCCCTCCGGATTTCAGTTCAACCTTGTGACCGAGAGCCTTTTGTATTTCATCTTCAATGCCGTACAAATCCAGTATTGGCTGGCGGCCGGTATAATGCTCAATCACCGGTGCAAGTTCAGGGATAAACTTATCTGCAAACTCTTTCATGCGGGTAAAGGTCATTTCCGAATCAACCCTGATTCGTTCGATCCTGGTGCTGGCGAGATCCCTGATCATACGAATTGCCAGCGGCAGATCTTCATGGATGCGATCACCGCCCGACGAGCTGCCGGCTTTTTGCCGGATCTGGCCCCATAACTTGTGAAGAAAAATCATATCCGCGCGCAGCGCATCAATACTGGCTCCTTCTGCGGCCGTGCGCACAATGTAACCGCATCCTGACTCAGCGGGGCTGATTTGCTCCACAGATGCCTTGAGCCGTTGCCGTTCTTCCTCCTCGACAATACGGGAAGAAACACCGACACCCTCAGACTCAGGCAGCAAAACCAGAAAGCGTGACGGTATCGTAATATTCATGGTGAGTCGGGCGCCCTTGGAGCCCAGGGGCTCCTTGAGGATCTGCACCAGTACTTCCTCGCCGTCATGCAGCAGTTTTTCTATCCGTGCCGGCGGGTCTTTCGGTTCACCATTCGCTGCCGCGACAGGCTTGACGATATTCGACGCGTGCAGGAAAGCGGTTCGCTCCAGGCCGATTTCAACAAACGCTGCCTGCATCCCCGGCAATACCCGGCATACCCGACCCTTATAAAGATTGCCAGTCAACCCGAGCCGGCTGGTCCGTTCGATCATCAGCTCACCCAGAATACCGTTTTCGACGATCGCGGCTCTGACTTCCCTGGGCGTTACATTGATCAGTATCTCGGTATTCATCCGGATGCCACATTATCCACTTGAGAACACTCCAGGCAGGTGACATTAAAAGATTCCAGAAGAACTGCCGTTTCGAACAACGGCAGCCCCATCACTCCACTATAGCTGCCGTGGATTTCCTCAATAAAGACCGCGCCCAACCCCTGAATAGCATAGGCGCCGGCTTTGCCGGCCGGCTCTCCTGATCGCCAATAGGCCTGTATTTCCTGTTCCGCCATAGCACGGAATTTTACCCCGGTTCGGCTGACCATAACCTGCTCGGAATCGTGGTTCATGACAGCCACTGCTGTATATACCCAGTGACGGCTGCCTGACAGAATACCCAGCATGCGCGCTGCATCAGCCTCGTCAGCAAGCTTTCCCAGCATCTCATCACCTGATACAACGGTGGTATCAGCCGCCAGAACCGGCAACTGCGCAAAATCCGGGTGCCTGGTGCTGATCAGCGCATGAGCTGCTCTACCCTTTTCCAGCGCTAATCGCTCCACCATGTGCGCCCCTGTTTCTCCCGCCAGGCTCGCCTCATCAATCTCCACCGGCAGTTGCCGGACCGATATACCCAATTGAGTGAGCAGCTCCACCCGGCGCGGAGAAGCCGAGGCAAGCCAGATTGAGGCGGGGGCATGCCCCTCAATCGTGGTCATGACCGATGATAGGGGTGTCCCTGCAGTATGGTCCAGGCTCGATAGATTTGCTCTGCAAGCACGACGCGAACCAGTCCATGGGGCAGGGTCAGGCGTGACAAAGACCAGCTCTGACCGGCACGTTGCCGGCATGCCTCGGACAGACCGTCGGGACCACCTATCATCAGCGCAACCTGGGAGTAATCATCCAGCCATGTCTGTAGCTGCCCCGCAAGTTCGGTGGAGCGCCATTGTTTTCCTGTCTCGTCCAATGCAATAACCAGGCCACCAGGCTTGAGACGACGCAGCTGTTGCTCGCCTTCTTTTTCGATGGCGGTTGCCACATTGCCCTGTGCTGTTCTGGTTCCGGCGGGAATTTCTGTCAATTGCAGATTGATGTGGCGCGGCAGTCGATTCTTGTATGTTTCAAACCCTTCGTATACCCACGATTGCATTCGCGTACCAATCGCCAGCAAACTGATTTCCATCAGCCTGTGTCCCTGGCGGCGTTCTGTGTACTGGTTTTTTCGGCGGGTGTATTCCCCATGCTCCACAGGTTTTCCAACTTGTAGAAATCACGAGTCACCGGCTGCATCACATGCACTACGACATCATCCAGATCAACCAGCACCCAATCGCCGTATTCGTGCCCCTCGACGCCTATCGGTTCATAGCCCTGCTGTTTTGCTGTTTCGACGACATGATCTGCTACAGAACGAACATGGCGATTTGATGATCCGCTGGCGATCACCATGTAATCGGTAATTTGGGTGATTCCATGTACATCAATCACAGTTACATCCTGTGCTTTCAGATCATTCAAGGCGATCTTTACCAACTCCAGAAGCTTGTTACTTTGCACTGACTCTGTATCTCCTCAATATTGTTCGGGATTCCGCAGTTAACTACGATAGCACCCGGAGTTTTCAATAATAGTTTGTACTGCCCGCGATACCAGAAACTGCGGGTCTTCCCCACTTGCAATCAACGTTCTTATTGCAGTTGAGGAAATCTCGAGTTGGGTCACACCATGAATGAACAGGCACCCTGCCGGCTCCTCATGCAGTTTCCCGGCTCGATCTGTCAACTTGTCTGCGAGTAATTCACTCAGGGCTCCTTCCTGTGGTACCGACCAACCCGGACGATGAGCGACAACGATATGTGCAAGATCAATCACCTCCTGCCACCTGTGCCAACCGGGCAGACTTTCAAAAGCATCCATGCCGAGAAACAGGCACAGTGGTATCAACGGAAACTCATTGCGCAATGACGACAATGTTGTCACGGTATATGAGGGGCTGCCTGTCTCCAGTTCTCTCGTATCAAGACGGAATCGGCTACAGGGCGCAATTGCGGCCTCCACCATCGCCTGCCGGATCGATGCGGGTGCTACCGGTAACTCCCGGTGTGGAGGAATGCCACAGGGAATAAACCGGACCTCGTCGAGCGATAGTGCGGCCATGAGTTCCCGGGCACTACGCAGGTGTCCCAGATGGACAGGATCAAATGTACCGCCGAGAATCCCCATCGATTGAGGTTGGGTTATAGATTTTCCTGGTTCCTCGGACATCCCTCAGGCGGTCTCTGCCAGCATCTGGTCATTACCAGCCAGCGCCAGTGTTATTTCTGCCAGGGCGTCCCAGACCTGGCCATGGCGAGCGCCCTTGATGATTCGGTCTGCTGCGGCAGTACAGGCAACCAGCCGACGCATCGATGCAAGATCACGCCCGTTCGCTGCCCGCCCGATCAGGTTCTGCCGCTTGGCCCACACTTTTGCATCCTGCATCGCCCTGCCTGCTGAAGCACCCTGATCCATCCTTGCAACTACATCTGCAAGGGCAGTAATTTCCCGGGCGAGACTCCATAATACCAATGGTGGTGCGGTAGCTTCCCGTCTCAATCCGTGCAATATGCGCAGAGCACGTGCGCTGTTTCCTGCGAGTGCTGCGTCAGCGAGCTGAAATACATCGTATCGGGCTCCATCAGCAACTGATTCACGAATCGCATCCAGGGTCACGTGGCCATCACCGGCAATCAGCACAAGCTTGTCGATCTCCTGTTTGACAGCCAGCAAATTCCCTTCGACACGTGAAGCAAGCATCTCCAGAGCTTCGCCATCAATTGTCAAACCGGACTTGCGCAGCCGTGAGGTGATCCACCCGGGGATCTGTTCCTGGCCAGGGGATCTGACCGGAATCCAGACTCCCTGTTTGGCGACCGTACTCGCCCACCTGGATTTCTCAGTCCGGCGATCCAGCTCCGGAGTAATAAAAATAGTGATCGAATCATCCGGCTTGCTATTGGCCAGTTCAACAATGAACTTCGACCCTTTGTCTCCCGGCTTTCCGGTTGGCAAACGGACTTCTATCAAGCGACGGGAGGAAAACAGCGACATGTTTTGCATGCCGGTACTCAATGATGCCCAATCAAACCCCCGATTAGTCACATGGAGTTCGCGTTCCTCGCACCCGGCTTTCCTTGCAGCCATCCTGATTTCATCCACCCGCTCATCCACCAGCAACGGTTCGTTGCCGGATACCAGGTATACAGGCGCAACACCTGAAGACAAGTGGGATTCAAGTTGGCGAGGATCAAGCTTCACGAGATAACCTCCACCAGCAAGCTGGCCGACTAATTGACCTGGCTCCAGTCAATCGACTCTTCTTCAAGCAGTATGGGGATAGAATCACGAACCGGATAAACCAGCCGACTATCGCGGGTCACCAACGCCTCTTGTAACGGGGCCGTCAGATTCTGACCGCCACGATTCACGATATCGCCCGAAGCAATCGCATTATTGAGTCTGGCCAGCAGATCACTGCCAAGCAGTTCCAGGGGTAATTTTGTTAGTGGACAGCAAATGATATCCAGCAGCTTCTTGTCCATATTCGGTACTCGGCCACAACTCGACCATTACTCAGCAAAGGCACCCGAATATATCACACCAGGACTGTTCGAACCCGCGCCGGGCCTGAGGTTACCTGTGTATCCGGGTGTGGGTCTGATCCGGTTTTTCAGGAACGGGATCCGGGCCGACCGGTCCGAACGGATGGCAACGCAGGATACGGCGAAAAGCCAGCCAACTGCCCCTTGCTGCGCCAAAACGCTCGATCGCCTGCCGGGCGTATTCCGAGCAAGTCGGGTGAAATCGACAATGGCCACCGGTCAGCGGTGAAATAAAAAGCTGATAGCCACGAATCAATGACATTGCGGCCCGGGCAAACAGGCTATTGGCAGCTTGCTCATCGGTCATCACGTGCAAGTGCCGGCTGCCGACCGGATGGCCTGAATCATCGAGTTCAGGCCATTACTCCGCGTTGGGCTCAGGTGCTGGTCCAGGCCAATGGCAGCGATAAAGTCTGGTGGCGTCTGCAGAATTTCCCGAGGCGTTCTCCCGCTATAGACACGCATCAGAACTGCAATCAGCCCGGCAACAATTGCTGAATCACTGGTTGCCTGAAAAACCAGTCGCCCGCTGTCCTGATGGGTAATGAGCCATACCTGAGACTGGCAACCACGCAAACGATTGTCTTCGGTTTTCTGATCTTCGGGAAATTCCGGCAGTTGCCTGCCCATATCGATGATGTATTGGTAGCGATCAATCCAGTTATCAAAAAACTGGAACTCTTCAATCAACTCCTGCTGACTGTTCCCGATATCTGTCATCCGGAGCGCCGCCAGCGTGTACCGCCCGAACCATCCTCAATCGTAATACCGGCATTGTCGAGCTGCTCGCGAATCCTGTCGGCCGTCGCAAAGTCGCGTTCCTGACGGGCTGCATTTCTGTCCGCAATCAATGCTTCGATAGTTTCTTTGCTCATAGCTCCTTGTGGTTCGGAATGGAACCATTGCTCCGGGTCAGTGCCCAGCAGACCAAGGTACTCCGCGCTGGCTCTTAACCGTGCGGCCAGTTTCTTCCGTTGCTCCTCGACGTCGGAGCTGTTGGCTTCCCGGGCCAGATCGAACAATGCAGCGAGTGCGCGCGGCGTGTTGAGATCATCTTCCAGCGCAGACAGAAATGTACTGTCTGCCTCGGTGACGGGCCAATCTTGTTGCCAGCCCTGTATATCGCGAAGAGTACCGTAGAGACGGTCGAGCTTGCGGCACGACTCGGTTAATACCTCATCCGTCCAGTCCAGAGGTTGCCGGTAGTGCGCACTGAGCAGCGCAAGGCGGATCGCTTCTCCAGGGGCATCCTCGAGCAGCTCACAGACTGTCACGATGTTACCGAGTGACTTGGACATCTTGGTACTGTCTACATTCACAAATCCGTTGTGCAACCAGAATCGGGCAAATACCTGCCCACCATGTGCGCAGGTGCTCTGTGCAATTTCATTCTCGTGATGGGGAAAGATCAGATCATTGCCCCCACCGTGAATATCAATAGTGCGGCCAAGATGCCGGGCCGACATCGCGGAACACTCGATGTGCCAGCCGGGGCGCCCTGTCCCCCAGGGACTCTCCCATCCCGGCAGATCTTCACTGGAAGGCTTCCATAATATGAAGTCACCCGGGTTTTGCTTATAGTCGGCAACTGCCACTCGTGCCCCGGCAAGCAGTTCCTTGCGGTCACGGCGCGAAAGCCGCCCGTACTGATCGAAAGACGTCACATCAAACAATACATGCCCGTCAGCCTCATAGGCATGACCGGTCGCAACGAGACCCTGAATCATGTCGATAATATCGCTCAGATGATCTGTCGCCCGTGGTTCGATATCCGGCGGAAGCACTCCCAGAGCCTCCATATCCTGATGGTAAAAATCAGCAAAGCGGGAGGAGATCTCTGCAATAGACTGCCCGGACTCAGCCGCCGCTGCATTGATCTTGTCATCAATATCAGTGATGTTACGGGCATAGGTCAGCGTGTAGCGTGTGCGCAGCAACCGTGCGAGAACGTCGAATATGACCGGGGGTCGGGCATTGCCGATATGCGGCCGGCTATAGACTGTCGGGCCACAAACGTACATTGATACCTGGCCCGGATTGGCAGGCTCAAACGGCTCCTTGGTTCGGCTCAATGTGTTGTAAAGGTGGATTGACATAGCAGCCGGGTATAATAATAGGGACGGAACTGTTTTTCGCCCCCTATTTTCCCACACGGAGACACCAGCAGTGATTAAAACCGGAATATTCGGTCAGCGGCACAGTATTGAGCAGGTTGAGGAAGGGACCGAACTGGCACCCAAATTCGATCAGCAGGGGCTGATCCCCGTCGTAACAACAGATTTCAGCTCCGGTGAATTGCTGATGCAGGGGTATATGAATCAGGATGCCCTGATCAGAACTATCCGGACGGGAGAAGCGCATTACTACAGCCGCAGCCGGCAGGCTCTCTGGCACAAGGGTGCGACCAGCGGACTGGTGCAAAAGGTTTCAGAAATGTTGATCGATGATGATCAGGATTGCGTGTGGTTGAGAGTCGATGTCGCGGGTGGCGCAAGCTGCCATGTCGGGTATCGATCCTGTTTCTATCGGAAAATCCCGATCGGCGAATCATCCGGAAAAGAACCATTGGAGCTTGAGTTTACTGAAACTGAAAAGATATTTGATCCTGAAGAAGTCTATGGAGACGCACCTAATCCGACGATTTTATAAGGGTCTCCTGACAGGGTCACTGTGATCTTCAAGACCTCTATTTCTCGCGGCCGGATACCGCTCCAGAAAAATCTATTCCGGTTTTGATCTGCCTGACGATCAGATCAACCAGATTCTCTGCGATGGCATTCCTCAAGATCTGTGCTTCGTTACCCTTGCCCAGAACCTGAAGCTCATCGTAGGTATAATCCTGCGTTAGCGTCAACGTCTGCTCAGGAAGCGCTTCGCGGCCTTTCACTAATACAGAATACCGTACGATGTAATAAACATCGTATTCACGCGGAACGTTTCTGGCCGACACGGACAGTACCCGCTGACCGGTAAGGTCTTGATGAATCCGGATGATCGTATCTGCACTGACAGCATCATTGGTGACCGTGATCCCGCCACGATCAAGTGATTTTGTGAGCGCCCGATAAAAAGGGCTGTAACGATCGGAAGTATTGATGTAGGTGATCGCCATTTCCGGCGGGTAACTGACATCACCACTGAACCGAAACCCGCAGCCCTGCAGCAGTCCGGCGAATGCCAGTATCAAAATACAGATTCGCCGACGATCAAACAACGATGCTGACCAGTTTGCCGGGTACAACAATGACCTTGCGAATTTCCTTGTCCGCGGTAAACCGCTGGACATTTTCGTCCGACAAAGCTTTTTCCTTGAGGTCATTCTCAGCTATATCTGCCGGAACCTCGATACGCGCCCTCAGCTTTCCGTTAACCTGGATCACAATATTCAGTGACTCCGCAACCAGAATGCCCGGGTCTGCAGCCGGCCAGCTTTCATCCACTACCGCTGAATCGTTACCCAGCATCTGCCAAAGACTGTGACATATATGCGGCACAATAGGTGAAAGCATCAGTACAACATTGTTCAGCGTCTCCCGGGCAACCAGAAAATCCGTGCCGTTCCTGACCTCGAATTTGGCCAGCCTGTTCATCAATTCCATATTGGCAGCGATGGCTGTGTTGAAAGTGTATCGCCGGCCAATGTCGTCGCTGACCTTCAGAATAGTTTGGTGCAGGGCCCGACGCATTGCCTTTTGACGATCATCCAGCTCACCCGGGTTCTTTCCTTCCTGGTCAAACTTCTGCACGGCTTCTGACCGATGGGCGCTGACTGCACGCCACAAGCGACGAAGAAACCGGAACGCCCCCTGTACACCCTCATCCGACCACTCCATGCTTTGTTCGGGTGGAGCTGCAAACATCACGAATAACCGAACCGTGTCAGCACCGTAAGATTCGATCAGCCCCTGCGGGTCAACGGTATTGCCCTTGGACTTGGACATCTTGGCACCATCTTTGAGCACCATCCCCTGGGTAAGGAGTTTCTTGAATGGTTCATCGCTGGATACCAGCCCTTCATCCCTCATCAGCTTGTGGTAGAAACGGGCATACAACAGATGAAGGATTGCATGCTCGATACCGCCGATATAAATGTCTACCGGCAGCCAGTAGTTGGCACGCTTATCGAGCATTGCTTCATCGCTGTCGGGGCAGGCAAACCGCGCGTAATACCACGAAGATTCCATGAATGTGTCAAAGGTGTCCGTCTCGCGGGTCGTCTTGTCACCGGTTGCCGGATCGAGAGTTTCATAGAAGGAGGACATGCTTTTGATCGGTGAGCCGGTTTCCTGAAACTCGACATCCTCCGGTAGTATCACCGGGAGATCCTGATCCGGTACCGGCACCTGCTCACCCTGTGTCGAATTGATCACTGGTATCGGTGAACCCCAGTATCGCTGCCGGGACACCAGCCAATCGCGTAGCCGATAGTTAACCCTGCGACGGCCTTTCCCTTCACCGGCAAGTGTCTCGGCTATCGCATCAAATGCTGCGTCAAAGCTCATACCGGAATATTCGCCTGAATTGATCAGCACACCATGCTCAACAAAGGCGGCCTCCTCAATGTCGCACTGCTGCTGATCGTCTTCCGCCTCGATCACCTGCAAGACAGGTAAATCAAACTGCCGGGCAAATTCCCAGTCGCGCTGATCATGGCCGGGGACTGACATCACAGCACCAGTGCCATAAGTCATCAACACAAAATTAGCAACCCAGACCGGCACCGCTTCACCAGTAATCGGATGAATTGCATTGATACCAAGCGACATGCCACGCTTTTCCATTGTCTCCATGGCGGCTTCAGATACTGCGCTCTGCTGGCACTCCCTGAGAAACGCTGCCAGCTCCGGTGACTGCTCCGCTGCCTGAATTGCCAGTGGATGTTCTGCAGCCACGGCCATGTAACTCACACCCATGAGGGTATCCGGACGGGTCGTATAGATGCTTAATAATTCTTCCGAGTCTTCGATGGCAAAGTCGACTTCGATACCCTCGGACCGGCCAATCCAGTTTCTCTGCATGACTTTGACAGATTCCGGCCAGTCCAGGGAATCAATAGTTCCCAATAGTTCTTCTGCGTAGTCGGTAATTTTCAAAAACCATTGCGGAATTTCACGACGTTCTACCAGTGCGCCCGAGCGCCAGCCCCTGCCATCAATAACCTGCTCATTGGCCAACACTGTCTCATCCACCGGATCCCAGTTCACGATGGCTTTCTTTTTGTAGGCAACGCCCTTTTTCATCAGGCGGGTAAACATCCACTGCTCCCACCGATAGTACTCCGGGTCACAGGTTGCCAACTCCCGGCTCCAGTCATACCCGAAGCCCAGCAATTTTAGCTGCTCGCGCATATAGGTAATGTTTTCCCGGGTCCAGCTGGCCGGTGGCATACCATGTTTGATCGCGGCACCTTCGGCGGGCAGACCAAAAGCATCCCAGCCGATTGGCTGCAGAACATTCTTGCCCAGCATGCGTTGATAGCGAGCGATGACATCACCGATGGTGTAGTTGCGGACATGCCCCATATGCAGTCGTCCACTGGGATAGGGAAACATGCACAGGCAGTAGAATTTCTCCCTGTCCGGATCCTCGGTAGCACGGAAAGTCTGATGTTCTTCCCACCACTTGTGTGCCTTCGCCTCGACCAGAGCCGGATTGTATTGTTTGTCAGTCACTTTTTCATATTCAGATTGGTTGCGGGCGGACTAGGATAGCAGGGTCATCAGCCCCGGTCAGTCCTTCACTGCTTTGGCGCGACTCAAATAAAGCCCGATGGTGATCAGTAGCAGGCTCAACACGACGATTGGTTCGTTGCCGAATCGTACATAGGGAGTTGCACCACTATAAGGCTGAATCGTGGTACTGAGCACGCCCGGCTCAAACTGTGGCAGCTGATCCAGAATATGCCCGGTTGGAGAAATCACTGCGGTAATACCGGTGTTGGTCGTGCGTAACAGATACCGCCCGGCTTCAAGCGCACGCATTCGGGCGATTTGCAGGTGCTGGTGAGGGGCTGTCGAGTCACCAAACCAGGCATCATTGCTGACATTGACAATGATCTGTGCAGCCGGCAGAAAATCCAGTTGCTCAGCCCCGAATGCATCTTCGTAACAAATACTGGCCGCGACCAAGATGTCTTTTACTTTGATCAACGACTGTACTCGTGGCCCTGCTGTAGTATCAACAAAAGGCAGGCTCATCAGCCTCATCCAGTTGCGCACGAATCCCGGTACCGGAAAATATTCACCGAACGGCACCAGATGTCGTTTGTGATAAACGCCTGCCGCTGTGCCCAGTGCGATCAGCGAATTACTGAATTGCCCGGGCTCCTCGCCGGCGACCAGAATACCTATCAGCAACTGCATATCCCGGGCTCTTGCCTGCTCGGAGATCTGATTCAGGTAATCACTCACCCTGATATCGAGATCGGGCACTGCAACCTCGGGCCAGATCACCAGATCGCCATCTTTTTGAGCAAAAGTCAGGCGCTTGTATAAGTCCAGTGTGGGTTGCCGCTGCTCGGGCAACCATTTGCGATCCTGGGATACCGACCCTTGAATCATGCTGACCCGGAGATCGCTGTTGCCGGGGACTGTCCACTGCCTGTCCAGCAAAGACCAGCTAATAATGAGAATCCCGATAATAATTCCTGTGGCAAACTTTCTGTGTTGTTGTTCTCCTTTTATCAGAACTGTCAGTACACCAGCGATGACAGCAGTAATAAATGTCACGCCATAGACTCCAGCCACCGGCGCCCACCCGCGCAGTGCCCCGTCAATCTGTCCGTAGCCCAGGCTAAGCCAGGGAAAGCCGGTGATCAGCCAGCCCCTTCCCCATTCAATCAACGTCCAGCATGCCGGAACAATCAAACACCAGCGTATGATGTCATGGCGTATGTTCATGCGCGCGACCCAGTAGCCGCAGATCGCCACATACAACCCCATTGCAGTCACCAGCCCCAGCATCAGCATGATCGCTATAGCCAGTGGTGCCTGACCAAAAACATGGATGCTGATATACAGCCAGTAAGTTCCGCTGAGAAATGCGCCGAAGCCAAACATGAAGCCACGCCACATTGACTCTCTTACAGACTGGCCATCCCAGCACAGGAACAGGATGGTCAGCAGCACAGGAGCCAGCGGATACCAGTGGAAAGGAGCGAAAGAAAGGGGCAGACACAGCCCCGCCAGGCCTGCTACCCAGCGTCCCCGATTCTCCAGCAATGTAAGCAAGCTATTCAAGCAGCCAAGAATATAGAGACAGAACTAATTTACCAGTTTCCCCGACTGAGTCCGTCCAGAGATTGCGACTCTGCCACCTGTGCGCCGTTCAAATCCGGTGTCGCCGGACAGAAAGGTAATGAGATTCTGATCTGGTCATTGGTTCAGGGGCATGCCAGCCTGACTTGCAGCAGACAGGTTGACACGGATGCGGTGCCGTTTTCATTTCTTCCTCCTGGCCCCGGTATCTTTTCCCGATTCCAGGCGCCCCGCTTTACGTAGTGACTCACGCAGAACGAATTCGATCTGTGCATTCAGACTACGCAGATCGTCATCCGCCCAGCGATGCATGGCTGCCAGCGTCTTTTCATCAATTCGCAGCGCGAATGCTTTACGAGAGCTCATTGCTCATTCCATTTCAGGATGAATCAGGAATATAGAGAACCGGTGTTGACGACCGGTTGCGCGGCCTCATCACTGCAGCTATAGCCGAGCAGAAGCTTCAGTCGTCAGAGCGTCTGGCCGCTCGACTGACTTCCACGCTGTGAATGCGTCTCCGGTCAGCGTTCAACACTTTGAACACGAAGCCGCCAAACGGTACTTCATCGTCGCGACGGGGAAGGCGCCCGAGTTCATGCATCACCAGACCACCTATCGTGTCGTAGTCTTCATCATCAAGCTCCACTTCGAAAAATTCGTTGAATTCTTCCATACGGGTCAGCGCTTGCACACGAAACTGGTTTTCACTGATCTGCTGGATTGGCTCAGCCTCCTGAGGATCGTGCTCGTCATCTATCTCGCCGACAATTTCTTCAAGTACATCCTCAATCGTGAGTAACCCGGCGGTGCCACCATACTCGTCGACGACAATAGCCATGTGATTCCGGCTGTTCCGGAATTCCTTCAACAATGTATTCAGCCGTTTGCTCTCGGGAATAAAGGTTGCCGGACGTAACCAGCGACTCAATTGAAACTCCTCATCGGGTGTATCGACAAAAAATCGCAGAATGTCCTTGGCAATCAGAATACCCACAACTTCATCCCGGTCATCTCCGATAACCGGCAAACGTGAGTGCCCGCACTGGATAATCGTGTTGAGTATTTCTTCCCTGGCGGCGTCCTGCTCCAGGATCACCATATGGGCACGCGGTATCATGACATCGCGAACCTGGGTTTCCGCTACTTTGAGCACACCTTGCAGCATGGTGATCTCGTCACTATCAAGTGCCGGTTCCAGACGGCTTTTGCTGAACATCTCCAGCAAATCCTCACGTGAAGCGGGCTCGCCTTTCAGCAGATTCCGCATCCGCACATACCACTTGCTGGTAGCACTGGTGTCCGAAGATTGTTTGTCAGTCATTGGCATTATCCGGAGAATACGGGTCGGAAAACCCCAGCTTGCCCATTATTTCAGACTCCAGAGACTCCATCTTCCCGGCATCAGCTGCTCTATCGTGTGTGTAATTCACCAGGTGCAAAGTTCCATGTACAACCAGATGTGACAAATGAGCGAGCGGCAGAATTTGTTGCTGCTCTGCTTCAGAGTAGACCAATGGCAAGCAAATGACCAAATCACCCAACTCGGGCGGCTCACCGGAATTCGACTGTGGAGGCAGGGGGTCTTTTCCGGCGGGAAATGACAGCACATTGGTTGCGCTCTTGCTGCCCCGAAATGACTCGTTGAGCGTCTGGCTCTCCGCGCTATCAACAATCCGGATGGTGACAATACCTGGCCCCTGAACACCAGCGCACTCCAGGGTAGTTACCACCCAATGCTGAACATTGACGCCGTGTGGAAGCTCTCTTTCCCCGGCAACACATTGAAGGTCGGTAGTAATACCGGTCACCGGAGCAACTGCTGTGATCATGAATTTCTGTCACCCGGCGCTGATGACCTGTTGTTCTCGAACCTCTCGTAGGCCTCGACTATGGATTGCACCAGATTGTGGCGAACGACATCAGTTGGCGAGAAAAAGGAGAAGCCGATACTCGGTACACTTTCCAGCACCTGCATGGCATGACGCAAACCCGATGCCTGGTGATGCGCCAGATCTATCTGGGTAATATCGCCGGTAACAACTGACCGTGAACCAAATCCCATTCTCGTCAGGAACATCTTCATCTGCTCTATGGTAGTATTCTGAGCTTCGTCCAGAATTACGAAACTCTCATTGAGAGAACGCCCACGCATAAAGGCAAGCGGTGCAACTTCGATGATATTTTTTTCCACCAGTTTGGCAACTTTGTCGAATCCGAGCATTTCATACAGAGCGTCATATATTGGCCGAAGATAGGGATCCACCTTCTGCGACAGATCGCCTGGCAGAAAACCCAGCCGCTCCCCGGCCTCGACGGCGGGTCTGACCAATACTATTCGTCGTACCTGTTCCTGCTCCAGCGCTTCGACCGCACTGGCAACCGCGAGATAAGTCTTGCCGGTACCAGCGGGGCCGATACCAAAACTCAAATCGAACTTGCGAATATTGTTCAGATACCCGAGCTGATTTTTACCTTTGGGCCGAATATGCAAACGTGAGGTCTTGATGACAACTTGCTGAGCCTTTTTTCGCCCGGTTGTATGACCAGTATCGCCAGACTGCTCTGATTGTGAATCGTTCATGGCTGACTCCCGCAGGCACATATGAACATGATGCGAATCCAGTGGTCCTCTGCCCGCCAATGTGAAGAGTTCACGCAACACCCAGTCACCGGCCAGACTGGACTGCGCCGACCCCGTCACACGGAAACGGTTTCCCCGGTTGCTGATACGTACACCGAGCTTCTCTTCTATTTGCCTGAGATGTTCGTCAAACTTGCCACAAAGATTGGCAAGCACTGAATTGTCGGCCAACTCCAGAACCAGCTCCCGAGTGTCATCGATCGTGTTCAAACCACCTCCGCCAACGCGTCAATTTGTCCACGGAGGGAATTCGGTAAAGCCTCAGAGATAACGATATCCACGAACTGTCCGATGAGGCTTGCTTCCGCCGGGAAATTTACCCATCGGTTATTCTCGGTCTTGCCGGCCAGATGATCCGGGTTCTTTTTGGATCGCCGCTCCACCAGAACCCGCTGCGTCGTACCAACCATCTCAAGACTGATCCGTCGGGCATTGCTATTGATGCATTCCTGCAGCCGGTTCAAACGCTGATGCTTGACCTCTTTCGGTGTGTCATCGGCCAGGGCTGCCGCCGGGGTCCCGGGACGCGGACTGTATATAAAACTGAAAGATTGATCGAAGCCGATGTCCTCGATCAATTTCATTGTCGCTGCAAAATCCTGATCGGTTTCACCCGGAAACCCTACAATAAAATCAGATGATAAACTGATTCCCGGGCGCGCCGCCCGAAGCTGCCGGATTTTAGCCTTGTATTCCATTGCAGTATGGCCGCGCTTCATCAGGGAGAGGATGTGGTCGGAACCACTTTGCACCGGCAGATGAAGATAGCCGGCCAGCTTTGGCACTTCAGCGTAAGCCTGAATCAGTCGCCCACCAAATTCCAGCGGATGCGAGGTGGTAAAACGAATACGCTCAATCTGATTGATAGCAGCAACGTAGCGAATCAACGTCGCCAGATCAGCCACCACACCATCGTGCATCAGCCCACGATAAGCATTGACGTTCTGTCCCAGCAAGTTAATCTCTTTCACGCCCTGCCCGGCCAGGCACACTGCTTCCGCGACAACATCGTCAAGCGCCCTGCTGACTTCTTCACCCCGGGTGTAGGGTACGACACAGAACGAACAATACTTGCTGCAGCCCTCCATGATGGAGACAAACGCCGTTACCCCATCGGCACGTGCGACGGGTAGAGAGTCAAACTTCTCTATAGCAGGAAAACTGATATCAACAACCGGCCGGCCCAGGCCACGGACATCATCCAGCATTGTCGGTAAGCGATGCACTGTCTGTGGACCAAAAATCAGATCCACGCAGGGCGCCCGGCGGCAAATCGCTTCACCTTCCTGGCTCGCGACACACCCGCCGACCCCGATGACTATTTCCGGGCGAGACTGCTTGAGCTCCCGCCAACGACCAAGCAAAGAGAACACCTTTTCCTGTGCTTTCTCACGCACTGAACAGGTATTGATCAGCAGGACATCAGCCAGCTCCGGGTCAGATGTGGGCTCAAGGCCGTGACTCTCACGCAATACGTCAACCATCTTGGCCGAATCGTACTCGTTCATCTGACAACCGAATGTTTTTACAAATACTTTTCCTGACATACCTTGGTATATTGAAACTGGGCTACTAAAGCCGACTGTCTGTTTCAGGCTATCGTATGAAGCCCATACTTTCCAGCTTCACAAAGATCCGGTGTGCAGCAAGATCGGCACTCAGATCTGCTGTGTCGATAACGATTTCGGCATTTTCCGGTGCTTCGTAAGGATCTGAAATACCGGTAAATTCCTTAATTATCCCGGCACGCGCCTTGGCGTAAAGACCCTTGCGGTCGCGCTGCTCGCAAATCTCCAGCGATGTAGCAACATGCACTTCCAGAAAGCCACCCACCGAGCCGATCATATCGCGCACTTTTCGCCGCGTTGCAGTATAGGGAGCAATCGGTGCACAAATCGCGATACCACCATGCTTGGTAATCTCGGCCGCAACATACCCGATGCGCAGAATATTCAGATCCCGATGCTCGCGGGAAAAACCGAGTTCACTGGAAAGATTCTGGCGAACGTGATCGCCATCCAGAAGAGTCACCGTGCGGCCCCCATTCTCCAGCAGTTTCACCAATAGCGCATTGGCGATGGTCGACTTGCCGGATCCTGACAGACCGGTGAAAAAAATTGTCACACCCTGCCGGTGTCGGGGCGGATAGGATTTGCGCAGCTCTTTGACGACCTTTGGGTAAGAGAACCAGTCTGGAATATCCAGCCCTTCTTCCAATCGGCGCCGGAACTCCGTGCCGGAAATATTCAAAACCTTCTGATCCTTGGTGGTCTCATCCATCGGCACGTACTGCGCCATATCTTCCACGTATACCATCAGCTTGAACGGAACCATGCTGATGCCGAGTTCTTTCTCACACTTGATCATCAATTCCTGGGCATCATAGGGACCGTAAAAAGGTTCACCTTTGGAATCGTTACCTGGCCCCGCATGATCGCGGCCTACTACCAGATGGGTACAACCGTAGTTCTTGCGAATAAGAGCATGCCACACAGCCTCCCGGGGCCCCGCCATCCGCATGGCAAGATTTAACAGGCTCAAGGTGGTGGTCTGGTCCGGGTACTGCTCGAGGATATGCTCGTAACAGCGAACCCGTGTGTAATGGTCTACATCACCCGGCTTGGTCAAGCCTACAACAGGGTGAATCAGAAGATTTGCGTCATTTTCTTTTGCCGCGCGGAAGGTCAGCTCCTGGTGAGCCCTGTGCAACGGGTTGCGCGTCTGAAAGGCGACTACTTTGCGCCAGCCCAGCTTGCGAAACCGGTCCCGAAGCTCCGCTGGTGTGTCGCGCAGCAGTTTGAAATCATAATGATTCGGCTGCTCTACACCCTTGAGTTTGCCGCCAAGATAAACCGGATGCGCAGTATGCATCAGGTAGTTGACGCCAGGGTGAAGCTCATCTTCGGTGCCGAATACCTGCCGGGCTTCCTCGGCCTTGTCGGGTGTCCAGATATCTGACAGCTCAAGCACCGCTATCAAGACCCCTTCCGGATCACGCAATGCAACAGAATCGCCTTTGCTCACCGAGGCCGCAAATTCTTCACTAACATCAAGATTGATCGGCATTGGCCAGAGCACGCCATCAGGCAAGTGCATGTCTTTGATGACACCGTCATACTCAGCCTGGGTGAGAAACCCTTCAAGTGGCGAAAAAGCACCGTTCAATATCAGTTCAATATCGCACAACTGTCGTGCGGTCAGATCCCATGATTTGTATTCACGAGCCTGTTGTTTTTCTTCGCCTGCAGCAGCTTCACTGAGATACAGTTCCTTTAGTACGCCGCCATGTGGCTCTTTGAAAGCACCCATTAATTCATTTCCTCATTTAAATTATCGACGATTTCCAGATCGTCACTCACCAAAAAAAGTCGGCGCATTGACTACCAATGCGCCGACTACTGTGTTCTTTTCAGGCTAGCAGCCTGTGCTGACCGTCAAAACGGAATGTCGTCATCGAACTCTGCAACAGCCGGTGCTGCCGCTGGCGCAGCTGAGGCGCCTGCAGGCTGGGCCATTGGTTGCCCACCACCCTGACCACGACCACCCAGCATCTGCATCTGGTCGCCGACAATTTCAGTCGTATAACGATCACCGCCCTCGCGATCCTGCCACTTGCGGGTTCGCAGCCGTCCTTCAACATATACCTGGGAACCCTTGCGGAGGTATTCACCGGATATCTCGGCAAGTCGGCCGAAAAATACCACTTTATGCCATTCAGTCCGATCAGTCTGTTCGCCGGTTTCTTTGTCCTTCCAGGACTCTGAGGTTGCAACTGATATATTGGTCACCGCAGACCCGCTAGGCATATAACGAACCTCGGGATCCTGGCCGAGATTTCCAATAATGATTACCTTGTTTACGCCTCGCGCCATGACGACCCCCTGTTGAAAAAGCTGCTGGCCACTCCCCCGATCACCTTGGTCGGGGGCTGCATATTGTATGCCCGGAGCAGGGAAAAGACACGCTCAATTCACTGTGAAATCGCCAGATTGAGGGATCCAGGGTAGCGGAACCGCTGAAAAGCAGGTCAGGGTCGGTGTGCGGATACTCTTCGGAAATTATAGCCCGCTGGAAAAAGAGGCTCGGAAAAAAGAGGGTCGAACCGCGTTTTCTCCAGGCTGCTGCTGGGCAGTGCCTGGAGAAAACGCGGTTCGACCCTCTTTTTTCCGAGCCTGCATGAGGCCTGGCCTGCTTTTCTTGCTATCTGACTGCTCAATTTTGGTTACCGAAAGGAAACGTCGTATAGTGGTTCGTTTGATCCTCTTGGCGGAAAAAGCATGATGCGGATGATCAGTATCCGGGGCGCCCGAACCCATAATCTTAAGAATGTGGATCTGGATCTGCCCCGGGACAAGCTCATTGTGGTGACCGGTTTATCCGGATCCGGCAAGTCTTCGCTGGCCTTCGATACCATCTATGCGGAGGGGCAAAGGCGTTATGTCGAATCTTTGTCCGCATATGCCCGGCAATTCCTGTCGATGATGGAAAAGCCCGACGTGGATCATATCGAAGGGCTGTCCCCCGCTATTTCCATTGAGCAGAAGTCTGCTTCCCACAATCCGCGGTCTACCGTGGGCACGGTGACTGAGATTTATGATTATCTTCGTCTGCTGTTTGCACGAGCCGGACGTCCGCGCTGCCCGGAACACGGGCTTGATCTTGAGGCCCAGACGGTCAGCCAGATGGTCGACCAGGTGCTGGCACTTGAAGAGGGCAGCAGATTGCTGCTGCTGGCGCCGGTGGTTCAGGATCGAAAGGGGGAGCATCTTCAACTGATTGCAGATCTGCGCGCCCAGGGGTTCGTCCGGGCCCGGATCGATAATGAAGTCATTGAGCTTGATGACCCGCCAAAACTGGATCTGAGGCGCAAGCACACTATTGAAGTAGTAGTAGACCGATTTAAGGTACGAGAGGACATCAGCCAGCGATTGGCGGAGTCTTTTGAAACAGCGTTGAAGCTGGCAGACGGAATCGCGCGCATTGCTTACATGGACCAAAGTGATCAGCCGGAGCTGTTGTTCTCCGATCGCTTCGCCTGTCCTGTTTGCAGCCATAGCATTGCGGAACTCGAACCGAGGCTGTTCTCCTTTAATAACCCGAACGGTGCCTGCCCGGAATGCGATGGCCTGGGTGTGCGGCAGTTTTTTGATCCGGGTCGGGTAGTCCGGTATCCCAATCTCAGCCTGGCCGGGGGTGCTATTCGTGGCTGGGATCGCCGTAATTCCTACTACTTCCAGATGATTCAAAGCCTGGCTGACCATTTCAAATTTGATATTGAAGTGCCCTATGAAGAACTAAGCGAAAAGGTACGAAAGATTTTGTTATCGGGTAGTGATGATGAACAAATTGAATTCAGATACGTCACCGGCCGTGGCGTCAACGTAACCCGCACACATGCTTTCGAGGGTATCCTGCCCAACCTGAACCGTCGTTATCGCGAAACGGAATCCGGCATGGTGCGCGAGGAACTGGCCAAGTATCTCAGCGTACAATCATGTCCGAGTTGTTCCGGAACACGTCTGAACATCGCAGCAAGAAACGTATTTATTCAGGACCTGTCTATCCCGGAAATCACATCAATGGCCGTCGGTGAAGCGCTGGTATTTTTCGACAAACTTTCCCTGGCCGGCTGGCGCGGCGAGGTGGCAGCAAAAATCGTCAAGGAAATCGAGAATCGGGTCCGGTTTCTGGCAGATGTCGGTCTTGAATACCTGACCCTGGATCGAAGTGCGGAAACCCTGTCCGGTGGCGAAGCCCAGCGTATCCGGCTGGCCAGTCAAATCGGATCGGGGCTGGTTGGTGTGATGTATATTCTCGACGAACCTTCCATCGGCCTGCATCAACGCGACAATCAGCGCCTGCTGAACACCCTGACCCGACTGCGTGACCTGGGGAATACAGTTCTTGTCGTCGAGCACGATGAAGAAGCCATCCGGGCCAGTGATCATGTGGTCGATATCGGGCCGGGTGCAGGTGTACACGGCGGGCAAATAGTCGCCCAAGGGACGCCAGCCGAAATCATCAGCCATCCGACATCTCTCACCGGCCAATATCTCTCCGGTATCCGGGAAATCAGCATTCCCGAGCAACGGGTAATCGCTGATCCGCAGTTGATGCTCAAGATCCGCGGAGCGCGCGGCAACAACCTCAAAAAAATCAATGTCAGCATTCCTATCGGATTGTTCACCTGTGTGACCGGCGTATCTGGTAGCGGTAAATCAACATTGATTAACGACACGCTGTATAAAACTGCGGCCGAGGCAATCAACAAAAGCAGTCATGACCCGTCACCCTGCGATGGGATCGACGGGCTGCAACACGTTGATCGGATTATTGAGATCAGCCAGAGTGCGATTGGTCGAACCCCGAGATCAAACCCTGCAACCTACACCGGTCTGTTCACAACAATTCGTGACCTGTTTGCCGGCACGCCCGAAGCGCGCGCACGTGGATACAAACCCGGCCGGTTCAGTTTCAATGTAAAAGGAGGTCGGTGTGAAGCCTGCCAGGGAGATGGTGTGATTCGGGTTGAAATGCACTTCCTCCCCGACATCTATGTTCCCTGCGATCTGTGCAAGGGTAAACGCTACAACAGAGAAACACTTGAACTTCGCTACAAAGGAAAAAATATTCACGAAGTTCTGGAAATGACAGTAGAGGATGCACTTGAATTCTTTACCAATGTTCCGGTCGCCGCCAGAAAGCTGCAAACCCTGCTGGATGTCGGTCTCCCCTACCTGACGCTTGGACAAAATGCCACCACACTGTCTGGCGGTGAAGCGCAGCGAGTCAAGCTGTCAAAAGAACTGTCAAAACGTGCGACTGGCAACACACTGTATATTCTGGATGAGCCTACCACCGGCTTGCATTTTCAGGACATCGATCATCTGCTCACCGTACTGCAGCGACTTCGTGACCAGGGCAACACTGTGGTGGTCATCGAACACAATCTGGATGTCATCAAAACAGCCGACTGGATCATCGACCTGGGCCCCGAGGGCGGGGATGGCGGCGGCACCCTGGTCGCTGAAGGTACGCCGGAGGAAGTCGCTGATACTCCGAGCTCATACACAGGCCAGTATCTGGCACAACTACTGAAGCGCAATCAGGCTGCCTGAAGTCCAGCGCTACATAGGGGTCAGGCATCTGGCCTGATGTTAAACCACGATCTTGACCGGTATGAGTCGATACCGCAGGAACAGCGGCAGTTTGGTGTAGAATTTCAGTCCAGCCTGTTAAAGGATATCGGGCGCGGAGAAATCAATGACCAACAGAAACTACGGTTCCGGACAATGTCAATCTCCTGTCGTGACACCGGAGAACACCGGCAGACCCTTCCTGAAAGCAGTCAACCAGGTCGCTACCGCGCGTATCACCTTTGGAAACGGGTACTCCAGCGGTGAGCTGCTTTTCCCGGCTACCAGCCCATAGATCTGCAGCACAGCAGGCGCATGAAGAAGTCCTTATTGTTGTTTCTCCTGCTGTTTCTGGCCACCAGCCAATCGTCGGCCATGCCCCCCTCAGCGGGCACGGAAATTCTCGTTGCTGTAGCAAGCAACTTCAAGCACGCAGCCATGCGGCTTGCTGCAGTATTTGAGTCAAGTACCAACCATGATGTAGTGCTGATATTCGGTTCTACCGGAAAGCACTATGCACAGATCATCAATGGCGCACCGTTCGAGGTTTTCCTGGCAGCCGACATTCGACGACCTGAATTATTGGAAAAAGGAGGCATCGCGATACCAGGCAGCCGTTTTACTTATGCTGTGGGGAAACTGGTTCTGTGGAGCCCAAAGAGTGAATATGTCGATGCGGACGGTCGTATTCTTGAAAGTGGGCGGTTTCGTTTTCTGGCTATAGCGAATCCTGAACTCGCACCGTACGGCAGGGCGGCACAACAAGTGTTACAGGGGCGCGGACTATGGGATGACCTGAAACGTCGCATGGTGCGAGGAGAGAATATTGCCCAGACTTTTCAGTTTGTCATGACCGAAAATGCTGAAGTCGGCTTCGTAGCGTACTCACAGATCAGACGTCCGAACCATACGATCAAGGGTTCATTCTGGGTGGTTCCCCAGACGCTGTACACTCCGATCAAACAACAGGCAGTATTATTGGAAGATAACGTTGTTGCCCGGGCATTCTTGTTATTTCTTCGAAGTGATGACGCCGTACAGATCATCCACGACTTCGGCTACGACACACCATGATATTCAGCGACGCTGATCTCACTGCTCTGGGCATCACACTAAAGCTGGCAGGACTCACCACGCTGATTCTGCTGTTGCTGGGCACGCCACTCGCCTGGTGGATGGCGCGCACACGCTGGCGATTCAAGTTCTTGCTTGAGGCGGTCGTCGCACTGCCGCTGGTATTGCCCCCCACCGTGCTCGGCTTCTATTTACTGCTGATGCTCGGCCCAAACGGGCCTTTGGGCGGACTCCTGTTATCGCTCGGCGGTCAACCGCTGGCGTTTACCTTTACCGGCCTGGTAATTGGTTCGGTATTCTACTCAATGCCATTTGTCATCCAGCCGTTGCAGGATGCTTTTTCCGCCATTGGCCAGCGCCCGCTGGAAGTCGCAGCAACCCTGCGCGCATCACCACTTGATCGGTTTTTTACCGTCGCCCTGCCATTGGCCCGGCCCGGCTTTATCACGGCATCCGTACTTGGGTTCGCTCATACCCTGGGCGAGTTCGGAGTGGTGCTGATGATTGGTGGCAATATTCCGGGCGAGACACAGGTTCTCTCCATCGCCATCTATGATCATGTCGAAGGTCTGGAGTACGCCAACGCTCATATATTGTCGGCAGGACTGCTGCTACTGTCTTTTATCATGTTGATCACGGTTTATGCCGTCAACCGGCGGTTCCGGTTGCTGCATTCATGACCATTAGTGCCAGATTTCGTGTTAACAGGGGTGATTTTTCGCTGGATGTTGACCTTGACCTGCCCTTAACAGGTGTCACATCACTTGTTGGCCCTTCAGGCTGCGGTAAAACGACACTGCTACGTGCGATTGCCGGACTGGAACACTTCCCTGATGGCTACCTGAAGGTGGGTGACTCCATCTGGCAGGACGGTCAACATTTCCTGCTGCCACACCAGCGTCCCATTGGCTACGTTTTCCAGGAAGTCGGTTTGTTCGTCCATCTTAGTGTGCAGGGCAATCTTGAATACGGTATCAAACGGGTACCTGAGCATGAGCGCAGGGTCTCTTTGGACCATGCCATTGAACTGCTGGGAATCCGGCATCTGCTGCCACGCGCACCCGATACGCTGTCAGGTGGAGAGCGACAACGCGTGGCCATTGCCAGAGCTCTGTCAGTCAGCCCCCGATTGCTACTGATGGATGAACCCCTGGCCGCTGTAGACCCGGACCGCAAGCAGGAGATACTCCCCTACATCGAGTCCCTGCATCACGAACTCGCTATTCCGGTAATTTATGTCAGTCATTCTCCTGATGAAGTGGCACGACTGGCGGATCATCTGGTCTTTCTGGAAGCAGGACACATCGTCGCAAGTGGACCAAGCCTCGAGGTATTTACCCGGCTCGATCTTCCTGTTGCCCACAAGAATGATGCGGCGGCGATTGTCGAAGCGGTCGTTGCAGGATATGACCAGAACTATCATCTGAACTATCTGGATTTTACCGGTGGACAGATTGCCGTCGCCGGTAAAGCAATGCAGGTTGGTGACCGGGTTCGGGTGCGAATTGCGGCTCGCGATGTCAGCCTGACGCTGGAACACCAGTCGAACACCAGTATTCTGAATATATTTCCGGCAACCGTTGATGCGATTACCGATGAGGGACAGTCCCAGGTCACAGTGCGATTACTGATGGGAGATGTGCCCCTGTTGTCCCGCATCACAAGAAAATCAGCAGTGGAGCTTGGCCTGGAGCCGGGAAAAGTGGTGTACGCACAGGCTAAAAGCATCGCTCTGTTATCCTAGCTGCGATCACCGAGACTTGGATCCTGCCGGGTGGAAACTGATCAAACCATGAGGCTGAAAACAATACTACGAACCTCCAGGCCACCATTCCTTGTGCTGGCGCCTGTTTGTGTTTCCCTCGGTATGGTGACCGCAACCGCAGCAGGGTATTCCATAGACGCTCTATTGTTTGTTCTAACATTAACCGGAGCACTGCTTGCTGCGGCAAGTGTCAACCTGCTGAACGAGTATCAGGATTTTAACAGCGGCCTGGATTGCAGGACTGACAGAACACCATTCAGTGGCGGCAGTGGTGCACTACCCGCACATCCCGAAGCTGCCGGTGATGTACTGACAGTTGCGCTAATCACCATAACCGGTACGGTTCTGATCGGAATCTATATTGTTGTTGTACAGGGCTTCCAGATTGTTCCAATTGGAGCAGCGGGTTTGCTGTTGATTATTGCCTATACGAAATGGATCATTCGCTCGCCTTTGCTGTGCCTGATTTCTCCGGGGCTCGGATTCGGCGTACTGATGGTAGTCGGCACCCATATCGCTTTGACCGGAGAGTCATCGCTATTACTCTGGATGGTATCAATCGTTCCATTTTGTCTGATTAACAATCTGCTTCTGCTTAACCAGTATCCGGATGTATCCGCCGACAGTTCTGTTGGCAGAAACCACTTCCCTATCGCCTACGGAATGGGGAAAAGCAGTTGGGTCTACGCTATCTTCATGCTGTCAGCTTATCTGATGATCGGATTGCTGATAGCCGGGGAATTTCTCCCCGGTTTGAGTGTGATCGCGCTGGCGCCGGTTGTATTCTCGGTATTCTCGTTGACGGGTGCCGTGAGATATTCCGGCAATATCGGCAAATACCCCCGGTATCTTGCAGCCAATGTTGCCGCGGCAGTATTGACCCCGCTGTTACTGGCGATTTCTATCAGCCTTGGTTAGCATGATAGCCGAGACTTAATCCTGCCCTCAACGCCCAAACACATCGTCATCGTCATCCGGTTCTGCAAACCCCGCAGCAAACCGAGGCATCACCTGCCCGATCCCTTTTTGCAGGGAATAACGCGGACCGCAGGGAGCCATCCCGGCAAAAAGGGATCGGGCAGGTGATGCCGGACGATTGGCATGATGATTCAACCAGTGAGAGACCGGCGGAAACGTTAAAGCAGGCGATTCAGTCCCGAGGATACGTGCCGGCTGACTTCTAGCCCAGGCGTCTGATCCCGACAGCCTCGCGAATCTCCGCAAGCAACGGTGTGGCAACCTCACGGGCAGTTGCAGCTCCACGGAGCAGCACAGATTCAATGTGATCCGGCGTATCCATCAGCCGATCATATTCTTCTCTGGCATCAGTCAGATGTGCGTCGACATATTCGAATAATTCCTGCTTTAAGTCACCCCAGCCGATCCCATCCGCAAAACGTTGTCGCATCACTTCAACTTCGGTTTCGCCGGCAAAAGCCTGGTAAATCTCGAACAGTGCACAATCTTCCGTTTGTTTTGGTTCACCAGGCTCCAGAGAGTTGGTTTTGATCTTCATGATCAGTTTACGCAGCCGTTTGGCGGGCACAAACAGCGGAATCGTATTGTTGTAGCTCTTGCTCATCTTGCGGCCGTCGAGGCCGGAGAGCACAGCGGTGTTTCCTCCGATGACGGCTTCCGGGATTGTCAGTATTTCGCCATAGTGATGATTAAACCGCTGGGCAATATCTCTCGCCATCTCTACATGCTGTTTTTGATCCTTGCCGACCGGCACTTTGTTCGCCCGGAACATCAGGATATCGGCAGCCATCAATACCGGATAACTGAACAGTGCCATCGTGATCCCCTTGTCGGGATCTCCGGAGTCTGACTCCTCATTCGCAGCAGCAGCTGCCTTATAGGCATGGGCGCGATTCATCAGGCCCTTGGCAGTAACAGAATTCAGAATCCAGGTCAGTTCCGGGATTTCGGGAATATCGGACTGTCGATAAAAGGTGGCCGTTTCAGTGTCCAGCCCCAGGGCCAGCCATGTTGCCGCCTGCTCGAGACTCGACTGTCTGATCAGATCCGGATCGGCATTTTTGACCAGCGAATGATAGTCCGCCATGAAGTAGAAGCTGCGGACATCGCTGCGCTTGCTGGCTTCTACGGCGGGACGGATCGCTCCGACATAGTTGCCCAGATGCGGTGTGCCGGTGGTCGTGATGCCAGTCAGTACTACTTGTTTACCCATGGATGAAGCTGCCCTCTGTGGTGCGCGGGCTATTCTAGCAGGGTAAACAGAGCCGAACCGCAGTTACTCCCTTCGATACAGAAACCCCGCGAAGAACCAGGGGCAGGCCGGGCTATTGGCACCTTGATTCAAACTAGTAACCGGCCGCATGACCATCTTTACGCGATTCGGAGGCACCCACATACACCTTATGCTCGTCATCCCACATGATAGCCTGGTAACCACCGTAGATTCCCGGCCGCCGCCCCACCCGGTGCCCGCGCGATTCAAGCTCACCCCGGGTTCCGGCTGGAAAACCCGTCTCAAGATACAGGTTGCCGCCATCCTCCATCTGTTCACCGGTCGGCTGGCTGGAACCCGCATGGTGAATACGAGGTGCATCGCCGGCTTCCTGCAGATTCATGCCAAAATCGATCATGTTCATCAGGATCTGTACATGCCCCTGCGGTTGCATTGACCCGCCCATGACACCAAAGCTCATGTAACGGTATCCATCGCGGGTTACGAAGGCCGGGATAATGGTATGAAAGGGCCGCTTGCCCGGCGCGTAAATATTAGGATGCCCCGGCTCAAACGTGAACAACTCACCGCGATCCTGTAATACAAAACCCAGTTCACCCGGGGTGATGCCCGAGCCCATTCCCCGGAAGTTGCTCTGAATCAGTGACACCATGTTGCCGTCGGAATCTGCGACTGTCAGATAGATTGTGTCGCCGGTCTGAAGAGCCGGATTGCCGACCGGATAGGAAGCGGCAGCTTTCTCTCTATCCAGCAGTGTACGTCGCCTGGCTGCGTATTCTTTGGACACCAGCTCAGCAACAGGAATTTTACTGAAATCAGGATCTGCATAAAACCGGGCGCGATCTTCATAAGCCAGTTTCTTCGCCTCAACAAAGGTATGGATGTGATCGGCGCTGCCAAAACCCATCTGCTTGAAATTGTATGGCTCGATAATATTCAGGATCTGCAAGGCAGCGATGCCCTGGCCATTGGGCGGCAGCTCCCAGAGCGTGTAGCCGCGATAATCGGTTCCCACCGGTTCTACCCATTCCGATTGATGGGCAGCAAGATCGGCAGCAGTCAGAAAGCCTCCCTCTCGCTGCATGTGGTCGGCAATTTCCCTTGCTATCGATCCCCGATAGAAGATATCCCTGCCCCCTTCCGCAATGCGACTGTAGGTTTTTGCCAGCCGCGGGTTTTTGAATAATTCGCCTTTGACCGGTGCTTTCCCGCCGGGCATGAAGGTCTCGGCAAAACCGGCATAGTCCTTCAAGACGCGAGCATTACGTGCCCAACCCTCGGCAATCAGCTGAGAGACAGGAAAACCGTCGCGAGCATAGTCAATTGCCGGCTGCAAAATATCTGCCATCGACAAGCGACCAAACCGTTCATGCAACTCGAACCAGCCATCGACTGCACCGGGTACCGACACGGACAAGACGCCATGGGCCGGGATTTTCTCCATACCCTCATCGAGAAAATACTGCAGGCTGAGTGACTGTGGCGATCTGCCGCTGGCATTAAGACCCCACAAACGACGGGATTTCTCCTCCCAGACAATGGCAAACAGATCGCCGCCAATGCCACTGCCGGTTGGCTCCATCAGCCCCAGTGCGGCATTGGCTGCAATGGCGGCATCGACCGCGCTGCCGCCGCGCTTCAGTATATCGAGCGCAATCTGGGTAGCCAGCGGCTGGCTGGTGGCCGCCATGCCGTGTTGAGCAATCACTTCCGACCGTGTTGCGAAGGATTCGCCTGATCCTCGATCAGCTCCATCTACCATGGGCGCTCCAAGCAGTGCGGGTAACAACAGAACAATGGCTTTCAGCCTTTGGCACATCATCCGCCGAATATCCCATCTATCAGCCAGCTCCGCAACGGGCAATCACGGCAGATTGCGACAAGGCGGCCCGATATGGTTATATTCAACTTGCAATGATGGATCTGGATCAACAGCTCGCTGCTTGCTACTCACAGCACCTACAACTGCTATGCAGTCGCTACGATGCAGCATTAGAACGGGCAGGTTTCGAGAGCATCGCCATCGGCAGCGGTATCGTCAGGAACTGGTTTCTGGATGATCATGGCCATCCTTATAAACCCGATCCGCATTTCGTCCAGTGGGTGCCGCTACTGGATCACCCGGGTTCCTGCGTGCTCTATCATCGAGGCCAGAAACCGAAACTCATTCTCTACCAGGAGGATAACTTTTGGCATGCACCACCATCAATTCCCCAGGGCGATTGGCTGGACGGGTTTGATGTGGAAGTTATCGTCAGCCCGGGCTTGCTCATTCATCACATGCCCGATCACTATGATCAGCTGGCATTGCTGGGTGACCCTGCTCAGTGGCCGACAATACTTCAGGCAGCACACCAGAACCCTCAGGATATTCTGAATTATCTGGATTTCTTCCAGGCGATTAAAACTGACTACGAGGCAAGCTGTATCCGACTCGCATCAGAGCGCACCGTCGCAGCCCATCAAGCGGCTGAACAAGCCTTTCGGAACGGCGCATCAGAATACGAAATTCTGGTCAGTTTTCTTGGTGCCAACCAGACCACAGAAGAAGAACTGCCCTATCGCGCGATTATTGCCACCAATAAACATGCTGCCACCCTTCACTATCAGCAGCGATGCAGGGAAGCCAGGAAGCCATACAGCCTGTTGATTGATGCGGCCTGTTCCTGGAATGGTTACGCGAGCGATGTGACCCGAACCTGGACTCTGGAGGACAATGAATTCACAGAAATGATCTCTGATCTGGACGAAGTTCAACTGTCTCTGTGTGCTTTGGTGAAACCCGGCGTGCCATTCGGTGATCTCCATTCACAGGCGCATGCTTTAATTGCAGATCTCATTCACCACTGGGGCCTGGTCAATATGGGCGCAGATGAACTGCTCGATAACAAAGTGACCGAGGTGTTTTTTCCGCACGGGCTCGGACACTATCTGGGCCTGATGGTCCACGATGCGGGGGCGTCTGTTTCAGATGCCAGTGGTACCCTGATTGCAAAACCGGAACACTACCCGAATCTGCGATTAACCAGAACGCTCGAGGCGGGTAACGTCATCACTATTGAGCCGGGTTTTTACTTTGTCGATGCCCTGCTTTCCGATTTGAGCCATTCTCCTGCGTCTACGAAGGTCAACTGGTCGAAGATTGAGCGGCTGAAAAAATACGGCGGGATACGCATAGAAGACAATTTGCTGGTCACCGAATCAGGTTCGGAAAACCTCACCCGGCAGGCATTTGCATCGATCACGCAGAAGCCTCTCCCATAAAACTCTCCCGCAGTTATTTTTTGAATTCTGCACGACGAATCAAGGCGCGCTGCTCAAGAAAATCAAGCCGCTCCCTGTTAAGACCGTTTCTCGCTGCAAACTCCGACCCCAGCTCCATGGTCAAATCAGTCTTCCGGTCATACCTGGGCCAATGTGGTCGTCCTTCGCCATCAGGATCACCTGTTTTAGCGAAGCTGATCCAGTATGCCCGCACCAGATCACCCCAGGCGAGATCCTGCTCTGTCAGTTCAACATTCTCCGGCCGTTGGAATTCCGGATGGCGTTTAATATTCCCGAAGATGAACGGGATTTCCATACCGTGCGCGGCACCGGGCACTTCCCCGCGGAGGTTTTCCTGAACGTAGGTCACGTAGAAAAGCCAGGCAGGAGAAGAGACCGTTTCCATTTGCCCCGCAAGATATCGGGTAGACACAACGAACATGTCTCCAAACCATTGCTCGGCAACGCCCATTCTGGTCCATTGGTCGTCGTATATAGCCAGGTCGTCATCCGACAGGCCTTCCAGAAAAGCGGTAGCGAAAAACCACTTCCCGATAAGAGGGATATCGGCAATTTGATTCCACTCCCAACTGTTGCTTCCGCCGATGTAGGGCACATCGTGCTGCCCGCCCCGCTCAAAGATGCTGGCGATATCATCCGGAATCACCAGCCCGTCAACCGATGGGTTGAAGGTGATCATTAGTCCTTTTTGATAGTCCAGAATAGCCTCGACAGGCAGCGCACGGAATGCAGCAAGCTTCTCTTCATCCGTACCATTCATTTCAAAGTGCGTGGCCAGATCAATACCAATATCTTCAGACGACGCTTCGAGCGCACCCGGAATACCCTTCTCGAAACCCTGCCGGCTTCGGTCCAGCGCCACGGCACTTCCCTGTGCAATTGCCTTGGCGAAAAGCCCCTTTGACTGCGGCGTCACCATCAACGCATTGACGGATACTCCACCCGCTGAGTGACCGAAAATTGTCACGTTGTCAGGGTCTCCACCGAATGCACGGATATTTTTCCGCACCCATTCCAGAGCTGCGATCTGATCCATCACGCCATAATTCACCAGTGGCTCATCTGCTTGCAGACTGGTCATTGATGGGTGGGCAAACCTGCCCAGAAATCCTATCCGGTAGTTGATGGTTACCAGTACAACCCCGTCTCTCGCGAGAATACCGCCATCATAAACCGGATAGGAACCGGACCCGTATTTCATATTCCCGCCGTGAATGTAGACCATGACAGGCAACCCGGTATCATGATCAACCGGCGTCCATATATTGAGTGTCAGGCAGTCTTCGTCTACACCGACTGCGGTGATGTGGTCATTGAGCCATGCGGGTAATGATTCACCCAGGTTTTGGGGGCATATGGAGCCAAACTGATCGGCCGATCTGCTTCCGGCCCAACTGCGTGGAGGCACGGGCGGCCGCCACCGCAACTCACCTACCGGCGCTGCAGCAAAAGGAATGCCCCGATAAACTGCAATATCGTCATTGAGTGATCCAGTCAAAATACCCTGACTGGTTCTGACGGTAGTATCCGGGTTCGCAATCGCACCACTACATAACGTCATCAGCACAGCTGCAAGCAACAAAATGACTGCTGCAGAGCGATACAATTCCGGTGTACGCATTGAGCCTCCCTTATCCTGAAAATTTCCTGACGTCAGCATCGCGTTATCGATACAAAACAGTTCATCAACAGGCTGTGCTGATGCTAGCACATCAGTCCGGGGGCTTTTGGAGCTGATCTTGCTATATCGGCCTGTACATAGGCAGCAGAGCAGACTATCTGCTACATTGGCAACAAGAAAACCCAGAGAATGCCGGATTGAAAAACATCAAGAATATCCTGGTCGCCACCGCTCAACTATTCCTTTCTATTGTCGTGCTGTTCACGTTAGTGTCATGCAGTTCGGATAATCAGGAAGAGGCACCGGGAAAACGGTTTGGAGCACGAGGTGCTGTTAAGGTCATCGCGGCACCGGTGCGGGTTGATTCTTTCGTCGATCGGTTCACGGCGCTCGGTACAGCCGAGGCCAATGAGTCCGTGGAAATGGTATCCCGAGTCAGCAATATTGTGACAGAAATCGCATTCGAAGATGGCCAGCAGGTTAAAAAAGGGGATCTGCTGGTGGCTCTGGACAGCAAGGAAATACGTGCTGATTACGCTGTCGCCAAAGCATCGCTGCAAAAAGTTCGTAGCAAGTACCAGCGCAGCAAGAGCCTGGGCAAGACACGGGTGGTCTCGGAGGCCGAGCTTGAAGAACTGGAAGCTGAGGTTGAAATGGCAACCGCCCAGCTTCGCGCAGCTGAAGTACGATTGGAGAACAGCTCCATAAGGGCTCCCTTTTCAGGAATTGTCGGGCTCAGACGCGTCAGTCCAGGTGATCTGGTTGGGCCGACCACAGTCATTACAACTCTGGATGACACCTCATCAATCCGGCTCCGATTTTCTGTACCCGAAATTCTGCTAGCCAACGTCACGCCCGGGCTGCCCGTTTTGGCAAGGACAGTAGTCTATAGTGATCGTATTTTTTCAGGGGTCGTCAGCAGCGTCGATTCAAGAGTCGATCCGGTAACACGATCAGTGAACATCATTGCAAAAATTCCTAACGATGAGAAGCTGCTGAAACCCGGCATGTTTCTGACGGTCGAAATCAACCGCCAGCGTGAAGCCGTGTTGCTGATACCAGAAGGTGCTCTGGTGCCCCGACAGGGACGACAATACGTGTTCAGGATCGAGGATGGTAAAGCGCTTGAGCAGGTAGTCGAAGTTGGCGGTCGTACGCCCGGCTTTGCCGAAATTCGCAAAGGCCTGAAAGCCGGAGACACTGTCATCGTTGAAGGCACCATGCGGGTAAGAAACGGTGTGCCGGTCAGTATCATCGACGATTCTCTGAACGACTGACATGCTGATTTCCGACATCTCGGTACGACGACCGGTATTTGCAACGGTGATCAGCCTGGTACTGATCATCCTCGGGGTTCTGGCACTGGCCAGCCTGCCGATCCGGGAGTATCCTCAGATAGAGCCCTCCGTGGTATCGGTAGCCACAGCCTACCGGGGCGCATCGGGCGATATCATCGAGCGACGCGTCACCCAGGTACTTGAAGATGCCATCGCTGGTATCTCCGGCGTAGAGAAGCTCACCTCGTCCAGCAAGGATGAGATCTCAACAATCAATATTGAATTCAGCCTTGATCGTGACGCCGATGGTGCCGCGAATGACGTTCGCGACCGTATTTCGAGAGTTCTCGGTCAATTGCCCGATGAAGCTGATACGCCGCGCGTATCAAAACAGGGCGCGGATATGGATGCATCGATGTATGTCGATATTTCCAGTGATACCCGGTCAATAATGGAATTGACTGACTACGCAGAGCGCAACCTGGTTGACAGGTTATCGGTGATCGACGGTGTTGGCAATGTGCGAATGGTCGGTGGCCAACGCATGGCAATGCGCATCTGGCTTGATAGCGCCGCGCTGGCTGCCCGCTGGCTAACCGTTCAGGATGTAGAAGATGCGCTCAGAAGGGAGAACGTGGAACTGCCTGCCGGACGTATCGAGTCCGCAGACCGGGAGTTCACACTTAGAACTGATACCGGATTGCACACTGTAGAAGATTTTCGCAAGCTGATTATCGCGCGTAGCGACGACAATCTGGTTGTTCGTCTTGCCGATGTGGCAACTGTGCGGATCGAACCGGAGAGTGCCCGGCGCTTTTCCCGGTCGAACGGGATACCGAATATCACTCTTGCGGTAATTCCCCAGTCCCAGGCAAATGTTCTCGCCGTCAATACCAGCATCTCGGCTGAACTTGAGATATTGAAGGGACTGGTACCGAATGATATCAATATCAGTATCAATGTCGATTACTCGGTATTCATCCGTGATTCAATGCGCCAGGTTCTTACGGCACTGGGCATCTCTCTCGCGTTGGTGCTGATCGTAATTTTTCTTTTTCTCGGAACACTCAGGGCAACCGTGATTCCTGCAGTCACCATTCCCATCGCCCTGATCGCATCCGGTACTGTCATGGCATATATGGGCTATTCCATTAATACCCTGACTTTACTGGGGATGGTCCTTGGAATCGGGCTGGTAGTTGATGATGCAATTGTAGTGCTCGAAAATATTGTCAGGCGTATACAGTCGGGACAACCTCCGTTGCTGGCAGCAATCGATGGCAGCCGGGAAATCGGCTTTGCAGTAGTAGCAACAACAGTAGTTCTGGTAGCGGTATTCGTGCCGATGTCCTTCATGCCGGGCAAAGTCGGCAGAATGTTCGGCGAGTTTGGCATCTCACTGGCTGCGGCAATCAGTTTCTCAAGCCTGATCGCGTTAACACTGGTACCGATGATGGCCTCGAAATTCTTTACCGGCGGTATCGTGGAAAAACAATCGACGGCCCGCTTCAGCCGGTTTCTGGCATGGGTGACTGCCGGGTATCGCCGCTTTCTGCTGGCCACTGTCACGCGCCCATGGATCGCTGTCCTGCTGGTTATCATTATCTCTGCATCCGGCGCATGGATATTCAACACACTGCCCACCGAGCATGCGCCCACCGAGGATCGGGGGGTTATCGTGATGTTGCTGAGCGCTCCGGAGGGTGCTACGCCGGACTACATGGACAGACAGATTCGAAAAATTGAAGATGCGCTGATGCATCATGTGGCCGATGGAGATGCCGCACGGGTAGTGATACGTTCCGGCGGATTCGGAGAAGGGGGCGATGTCAATTCCGGTTTTGGGTATATGCCTCTGGTGCCATGGAAGGATCGCGACAAAACCTCAATGGAAATTGCCGCCCAGATGCGAAGTGAAGTAGGAGATATCCCCGGGGTGTTTGTTTTTGTTGTGCTGCCGGCGACCCTGGGCATCCGGGCAACTGCTCAACCCTTGCAGATCGTTCTGGGGGGTACCAG
Source organism: Gammaproteobacteria bacterium (assembly GCA_024277915.1). Classification (GTDB taxonomy): domain Bacteria; phylum Pseudomonadota; class Gammaproteobacteria; order Steroidobacterales; genus JAJRUG01. The sequence continues at coordinate 83,411 of JAJRUG010000009.1, forward strand.
TTATGACGAGCTTGTTGAGTGGCAGAATAAAATCCTGCGCCGTATCAGGGAAAATCCGGGTATTGTCCGGATGCGCTCCGACTACTCCGATAAGAAACCGAAAATACAGGTCGCCATCGACAGGAACCGGGCATCTGATCTGGGTATCTCGCTGGTATCAGTAGGGAGAACGCTGGAGTCCATGCTTGGCTCGCGTACAGTGACGACGTTCATTAACCGCGGCGAAGAATATAATGTGCTGCTCCAGGCGAAGCCGGCCGACCGGGCGACTGCTGCAGACCTGCAGAATATCTACGTCAGGTCACAAAGTACCGGGCGACTGATACCACTGGCGAATCTCGTTGAGCTTGAGGAAAGCTCGGGTCCGATCGAACTCAAGCGATTCGACCGGCTACGATCAGTGAAATTATCGGCCGGACTGGCCAACGGCTATTCCCTTGGTGAAGCGATTGAATATATGCAGAACCTGATCGCCGAGGAGTTACCGGAAGGGGTCAGCATCGGCTATGACGGTGATTCGCGCGAATTCACGAAAGCGGGTGCCTCGATCTACTTCACTTTTTTTCTGGCACTGATCATCGCATTTCTTGTACTCGCAGCCCAGTTTGAAAGTTTTCGCCACCCCTTCATCATCATGCTGACTGTACCGATGGCTCTTTTTGGTGGTTTGCTGGGACTGAAATTACTGGGTTCTTCAATCAACATTTTTAGCCAGATTGGCTCCATCATGCTAATTGGCCTGGCGGCCAAGAATGGCATTCTGATCGTCGAGTTTGCCAACCAGCTTCGGGATCGCGGGGTAGAGTTCATTGAGGCGATTGTTACCGCTGCAACCACCAGGTTCAGGCCTGTCGTCATGACCAGCTTGTGTACCGCAGGTGGCGCCGTTCCGTTGATAATGGCCTTTGGTGCCGGTGCTGAGGCACGTCGAACGCTGGGAGCAGTGGTGTTCTTCGGCGTCACCGTTTCAGTGATACTGACGCTGTTTCTGATCCCTTCTTTCTATGCGCTGATGGCGCGAAATACCAAGTCACCTGAACATGTGACCCGGATGGTAGCCAGGCTGAAAGAAGTTGTTTAGTTTTAGCGGGAGATGCTTCCACTAATCCACAGATAGAATTACAGCATCATTTATTCGGCTGCCGTATCCTGCTCTGGCTGATCCAGCAATTGCACCAGCGCCATTGGTGCAGCATCACCAGCGCGGTGGCCCATTCTGAGAATTCTCAGATACCCGCCCGGACGTTCCTTGAACCTTGGACCCAGAACGGTGAATAACTTGCCGACCGATACCTTGTCACGCAATCGATCAAAGGCCAGCCGACGATGAGCAACACCGTCTTCCTTGGCAAGGGTTATCAAAGGCTCGATAACACGCCGTAACTCCTTTGCTTTGGGCAAAGTTGTTTTGATTGTCTCGTGGAGAATCAGCGATGCTGCCATATTCCGGTACATGGCTTTCCGGTGAGAACTGTTTCTGCCGAGTCTACGGCCTGATTTTCTGTGTCGCATTTTGGGCGTTCCTGATAATTACGCTGCCTGTTCGTCCGTCTTCGGCATCAGACTGGGAGGCGGCCAGTTTTCGACCCGCATGCCGAGTGACAGCCCGTGACTCTCCAGAACTTCCTTGATCTCGGTCAGCGATTTCTTGCCAAGGTTTGGTGTCCGCAGCAGTTCTACTTCGGTGCGATGAATCAAGTCACCGATGTAATTGATATTCTCTGCCTTGAGGCAATTTGCAGACCTGACAGTCAGCTCAAGCTCGTCAACCGGACGTAACAACATCGGTTCAATATGAGAATCAGCATCAGTTGCATCTGCATCGTCCTGACCATGCAGGTCGACGAACACTTCCAGCTGATCCTGGAGGATTGAACCGGCGCGCCGAATTGCATCTTCGGGATCGATCGTACCATTGGTTTCCACTTCCACAATCAGCTTATCGAGATTGGTCCGCTGTTCGACACGAGCCGACTCTACCTTGTAGCTCACACGCTCTACAGGGCTAAAGGAAGCATCCAGCTGCAGGCGGCCAATAGATCCGGTGTGATCATCCAGATTGATTCGCTGGGTGGCTGGGCGATAACCGCGACCGGTCTCTACCGTCAGAACCATCTTTAACTCACCAGCACTGGTCAGATTCGCAATCAGGTGATCCGGATTGACGATCTCAATATCATGATCCGTGGTGATATCACCTGCATAGACCGGGCCAGGCCCTTTCTTTGACAGGGTAATTTCTGCACGATCCCGTGTATGCATCTTGATTGCAACGGTCTTGAGATTCAGCAGTATTTCAACCACATCTTCCTGTACACCTTCAATGCTGGTGTATTCATGCAGCACGCCATCGATGTCGGCCTCCACAATCGCAGCCCCCGGCATGCTTGACAGTAAAATCCGCCGTAAAGCATTACCCAGTGTATGACCAAACCCTCTTTCAAAAGGCTCGATGATGACGCGAGCACTGGTATCGCTGCCCGATAATACGCGTACGGTACGCGGCTTCAAAAAATCTGTTTGTGTATCCTGCATTTCGGCAGTTGCCCCCTGTTACTTGGAGTAAAGCTCTACGACTAGGTTCTCATTAACATCCGGAAGAATATCTTCACGCTCTGGTAGCGCTTTCAAGACTCCCGTCAGTTTTTTCTCATCAACTTCAACCCAGTCAGGAAGACCTATCTGACTGGCAATTTCCAATGCGGCCTTGATGCGGGTCTGGGCTTTCGCCTTCCCCCGAATCTCGACAGCATCGCCGGCTGACATCTGATAGGAAGGAATATTGACAACTTTGCTGTTGACCAGAATGGCCTTGTGGCTTACCAGCTGGCGGGCTTCGGCGCGAGTAGTGGCAAAACCCATTCGATACACTGTGTTATCGAGCCTGCCTTCCAGCAATCTCAGCAAATTCTCTCCAGTCGATCCCTTTAGCCGTGCCGACTTTTTGTAATAAAGCCTGAATTGTTTCTCCAGGACTCCATACATACGACGCAGTTTCTGCTTCTCGCGAAGCTGCAGGCCATAGTCGGACATCCGTCCACGACGCTGCCCCTGAGTCGCACCTGGAAGAGTTTCCAGCTTGCACTTCGCATCCAGCGGCTTTACACCACTCTTCAGAAAAAGATCCGTACCTTCGCGGCGGGATAATTTACAACTTGGTCCCAAATACCTGGCCATCTATCTCACCTCAAACACGTCGTTTCTTCGGAGGCCGACACCCGTTATGGGGTATGGGGGTGACGTCCTCAATATTTGTGATCTTGAATCCAATGGAGTTCAAGGACCGTACAGCCGACTCTCGTCCAGGCCCTGGCCCGCAAACTCTGACTTCAAGATTCTGAACCCCGAAGTCCTGAGCCACTTTTCCGGCACGCTCGGCTGCAATCTGTGCAGCGAACGGTGTGCTCTTTCTTGACCCACGAAAACCACACCCGCCAGCGGTCGCCCAGGATAATGCATTACCCTGTCGATCAGTGATGGTGATGATCGTATTGTTGAAGGAAGCATGGATGTGGGCAATGCCCTCTACAACATGCTTTTTAACCTTCTTCCCTGTCTTTGTATTAACCATATGCTATTTCCCGTGAGCTTATTTTCGTATCGGGCGACGTGGACCCTTGCGTGTCCGTGCGTTTGTCCGTGTACGTTGTCCATGTACCGGCAATCCACGCCGATGACGAATTCCCCTGTAGCAACCGAGATCCATCAAACGTTTAATATTTAATGAAACATCACGACGCAAATCGCCTTCTACTACATATTTACCGACCTCTGCACGAAGTTTTTCAACTTCAGGCTCAGTCAGATCTTTGACCTTGACGTCATACCCAACACCGGCACTCGTACAGGCGGTAGATGCAAGATGAGCACCCACACCAAAGATCTCCTGCAATGCGATCACCACATGCTTATGGGTAGATATATTTATTCCCGCAATTCGCGCCATCCTGCGATCTCCGTTCCAATACTGTCGAGTTAACCCTGTCGCTGTTTATGCCGTGGATCAGTACAAATCACACGAACAACTCTTTTGCGACGAATAATCTTGCAATTCCTGCATATCTTTTTTACTGAAGCTCTAACTTTCATTTGCTTTCCTCAGGTTTTCAGCTGCATCTCGCACGGTTCTCTACCGAACGGAGCCAGCCTTGCCGTACCCTTTCAGATTTGCCTTTTTTAACAGTCCGTCATACTGATGCGACATCATGTGCGCCTGTAACTGCGCCATAAAATCCATTGTGACTACCACGATAATCAACAAAGAAGTACCACCAAAATAGAACGGTACCTGCCAATAAAGAATCATGAATTCAGGCAACAGGCATACAGTCACAATGTAAATACCGCCCCAGAATGTAAGCCTCGTTAAAACCTTGTCGATATATTCGGAAGTCTGATGCCCCGGCCTGATCCCGGGAATAAATGCGCCGGATCGTTTGAGATTATCTGCTGTATCACGGGAATTGAATACCATTGCCGTATAGAAAAAACAGAAAAACATGATCATCGATGCATACAGCAGGATGTAGATGGGCTGGCCTGGCTGAAGCTGGGCAGACAGTGATTGCAACCACCCGAAGCCCTGACTGGTCGCAAACCAGCTGGCGATAGTTGCCGGAAACATGATAATGCTGGATGCAAAAATCGGTGGAATGACGCCGGCCATATTCAGTTTGAATGGCAAGTGACTGGCCTGGCCTGCATACATTTTCCGACCCTGCTGGCGTTTTGCATAGTGGACGGTAATGCGTCTTTGTCCACGTTCGATAAATACCACACCGGAAATGACTGCCAATACCAGCAACAGCAGAATCAATGCCGTAGCAGCTTGCATCTCTCCGGTATTCACCAGTTCCAGCGTGCCACCAATGGCAGAAGGCAGCCCGGCAATAATGCTGGAAAGGATAATCATTGATATGCCGTTGCCGATGCCGCGCTCGGTAATCTGTTCGCCAAGCCACATCAGGAACACTGTACCGGTCACCAGCGTAACGGATGCTGTGAAAACAAAGTTTGGACCGGGGTTGATTACGAGCCCCTGATTCTGTAACGCAGCAGAGGCTGCAATTGCCTGAAAAGTTGCCAGAAAAATCGTGCCGTACCGGGTGTACTGCATGATTTTGCGACGACCCGCCTCGCCTTCTTTCTTCAGATCCTTGAGTGCTGGTAATGAAGCACCAGCCAATTGCATGATAATAGATGCCGAGATATACGGCATGATGCCCAGAGCGAAGATACTCAGCCGCTGCAATGCTCCGCCGGAGAACATATTGATCATGTTAAAGATCGTGCCGGACTGATCCTGGAAAAATTGCTCCAGTGCTATTGGATCAATACCCGGCACCGGGATGAATGTGCCGATGCGATACACGATTAACGAGCCAATCAGAAAAAACAGGCGCGAGCGCAAATCCGAGAACCGGGCTGCTTCGCCCAGTGCCGCTGCCGGATTAACTAAATTACCTTTCGCCACGCTACCAACCTATATCTTGCTGATCCTGATGCAGGACCTACTCTTCGATGGATCCACCGGCAGCCTCTATAGCTTTCCGGGCTCCCGGCGTAACCGCCAGTCCCTTCAGCTTGACTGCCCTTTCAATTTTCCCGGAGTCGATCACCTTGGCTTTCTTCACCCGGTGCGGCAACACGCCAGCACGCTTCATTGAATCGAGATCAATGACCTCATCCTCTGTCAGCGCCAGCTCGTGCAGGCGCAACTCGGCGTTCTGCGCCTGCGTGCGGGAAGAAAAACCAACCTTCGGCAGACGTCGATGCAATGGCATCTGGCCACCCTCAAAACCAACCTTGTGATATCCGCCCGAGCGAGACTTCTGGCCCTTCTGACCACGCCCGCAGGTTTTTCCCTGTCCGGCGGAATGCCCCCTGCCAAGGCGCTTGCCCTGCTTTTTGCTGCCGGGCACCGGTTTCAACGTATTCAGCCTCATCACGATACTTCCTCTACCTGCAGCATGTAGGAAATACGATTAATCATGCCGCGATTCTCTGGCGTATCATCCACTTCGACTGTCTGATGTATACGCCTCAGTCCAAGCCCTGCGACACATGCCCGGTGAGCTTTCAGCCGACCGTGTTTGCTTTTTCGCAGTGTCACTTTAATTTTCTTAGCTTTTGCCATGCCGTTAACCCAGAATATCTGCCACTTTCTTGCCACGCTTCGCAGCAATGCGCTCAGGCGAGTTCACACCATATAAAGCACTGATTGTGGCGCGTACGACGTTAATGGGGTTTCGTGAGCCATAACTCTTGGCCAGCACATTACGAACGCCCGCGCACTCAAATACTGCACGCATTGCACCACCGGCGATAATGCCGGTACCTTCAGATGCAGGCTGCATGTAAACCTTGGTAGCACCGTGGCGCCCGACCATTGCATAATGCAAGGTATCGTTCTTCAGCGCTACGGATTGCATATTCTTTCTTGCTACCTGCATCGCTTTTTGAATTGCCAACGGAACTTCGCGAGCCTTGCCATAACCGAAGCCAACCTTGCCGGTACCGTCTCCGACCACAGTAAGTGCCGTAAAACCGAACTGGCGGCCACCCTTGACCACCTTGGCAACTCTGTTAACAGTTACCAGCTTCTCTACGAAATCATCGCTGCTCTTGTTGTGATCGACTCTCGCCATGCTCTGATATCCTGATTAAAATTCGAGGCCGGTTTCTCTGGCAGCATCTGCCAGTGCTTTAACCCGCCCGTGATAACGAAACCCTGACCGATCAAAGGCCACCTTGGTAACACCAGCAGTTTTGGCTTTATCGGCAATAGCCGCTCCCACCAATTTTGCGGCTTCAACATTTCCGGTAGCCTTGAGGGACTTGACCAGATCCTTCTGCACGGTAGATGCCGAGGCAATGACCGAACCACCATCCGGCCCGATCACCTGCGCATAAATATGCTGTGCGGTTCTGTGCACTGATAGCCTGGGCACACCTAATTCCCGGATTTTTGCCCGGGTGCGGCGTGCTCTTCTCAGTCTGCTTTGCTTTTTGTTCATAATCTGTATCCGTTACCGATTCGCTGAAGCCTATTTCTTCTTTGCTTCCTTCATCACAACGTGTTCATCGACGTATCGCACACCTTTCCCCTTGTAAGGCTCAGGCCTCCTGAACCCTCTGATTTCTGCAGCAACCTGCCCGACTTGCTGTTTATCAATACCGCTGACAACAATTTCCGTCTGGGTCGGGGTCTCAATATTGATGCCTTCAGGAATCGAATAATTGACCGGATGAGAAAACCCCAGGGTCAGATTCAGCTCTTTCCCCTGAACCTTGGTTCTGTAACCAACACCTCGGAGCTCCAGCTTCTTTTCAAATCCGTCCGCAACACCTGTGACCATATTAGCGATCAGGGCCCTGGTTGTTCCTGCCATCGCCCGGGAAAACTTCGACCCCGATCTGGCAACCACAGATGCCGCTGAATCTCCAACTTCAACCACGACTTCATTATTGACGCTGATTGTTAACTCGCCCTTGGGGCCTTTGGCTTTCAACAGACCATCAACAAGACTGACCTCAACACCCTTGGGCAATTCAACCGGTTTTTTGGCAACTCGTGACATTACTTACTCCCTAGGAAACGACGCAAACAACTTCGCCGCCGTGTCCCTTGGTACGTGCTTCCCGGTCGCTCATGAGCCCCTTGGATGTAGAAATAATTGCCACACCCAATCCGCCGAGCACCAGAGGCAGCTCGTCCTTGTTCTTGTATATCTTCAAACCAGGCTTACTGACTCTATCCAATGTATCTATGACCGGCTTGCCATTAAAATATTTCAACTTGATCGTCAATTCTGATTTGTTACCCGGTTTTTCCGCTACGCTGAAGCCATCAACGTATCCTTCGTCTTCCAGCACTTTCGCGATCGCGGTTTTCTTCCGGGATGACGGCATGGTGACGCCGGGCATCCCTACTCTCTGACCATTACGAATACGGGTCAGCATATCTGCTATCGGATCTGACATGCTCATTAGCGTTACCTTCCTGAATCTCTATACGAGCCTACCAGCTCGCCTTTGTAAGGCCCGGCAAATTGCCGTCCATGGTTTGTTCTCTGAGTTTATTCCTGCCGAGACCAAACTTGCGGTAGAAACCTTTTGGCCTGCCTGTAATAGCACAACGGTTTCGCAGCCTTACCGGGCTCGCGTTGCGTGGTAATTTCTGCAGAGCTTTCAACGCCTGAGTCTTTTCTTCGTCTGTGCTTTTCACACTAACAATAATTTCTTTCAGTTCAGCACGCTTTTTAGCGTAACGCTTCACTGTTTTCTGGCGTTTGAGCTCACGCTCGATCATAGATTTCTTGGCCATGTTTTCTAAATCCGGTTCCGTTACTTTTTGAATGGAAATTTGAATGCTTCAAGCAACGCTTGTCCATGTTCATTGGTTTTTGCGGTAGTTGTTATCGCAATATCCATACCTCGTATGGAATCAAGATGATCATAGTCAATTTCAGGAAAAATAATCTGTTCCTGCACGCCCATACTGTAGTTACCCCGCCCATCCATTGACTTGGCACTCAGACCACGAAAGTCCCTGATTCTGGGAATTGCCACAGTGATCAATCGATCCAGAAACTCATACATCTGCTCGCGCCGCAGCGTGACCTTGCAGCCAATAGGATAGCCATCGCGAATCTTGAATGAAGCAACGGAACGGCGAGCCTTGGTCACAACCGGTTTCTGGCCAGCAATCAGGGTCATATCCGCCACTGCTTTTTCCATGACTTTTCGATCCCCAAGAGCTTCACCGACACCCATATTCAGAGTGATCTTGGTGATCCTGGGAACTTCCATGACATTTGCCAAACCCAACTGCTCCTTGAGCTGAGGTACGACAGTAGTCTTATAGTATTCCTGTAATCTGGCCATAATATTTACTCGCGTCTGGAACCCACCTGCAAGGCAGACTCCTTTATCAGACGTCTACTACCTCATTGTTCGACTTGAAAAAACGGACTCGCTTGCCGTCTTCAAGGGTCTTGATGCCAACCCGATCACCCTTTTTGGTAATCGGATTGAAGATCATGATATTCGACTGATCCAGCGGCATTTCACGCTCGATAATTCCGCCCTGAACCCCCGCATTGGGATTAGGTTTCTGGTGTTTCTTGGCAATATTGACACCCTCGACCAGCACCTTACCGTTCTCGAGGACTCGCAATATCGTGCCCTGCCGCCCCTTGTCTTTGCCGGCAATTACGATCACCGGATCGCCTTTTTTGAGTCTGTTCATTTACAGCACTTCCGGAGCAAGGGAAATGATTTTCATAAAGCGCCCCGTTCTCAGCTCACGAGTAACCGGACCAAAAATTCTGGTTCCTATCGGCTCAAGGCGCGGATTCAGCAATACAGCCGCATTGCCATCAAAACGAATCAGAGAACCATCCGCGCGCCGCACACCTTTTCTGGTACGAACAACTACCGCATCATAAATTTCACCTTTCTTGACGCGGCCACGAGGAATCGCATCCTTGACGCTGACTTTGATGATATCCCCGATACCGGCATAGCGTCGCTTGGAGCCGCCCAGCACCTTGATGCACATCACGCGCCGCGCACCGCTATTGTCTGCGGCACCAAGAATTGTTTGCATCTGAATCATGGGTAAATTCCGTAATATTGTGTGCTATAAGCTCGACTTACTGCGTTTCCGCGCGTTCAAGTACTTCAAGTACACGCCACGACTTACGCTTTGAATAAGGACTACACTCGACGATGGAGACGACATCACCCTCTTTACAGGTGTTTTCCTCATCATGGGCAAGCAACTTGGTTGTTCGCTTGAGGTATTTTCCATAAATTGCATGCTTGACAGAACGTTCGATCGATACTGAAACAGTCTGATTCATTTTATTACTGACAACCCGACCTGTTTGGGTACGAACTGCTTTGGTCGCTTCACTATTCATGATCCAGCCTCAGGCTTTTTCGCTTGGTTACGCCGCTCACTCATTATCGTCTTCAATCTCGCTATATTCCTTCGAACTTTGCCGAACTGATCAGTACTGCCCAGCTGCCCGGTAGCCTGCTGCATTCGTAAATTAAACTGCTCCTTTCTCAGGTTCAGCAGCTCTTCCCTTAGCTCCTCGTCATTTTTCTGACGTAGTTCAGTGGCATTCATCAGATCACCTGCCGTGAAACAAATGTAGTTGATACAGGCAATTTTGCTGCCGCCAATCGGAAAGCTTCCCGTGCGATATCTTCGCTTACGCCTTCCATCTCATAGAGCACTCGACCTGGCTGTATCTGTGCGATCCAGTACTCTACATTACCCTTGCCTTTACCCTGACGAACTTCCAGTGGCTTCTTGGTAATAGGCTTGTCAGGAAAAATCCGGATCCAGATCTTTCCGCCGCGTTTTACATAGCGGGTCATCGCCCGTCTTGCCGCTTCGATCTGACGTGCGGTAATACGCCCTCGCCCGGTTGCCTTCAAACCGAATTCACCAAAAGCCACGGTGCTGCCACGCAATGCGAGACCGCGATTCCGGCCCTTCATTTGCTTTCTGAATTTTGTGCGCTTTGGCTGTAACATGATTCCTGGTTCCTGAACTGCTAGCTGGCAGGCTTCGAATCGGCCGCTTCAGCAGCTATTTCCGGTCGGTCAAATACTTCTCCGCGAAAGATCCATACTTTCACGCCGATAATTCCGTAAGTTGTTTTTGCTTCGGCCAGGCCATAGTCGATATCAGCCCGAAACGTATGCAGCGGCACACGACCTTCCCGGTACCATTCACTACGGGCAATTTCTGCCCCGTTCAGCCTGCCACCTACCTTGACCTTGATACCCCCGGCGCCCAAACGCATGGTATTCGTCACAGCACGCTTCATGGCACGGCGAAACATCACTCGACGTTCCAGCTGCTGGGCGATCCCTTCAGCGACCAGCCGGGCATCCAGCTCGGGTTTGCGAATCTCTGCGATATTCAGCCTGATATCATCCAGCGCTATATTCAGCATTTTCGCGAGAGCCCGACGAAGACGTTCAATATCCTCACCTTTCTTGCCTATCACGATACCCGGTCGCGCAGTATGAATAGTTACGTGTGTCTTGCGGGCCGGCCGTTCAATCTGAATAAGACTGACAGAAGCCTCCTTGAGCTTTTCCCTCAGGAACTTCCTGATGCTGAAATCCGTCCACACATAAGACGCATAGGTGCGCGAGTCTGCGTACCATTTTGAAGTCCAGTCTCTCGTAATACCGAGTCTGATACCTATCGGATGTACTTTTTGCCCCATGCCGATTCCCTATTCGTCCGCAACCCGGACGGTAATATGACTGTTACGCTTGATGATCTTGCCCGCACGCCCCTTGGCCCTGGGCTGAAAACGCTTCAAACGAGGCGCTTCATCAACTGAAATATGTGACACAGACAACTCGTCAATGTCGGCGCCCAGATTATGCTCTGCATTAGCAACTGCCGACTCAAGCACTTTCTTGACAATTCTTGCGGCCTTTTTCGGCATAAAGCTCAACTGCTGTAACGCCTGGCTGACCGGCCTACCGCGGACAGCATCGGCAATCAGCCGGCATTTCTGCGGCGATATCCTTGCGTACCTGAGTGTCGCTGATACTTGCATTATCTGATTCCCTGCCTGTGCGCCTAGCTCTTGGTCTTTCGGTCACCCGAATGACCTCTGAATGTCCGGGTCGCCGCAAATTCACCCAGCTTGTGACCGACCATATTTTCCGAAATCAGTACCGGAATATGATCCCGACCGTTATGAACCGCAATGGTCAACCCGACCATGTCCGGCAGGACCATCGAGCGCCGCGACCAGGTCTTGATTGGCCGTCGGCTTTTTGTCGCAACAGCTTCCTGCACCTTTTTGGCGAGGTGGCCATCGATAAATGGGCCTTTCTTGATGGAACGTGGCACTAACTGTTTCCTCTCTGAATTCTTCCGGGATTCATTCGCTGACTATTTCTTGCTGCGATGCCGAACGATCATCGTATCGGTACGTTTATTGTTACGTGTCTTGTATCCCTTGGCAGGTGTGCCCCATGGAGATACAGGATGACGACCACCCGAAGTCCGGCCTTCGCCGCCACCATGAGGGTGATCTACCGGGTTCATCGCCACTCCGCGAACGGTTGGTCTTACTCCGCGCCAACGCACGGCACCCGCTTTGCCCAGCTTGCGAAGATTGTGTTCGCCATGCCCTACTTCACCGATGGTCGCACGGCACTCAACATGCACCTTGCGCATCTCACCTGATCGCATCCGCAAGGTTGCATAGGCACCTTCGCGAGCAACAATCTGTGTGCTGCCGCCGGCAGTTCGTACCATCTGGGCACCCTTGCCTGCCTTCAGCTCAACACAATGCACCAGCGTACCTACCGGAATATTTCTCAACGGAAGCGTATTACCGGTCTTGATCGGCGACTCTTTCCCTGACAAAACCGTATCGCCCTGGTTCAAACCCTTGGGCGCAATGATGTAACGGCGTTCACCATCTGCATATAACAGCAATGCAATGTGTGCACTGCGGTTTGGATCGTATTCAAAGCGCTCTACTTTCGCCGGAATCCCGTCCTTGGTTCGTTTGAAATCGATGACCCTGTAATGACGCTTATGCCCGCCACCACGATGCCGTGTAGTAATCCGCCCCTGATTGTTCCTGCCACCGGATTTCGAAAGTTTTTCGAGTAATGGAGCATGCGGCGCTCCTTTATGGAGCCCCGGGGTAGTCACCTTGACCGTAAAGCGCCGGCCAGGTGATGTTGGTTTTTGTCTCTGCAGTGGCATATCTCTATATCCTGGAATTACTCAGCACTGAGTAATTCAATTTCCTGGCCCTCGGCAAGCGAGACATAGGCTTTTTTCCATGCCTGTCGCTGGCCATAGCTCTGACCAAATCGCTTCAGCTTGCCGCGACAATTCACTACCTGAACACCTGTCACCTGCACTTCAAAAAGCAACTCGACAGCACCACGAATTTCAGCTTTGGTGGCATCACGCCGAACCTTGAAAACAAGCTGGTTATCACTGTCAGCTACCGAGGTTGTCTTTTCAGACACATGAGGCCCAAGCAGCACAGTCATCAATCGTTCTTTTTGGCTGATCGCACTCATGCCAGTTTCTCCTCCAATGCCTTGATAGCACCGGAAGTCACCAACACCTTTGAGTAGCGCATCAGGCTGACCGGATTCATTTCCCGAAGATCCAGCACATCAACCCAGTGCAGGTTTCGTGCTGCCAGGCAAAGATTAAGGTCGTATTCCTTGACCAGGATCAGTACATTATCCAGCTTCAGATCAGCAAGCTTCGCGACCAAATCACGGGTGCGTGGTTCTTTGATCTTCAGCTTGTCAACAACTACCAGTCGATCCTGCCGAAGTAACTCGGACAACATGGAACGAAGCGCAGCCCGATACATTTTGCGGTTAACTTTCTGCGCGAAATCCCGTGGCTTCGCAGCAAATGCGCGACCACCGCCCACCCAGATCGGGCTGCGTGAGGTACCAGCGCGCGCCCGACCGGTTCCTTTCTGACGCCATGGCTTCGCGCCACCGCCACTTACTGCAGCCCTGTTCTTCTGCGCCTTGGTTCCAGCCCGGCCTTTCACCATATAGGCGGTAACAACCTGATGGATCATCGTCTCGTTGTAACCCGCGCCGAAAATCAGATCGGATACTTCCAGCTTGGTCGCAGCACCCTTGCCCTGCACGGTCAGTTTCATGACTGATCACCCTTGTTGAGGCACTTTACTGCAGGCTTGATGACCACACGTCCGCCCTGATGACCAGGGACAGCGCCTTTCACCAAAATCAGGTGTCGCTCAGTATCGACACGAACAACGACCAGGTTTTGTATCGTCCGGCGTACATTGCCCATGTGACCAGCCATCTTCTTGCCCTTGAACACCCGGCCAGGCGTCTGGTTTTGACCAATAGAGCCCGGCGCACGATGAGACAGCGAGTTACCGTGTGTCGCATCCTGCATATGAAAATGATGGCGCTTAACCGCACCGGCAAAACCCTTGCCGATACTGGTACCCGTCACATCGACAACCTGCCCTTCTTTGAAAGATTCAACTGTGATTTCTGCGCCAGGCTGAAATTCTGCTGCAACAGCCTCCTCAACCCGAAATTCCCACAGCCCCTCACCACTCTCAACACCAGCCTTCGCAAACTGGCCCGCCATCGGCTTGTTCTGCCGGGAAGGCTTCACAGACCCGGTGGTCACCTGCAGTGCGGAATACCCATCCTGATCAGCTGACATGACCTTGGTGACGCGGTTCGGCAATGCCTGGATCACCGTCACGGGCACAGAAGCGCCGTCTTCGGTAAATATCCGGGTCATTCCAGATTTTCGCCCAATTAGACCAATGGTCATTGTTATATCCTGCGTCAAATTCTGTCGAAGCGGCATCGCGCCGCAAATGTGCCAAAATAAATAATGGCTAAACCGTCAACAGACCCGCCTGCAGCAAAGCTGCAAGACCAGTCTCACATATGCGTTTTGAGCTCGATTTACGGGGTCACGAGCTCTGAATCCCCTTTCTGCCCTGTCAGCCTTGTTTTGCAGCTCTGATCCGCCGAGCCGCTCTATTAAAATACCGTTGGCAATACTAAGCCCGACGCAGGAATCCTGGATCGGGCCACAGGTAGCAGATCATTATATCAGTTATTGTCTCCAGTTCAATTTCGAAATGGCAATATTACTGGTTCATTTCCAGGTTGATTACTAGTTCAGTTTGATCTGGACGTCCACACCAGCTGGCAACTCCAGCTTCATCAGCGCATCAACTGTCTTGTCAGTTGGATCCACGATATCCATCAACCGTTTGTGGGTGCGCAGCTCGTACTGATCCCGGGCATCTTTATTCACATGCGGGGAGATCAAAATAGTAAATCGCTCTTTCTTGGTCGGCAACGGTACCGGGCCTTTTACCTGTGCCCCGGTTCGTTTCGCTGTTTCCACGATTTCACGGGCAGAGCTGTCGATCAACCTGTGATCAAACGCCTTCAGCCTGATACGTATATTCTGGTTTGCCATATCCTTTTCCTGCCTTCCGTCCCCTGCTCATATACCCTGAATGACACTCACCAGGGGATTCACATTATTTCAGTATTTTTGCGACGACCCCTGCACCCACAGTCCGGCCACCCTCCCGGATAGCAAACCGCAGACCATCTTCCATCGCAATCGGATGGATCAGATCAACCTTCATCTGGATATTATCCCCAGGCATCACCATCTCCACACCCTCCGGCAGCTCTACAGCACCCGTCACATCCGTCGTACGGAAGTAAAACTGCGGTCGGTAGCCCTTGAAAAACGGCGTATGACGCCCGCCCTCTTCTTTGGTCAGAATATAAACCTCTGCCTCAAAATGAGTATGCGGCGTGATCGAACCCGGATCCGCCAGCACCTGGCCCCGCTCGACATCTTCCCGCTTGGTTCCGCGCAACAAGATCCCCACATTATCCCCCGCCTGACCATCGTCCAGCAGCTTGCGGAACATCTCGACACCCGTACAGGTCGTCTTCGTCGTATCCCGGATACCGACTATCTCGATATCGTTACCCACATTCACCTTGCCACGCTCTATCCGGCCCGTCACCACCGTGCCACGGCCAGATATCGAGAACACATCCTCGATCGGCATCAAAAACGCACCGTCCACCGCTCGCTCCGGCAGCGGGATCCAGGCATCCATCTCCGCAACCAGCTTCACGACACTCGGTGCGCCAATCTCGCTCTCATCGCCTTCCAGTGCCTTCAATGCACTGCCCGTGATAATCGGCGTGTCATCGCCAGGAAATTCATAGGTCGACAGAAGATCACGTACTTCCATCTCTACCAGTTCCAAAAGCTCCTCGTCATCCACCATGTCGGCCTTGTTCAGGTACACCAGGATATAAGGAACGCCTACCTGCCGGGCCAGCAGTATGTGCTCCCGGGTCTGTGGCATCGGGCCATCGGCTGCTGAGACCACCAGGATCGCACCATCCATCTGTGCTGCACCCGTGATCATGTTCTTCACATAGTCAGCATGGCCGGGGCAGTCAACGTGGGCGTAGTGACGCACTTCGCTTTCATACTCCACGTGCGCCGTCGCAATCGTGATGCCGCGCTCACGCTCTTCCGGAGCCTTGTCTATATCATCAAACGCCGACACGTCTCCGCCATGCAATTTCGCCATGACATTCGTCAGTGCTGCCGTTAGCGTCGTCTTGCCGTGATCAACGTGGCCTATCGTCCCTACGTTGACATGCGGTTTCGTACGCTCAAATTTCTCCTTTGCCATCAGCCTCTCCAGA
>JAJRUG010000123.1 GCA_024277915.1 Gammaproteobacteria bacterium
CACGTTTAACCAGGTCCTCGTCCTTTGAAACAATGACATGATCAGCACCGGCGTCCAATAAAAACTGTCGTTTGTCCTTGCCGCGGGTTGTTGCGATGACAATGGCACCGAGCATTTTTGCGATCTGAATTGCAGCCAGACCCACACTGCTGCTGGCTGCCGTGATCACAACCGTCGCGCCTGGTGCCAACTTGCCGACTTCAACCAGGCCGCCAAAGGCGGTGATGTATTGCATCCAGATCGAGGCGCCTTCAGGTGCTGACAGCCTGGCCGGGTATTTGGCGGCAGCACGGGCAGGCACAATGGCGTGTTCACCATAGACCCCGTATTTGCCCATGGAAAAGGCCTGGATCGTGCTGACCTTGTCACCCACGGTAAAGCCACTGACATCCGGCCCGACCGCCTCGATTACACCCGAGGCTTCGTAGCCAAGCTTCGAAGGAAATACCGGTGACTCCAGATACTGCCCTTCCCGAAACATGACTTCCGCCCGGTTCAGCCCGATGGCCTCAACCGTGATACGTATTTCATCGCCAACCGGCACTTGAACCGGAAGGTCCTCCAGCTTGAGTACAGAGGCATCCCCGGTTTTGTGAAAACGAACGATTTTGTCAGTCTGTCCCGTCATGCATCGCTTCCTTCTTAAGTAAACGAACAGACATGATAGTATTCCATCCCCTGTAATCACGTAAGTACGCACTTTTTTGTGCCTATACTCACCTTTTGTATACCGACGGAACCGATCTCATGCGACACGACGATTATACGTGCAACATCGGATGCCCCACGGAAGCTGCATTGGAAGCCATCGGCGGCAAGTGGAAAGGCGTGATTTTGTATCACCTGTCCAGTGGCACCAAACGCTTCAATGAACTGCAACGCCTGGTGCCGGCTATTACCCAGCGCATGCTGACCCGGCAACTCAGAAGCCTGGAAGACGACCGGATCGTGCATCGTCAGGTTTATCCTGAAGTGCCACCGAGGGTCGAATATTCAATCACCGGGTTCGGACGCACACTGGAGCCGATACTCAAAGCCCTGCAGGCCTGGGGGGAGGTATATTTGAAGCAGCTGACAGGGATCCGCCGTGAAAGTGCAATGAGCTGCAGCGACACATTTGATGAAAAGTCCGGTTAATGCAGGCTGGAAATTGTACACATTCAGCTTTAAGAAAGACGGGGTGCATCATGTTCAGCCCCCTGTCTCTGTGCTGGACAAGATGATCACGATTCGTTTACAGATAGACCCAGCGCTGGCGGCAATTTTACTCAGCCGTGCCCCCCTCTATCAGCTTCCGTTTCGAACCAATGGCCTCTGCCAGAAAATCCATTAAGGCGCGCACCCGTGCTGTGCGTCTCAGGTCCGGATGTGATAACAACCATAGCTCGGAAGCAAGTTCTTCGTGTGGGTCAAGAAGCCGCTGCAACCCGGTTTCCTGATCGCCCAGAAAGCACGGTAACGGCGCGATACCCATTCCGCGCTTTGCCGCTTCAAACAACCCGAGCAGGGAATTACTGCGATACACGACCCTTGCCGTCGGGAAATGATTCCTTAACCACTTCGCGTACGGTAACTGCGCCAATTCATCATCAGGCATCAGCCAGGCATGCCGCTCCATTGCCTGTTCGGGTTGTTTCTTTTCAAGATACGAACTTGCTCCGTATACTGTCGTCGCCAGTGTGCAAAGGCGCCGACCTATGGCCGATTCAGGCGGTGTCGTTGTGGCACGAATAGCGACATCCGCTTCCCGCCGGGTAAGATCCAGGTAATTGTTGGCCATCGAAAGCTCAAGCCGGATGTCAGGATATTGATGTGAGAACTGCACCAGGTGCGGCGTAAGGAATTTTATCGCGAACGCATCGGGCGCTGTAACCCGGAGGGTGCCATGCAAACCCAGATCACGGCCGATCAGTTTACGCGACAGGCCGAGCACTTCGTTCTCGATACGCTCGCCCGCCTCCCGGACTGACTCACCGGCTGCGGTCATGGCGTACCCCTCGGGGAGCCGCTCGAACAGCCGAACCCCCAGTTTTTCTTCCAGTGCGTTAACACGCCGGAACACTGTCGAATGATTCACGCCCAGCAGGCGGGCTGCGCCGGAGAGCGTACCTTCGCGACACACCGCCAGCACGGTACGAAAATCATCCCACGCGAGATCACTTGCATTCATGCAAACACACTTTTCATTTTTGCCTGATTTACTTGCATTTATGCACAGAATATCATGAGGCTCAGTTTTGACAAGCGGAGATATTGAAATGAGTTTTCTAGCCTATTCAAACAATTTTCAGGGTGTTGCAGACATTCTGTTGCGCGATCCAGCGCGCTATCTGCCGTTTGCGCAACTGCTCGATGTGGTCATGTCCACCGAATCGGACCTGACCCAGGCGCAACGGGAAATGATTGCGCTATACAGTTCCCGCCTGAATCGCTGCGGGTATTGTGTCGATTCCCATTCCTGTGTACTTACCGGTCTGGGTACTGACGAAACGTTGGTGAAGGCGCTGGCGGACAGTTCCCTGGGACCGGTCGATGACAACATGCAAGTTGTACTCGCCTTTGCGGGAAAACTCACACAGGAGCCGGGCAAAATAACAGAAGCCGATATCGAAACGGTACGCGCTGCCGGCTGGAGCGACCAGACCATTGAGGACGTCATCGGCGTAGTCGCTACCTTTGCGTTTCTGAATCGCCTCGTCGATGGCTTTGGCATCGAGGGGACAGCAGATCATTTCCAGCAGGTCGGCAGGATGGTTTCACAGCAGGGCTATACACCGCTGGTGCAGATGATTCAGCAGAAAGCTGACGCCGGTCGGAAGCAGGGGTAGCGTGATAAACTTCCCGTGCAACTCTCCACAGGAACTCAACCATGGCAGACCTGTTTAACGAAAAAGCGCAGACTTGGGATGCCGATGACAGAATCAGGCAATTGTCAGATGTTATAGAGCCTGTCGGAAAACCGCTGCAGGTCTGCAGGGGCCTGATGGGCATTCCAGTCGAACAGTTCATACATAGCGCTGACGCCCACTTCTGGGTCGGCGGCTGAAAACTTGCCGACGATTGTATCGACTACAGCCGGATCGGCCTGTGCGGTAAACATGGAGCGCAGCATTTTGTGACTCGTCCCGTGGAAATCCATCTCAAACGGCTTCACGAAAGCAGCGATCGCCTCCTGGCTGGTCGGGTATTTGAAAGCCGTGTAGAACGTATCGACACCGACAATCCCAATCACGCGATCACCCAACTGTTTGGCGGCCTCTACCGCCACCGGCCCA
>JAJRUG010000124.1 GCA_024277915.1 Gammaproteobacteria bacterium
GGAGGTCAATGCACTGGTCGTTTCTCCGCATGCAGCCGTACTCAATCAACACATGATTGAAAAAGAACCGGCTGATCTGTCGAAGTTTCTGCTGTCTCCCATGCCGGGACTGCTGGTCAGGCTAACGGTATCGGCAGGAGATGAAATAAAAGCCGGTGAGGAACTCGCCGTGGTTGAAGCCATGAAAATGGAAAACAGTCTCAGGGCTACTGAGGATGTAGTCGTTGCCGCTATACTGGCCACTGAGGGTGAAACTCTCGTCGTTGACCAACCCATACTGGAATTCGAATGATTGCGGAACAGGTACTCAGCGGCGACCGGCGGTGCCTGGCGCAAGCCATTACACTGGTTGAGTCCACCCGGCCTGAAGACCGGGAAGCAGCCGACACTTTGCTGGATTCACTGATACCTCATTCCGGAAAATCCATTCGAATCGGAATATCCGGTGTACCGGGAGTCGGAAAATCGACCTTTATAGAGGCCCTCGGCAACCATATCGTCGATCAGGGTCACCGGGTTGCCGTTCTGGCCGTTGACCCCTCTTCGGCGGTAAGCGGGGGCTCCATACTGGGCGACAAAACCCGCATGGAACAACTTTCGCAAAGACCGGAAGCCTACATTCGACCCTCTCCCACCGGAGGGGCATTGGGTGGCGTCACGCGACGCACGCGGGACACGTTGCTGGTGGTGGAGGCAGCCGGTTTCGACGTGGTAATCATCGAGACTGTGGGTGTCGGTCAATCTGAAATCGCGGTCGCGGAAATGACCGATATTTTTGTACTGTTGTTACTGCCGGGCGCTGGTGATGAATTACAGGGCATCAAGAGAGGTATCGTAGAGCTTGCTGACTTGATACTCGTGAATAAGGCTGATGGCGCAAATGTTTCGTCGTCCGAGCTGGCAGCTGCCGACTACCGGTCGGCATTGCAATTTCTGAGCCCCCGCTCTGCAAACTGGGAAGTCCCGGTGATGCTTTGTTCGGCCACTGAATGCACAGGGATTGCCGAAGTCTGGAATACTATTGAACAATATCAGCAAGCACTGACCGACAACGGTGAAATTGCTAGCGCCAGGGCGTCTCAAGCACAAAGCTGGCTATGGACCGAGACAGCGAATAACCTGATGGACAAGTTGAGAAACGATCCGTCGATTCAGCAGAAAATCACCGAGCTCGAACAAGCTGTTACTGAGGGTCGAACCTCACCGCGAGTCGCTGCACGAAAACTAGTGGAGGATTTTTCAAAATGATTGGCAAACTCAACCACGTCGCAATTGTCGTTCCTGACCTTGAAGCTGCCAGCGAAGTGTACCGCGATACACTGGGTGCTACGGTTTCGGAACCTGTCGAAATGCCAGAACATGGAGTCACAACGGTTTTTGTCGAACTGCCAAATTCAAAAATCGAGCTGCTGGTTCCGCTGGGAGGAGATTCTCCAGTAGCCAAATTTCTCGAGCGCAACACCAGCGGCGGTGTCCATCATATCTGTTACGAAGTTGTCGATATCATATTGGCTCGCGACCGGCTCATTGCAAAAGGCGCCAGGGTTCTCGGCGACGGAATCCCGAAGCTCGGCGCACACAACAAGCCCGTACTGTTCCTGCACCCCAAAGATTTCTGCGGCACATTAATCGAGCTGGAACAAGTGTAATCCAAGTATCGCGGGGCCGGACCTCGATAACTTAATGTAAACATATAGTTATCGAGGTCCGACCCCATCAACAATTTTATTTATTGAGACGGCGTTTATTGAGACGGCGTTTATTGAGACGGCGTTTATTGCTGCTGAGTAGTGCGCCTGATGGTTGCTGGTTTTTAGGGTCTTTTTGATGATGCTTTCCAGGTTTGGTCTTTTGCTGTCCGGGGTGTCGGCTTTCCCGAGACCACCACCAAATTCAAAGAAACTGCCAACGTTCATATCGACAGCAGTTTGCAAACACCCCGCCCAGTTGACCGGGTTGAACAGTTGAAAGAACAGCCGGGTACGAATAGCTTCTGCATCGGGTTCATGAACCCTCGCCGTGTAGTTTGAAAGAACATCGATTGAAGGGGGGGTGAATGGTGTCGCGTCCAGCACTTCACGAAATAACTGCGCTGCAGTCACCATAAAATAAGTATGGAATGCACCTTCGGTAGCCAGGGGAATCGCGCGCTTGCGTGGATAGTTTGCCGAGATATCGGCTGCCAAAGCCTCGAGATCAGATTCCCTGCCACCAACTACCGTTTGCTCGGGAAGATTACAGCTTGCTACCTGACAGTAGTGATTGTCGGCAACTTTTCTTGCCGTCTCCACATCGAGAGTCAGTGCCAGCATCCCGCCTTCACCATATTCTCCCATCAGTTCGCCGCGTTTTTTAACCAATCGCAGTCCGTCTTCAAATTTCAGACTCCCTGCTGCAACCAACGCAGTATATTCGCCAAGGCTGTGACCGGCCGCCAGATCAGGTTTGATTGCATCACCAGTCAACTCCTCGAATACCCGCAAACAGGCAACCTGGTGCGTCATCAGTGCCGGCTGAGTGAACCGCGTCAAGCCTATCTCGTCATTCGGGTCATCAAAAGACAGCACCCGCATGTCATACCCGAGCACATCACTGGCCTGATCATAGATCTGTGCTGCCAGCGGGTATTCCGCGCAAATATCGCTGCCCATACCACGGTATTGTGACCCCTGTCCGGGGAATACAAACATGACTGGACCGGGCTTGGTTGACATCAGGCTATCTCCCTTTCTCCTGTGCGACGAGAATACGGGGAGCCGCGGCAAGGAACAAGCGGCTTTGTGAGCCGCCGATCCCAATCATGCTGCGTCGCGTGCCTCAAGCCACCGCTCCAGGGCATCCGCATTGCCAACCAGCTGCCCATCAACAAATATCTGCGGCACTGTTGTCACTCCTGACAAAGCACGTAACGCCGTTCCGCTGACCGTATCCTGCATCACCAGCTCTTCGAACCGGATACCGGCCTCTTTCAGTCGGGATTTTGCCCGGATGCAATGGGGACACCCTTCTTTGGTCAGCACCACTACGTTAGCGGACATGACTCCGTCGCGATCGACATACTGCATCATTGTGTCAGCATCTGAAACATAAAACGGATCGCCGTCTTCCTGAGGCTCGATAAACATTTTCTCGATAACACCGTCTCTCACCAGCATGGAATAACGCCACGAACGCATGCCAAATCCCAGGTCATCGCGGTTCACGAGCATTCCCATACCTTTGGAAAATTCACCGCTGCCATCAGGGATAAATGTCAGTTCAGGCGCCTTCTGATGCTTTTGCCATTCATTCATCACAAACGCATCATTCACCGAGACGCAAATAACCTCATCAACGCCCAGTTCGCGGAAGTCTCCTGCCAGTTCATTAAAACGAGGGACATGCGAGGATGAACAGGTCGGCGTAAATGCTCCCGGCAGTGAAAACAGCACCACAGTCCGCCCGGCAAACAGCTGGCTGCTGCTGACATCCACCCAATTGTCATCCTGTCGTGTTTTGAAAATTACCTCGGGCACTCTCTGCCCTTCCAGATTTTGCAACATTATTGATGCTCCTTTGCTTTGATTGATCCAGCTTCCCGGTCGATTGATGGCCATATTACGACCTGATTAGTAATCTGTAAATTAGTATATTTATATTGTATTATTCGTTTTTTACGATCATTAACCTGAGCTCAATCAATGAAGCCACTGCCTACCATTCGCCAATTGCGTTACTTCATCGCCCTCGACCTTCACCAGCACTTTGGCCGGGCGGCCGAGGCCTGCTTTATCTCCCAATCAGCATTCAGTGTCGCCATCCATGATCTGGAATCCCTGTTGGGCGTTTCTCTGGCTGACCGGAACAACCGTCGCGTCACCATTACGGCTACCGGGAAATCAATCGCCAACCAGGCACGCGAGTGTCTGGGGCATATCGAGGGCCTGATGGAGATCGCCTCGCTCAGTCATGGTGAGTTAACCGGGCCACTGAGACTCGGGGTCATACCAACGATCGCGCCATTTCTGCTCCCAAGACTCCTGCCGGCCATACGAGCAACCTTCCCGAAATTACAGTTGTATATCCGTGAGGAAAAAACCGGGCAGGTATACAAAGAACTGACCAACGGGGATCTTGACCTGATCCTGATCGCCCTCCCTTACCCGCTCCGCAACACGGTAAGCCACAGCCTGTTCCGGGATCGATTTCTACTGGCCTGCTGTGAAGACACACAGCTGATCGATCCGAAAAATTACCGCATTGATGAGTTACCTGCCCAGAGCGTTTTGTTACTTGAAGATGGTCACTGCCTGCGAGATCACGCACTGGCCGCCTGCGACCTTCAGAAACCGGATGCCATCAACCGGTTCTCGGCATCCAGCTTGCATACCCTGCTGGAAATGGTCAACGATGACCTCGGCATCACCTTTGTACCCGAAATGGCTGCACATTCCGCCCTGCTTCAGGATACACGCATCAAAACACTGCCCATGGACAAGGCAAGCTTCAGGGAAATTGGTCTGGCCTGGCGCCAGGCCAGTACCCGTGAGGCGGAATTCAAAAAACTGGGCAAACTGATCAGCGAGACTGCAGCCCGCCAGCAGACGCCAGCCGCACTTCTTCACCAATAATCTCCATGCCCTTCCGCACTGACTCGCTGTCGCGCGCATAGGTGACCCGGATACACTGATCACGATGCGCCCAGTCTTCGGCAAGGCCAGGAAAAAAATGATCTCCTGATACCACATACACACCGCGTTTCTTCAAACGACGGTAGAGTTCAGCACAGCTGATTGGCAGATCCGGAAACCAGAGCCAGAGAAACAGTGCACCCTCCGGCTTGTGCACATGATAGTTGCAGCCATCCAGAGCAGCATGAACCCACTCCAGCGCCTGGCCAACCCGACGTTGATAGTAAGGACGAATCACCTCTTCACTCAGCTTGATGATTTCACCGGTCTGCACCATGTTCTTGAGCAAGACCGGACCGACACTGCTGACCGAAAGGCTGGTGACTGCATTCATGCCGGTCAGAGCATCGATAATTTCTTCACAGGCGATAATAATTCCCGATCGTAACGCCGGAAGTCCGATTTTCGACAAGCTCATACAGAGAATAATGTGCTCATCCCAGACCGGGGTGACCTCGGTAAAAATAATATGAGGAAACGGCACACCATAGGCGTTGTCCAGAATAAGCGGGACGTTATTCCGTTTTGCGATAGCCGAAAGCTTGCTGACTTCCTCATCAGTCAAGACATTACCTGTGGGATTGGTTGGCCTTGAAGCGCAAATCGCTGCGATGCTGTCATCTACCCGCAGATCACTGAAATCTACGTGGTACTTGAACTGCCGGTCATCAAGATGCTTGATCGTCGGTCGGCCGGAAACAAACAAATCGCCGGATATACCAAGATCCTTATAGCCGATGTATTCAGGTGCCAGGGGCAGCAGAATGCGTCGAAAAGACCCATCCGAAAATTGGCCGGCCAGTAAATTGAATAACAGAAAAAAACCATGCTGACTGCCGGTCGTCAGTGCTATATTTTCCGGACCCAGTGGCCAGCCGTATTCCCTGTTGAGCAGTTCAGCCAGCGCGGCGCGAAACCCCTTGTCACCCGCAGGCTCCGAGTAATCAGCCACCATCCGGCGAAACTCGCGATCATCATCGAGAATACCGTGCATTTCCGAGCGAAACCGGTCCAGTATTTCGGGAATATGGGCAGGATTCCCTCCGCCCAGCATCATTACCGGATGTTCGCTGGCCATGCCTGCCCCAAGATCATCCATCAATTCACGTGCGCCGGTATGGCGGCTCAACCGCTTGCCGAAATCTGAATACTTCATGGCATGCAGTTTACCCGGATATTCGACTCCAGCCACTCGGGTGGTGAAATAAATAACGTGACCACGCGCCGGATACACGACACAGTAATTGCCTGTCGGGCGCTCATGTGTCCATTCTGGCTCCCTGCTTTCCATCGGAATTGGTAAGATTGGATGGCTACACCAGAACCGGAGGAATCATGAAGCCCAACAGGATCATCGCTGCCATTGTGACTGTACTATTGCTCTCACCGCCTCTGCTGGTGGTACCAGTCAGCGGCTGGGCACAGGTCGATGAAATTGTGGTCACTGCCCGCAAACGCGAAGAAAACCTTCAGGATGTACCTTTAAGTGTTACAGCATTCTCTGCAGAGGATATCGAGCGCAAGGGTATCAAGGATGTCGCCGATGTTGCTGCACTGACTGCCAGCCTTTCTTTCGATGAAGGATTTTCCCAAAGCGATACCCGCATTACCATCCGGGGCCTGTCACCCAGCCGCGGAAGACAGAATGTAGCAACCCTGGTTGATGGCATCGACATTTCCAGCGAATCGGTCACCACCTTTGGCGGGTCGGCACTGTTGAATTCCAGACTCATCGATGTTGCACGCATTGAAGTGGTCAAAGGCCCGCAGATGGTGCTCTACGGCCGCAGTGCATTTGCCGGCGCCATACAATATGTGACAAAAGATCCTGCCGACCAGTTCGAGGCGGAAATCAGGGTAGATGGGAACGATGCGGAACGATACAACCTGTCCGGTGGCATCAGCGCTCCTGTTTTTGGTGATGCACTGGGCTTCCGGCTGAACGCAGCCGTGTGGGATGAAAAAGGCTATTACGACAATACGATTACCGGCAACGATGTAGGAGGCAGTGAGGGATACGGCTTTTCACTCACAACGAAATCGGATTTTTCAAACGGCCTGTCCTTCAAGTTCCGGGGTGAATTTAATAACTCCGAAAACGCACCCCCGGCTGAAGCCTACATTCCATTTAATGCCGAGCTCCAGGCGCCGGCCGCCGCCTTACTGCCCCAGATTCCGTCTGCTGAACTGGCCGCTGCCCTGGGACTGGATCCGGCTTTTGACACAATCAAGCCCGTGATTCTTTGTTTCCCGGGCCTTGCGAGTTTTATTTCTGCCAATGCACCAACCAATGAGGCAAATCTTCAGGCCAGGACTGACAGGCTGACCAGCCCCGGTCTGATCAATGCCAACGGTGGCGCAGGACCACATTGTGAAACACCTGTTCCATGGGTCACGGGCCTGATTCCCAATGGCGATGAACTCGCCGTAACACTCGCACCGAACCCGGCCACTCCCGGCAAAGACTACAAAGGCAATGACCAGGAACTGATCAGGCTATCACTAGTGACCACCTGGGAGCTGGAACGCGCAACATTTACTTCATGGACAGGTTACTTGCATGATGAAAGCTCGGAACAACAAGATGCCGGCAAGTTTGCATTTCCTGCGGCTGGGCCGCTACTGGATGGAAACGTCAACGCTCAACCCTTCAACAATGAGAAATTGACCACTCAGTTCAGCCAGGAATTTCGGTTCGAGACCAATTTTGATGGCGCTGTCAATATGACCCTCGGTGCACTGTACTGGAAGGAAAATATCGGTAACGACAGCCGGTCACTTACTATTCAGGCATCAGGAAGCCATTGCACGTGGACCAGCGCAGGTGGTGCAGTCATTCCCCTGGTACCCGGCTTTTCATGTCCCGGTTATACCGAAACAGCTGCTGCACCATTCCTGGCAGGTTTCGCATTCGCGGACGGCTCAGGAGATTATTTTGAGGGAGCAACTGCGCTCGCCGAGTCCAAGTCCAGCCCCGTTGACCGCAACACCGAACATGCATCAGTGTATGGACTGGTCGAAATCGATTTTGCAGAAAACTGGAGTCTGACCCTCGAGGGCAGATACAACCAGGAGACTGTCGAGGCAGTCGGGCCGGTATTCCTCGATCCGGGTGCTGCCGGCGGCCCCGGTGGTTGGTCAATTTGCGGTATTTTCTTTCGGCCATGCACCGATGCTTTCCTGTTCGCTCCGCCAAGCCCCGGAAATCTGGGCGGGCCGTTCTGGAGCCGCGCCGCTTTTGAAGAGACTTACGATATCTGGGATCCTTTGGAAGTTGACGACAACACCGGTATTGCCATGATGGACAATATACCCGCCGAGTGCTTGCAGGATCCTGCTGTGCAGGCAAGGCTGAATAATGTCGCTGCCGGTGGAACTGATCAGTTCGATTTGTTTAATCCTTTTTGTATCAGCAGCATCGAGCGCACCGATAGCTGGTTCACGCCAAAAATAACGCTTGATTGGCACATGACCGATGATGTGATGGTCTACGCCTATTGGTCGCGGGCTCAAAAGCCGGGCGGGTTCAGTCTTTCAACAGTCGGTTCTTCCGGCCTGAATCGGGAGGTCGCAGAATTTGAGCCGGAAATCATGGCAGTCTACGAAATCGGTTCGAATACCGCCTGGCGCGACAATTCCCTGATTATCAATGGCGCTGTCTTTTTCCAGGACTTCTCTGATAAACAGGTGTTGACTCAAGCATTGGGCAATGACGGCCGCCTGGTCGCCCTGGTTGAAAATGCCAGTTCCGCAGAAATATGGGGAGCGGAACTGGATGTTACCTGGGCGCCGCCAACCCCCTTTATCGGCGGCCACTGGGTACTTGCAGGATCCTATACCTGGCTTGCCACCGAATATGTTGATTTCGAAACAACATCTGCCAGCCCGTTAACCATTACGGGCGCTGGTAGCTGCACACCTACAACAGTAGTCGTTGATGATCCGAACACCGGTCCGAGAGCAGAGCCTCTATGTATTATTTCCTATAGCGGCAACAAGCTCGAAGATGCACCGGAGGGTGCGTTTGTTGGCTCGATCAAATACTCGATCAATGTCTCCCCGGCAATCGATCTTTTTACTGAACTGGGTTTCCAGTGGCGTGACCAGACCTTTGCCGAGCTCACCAATCGCACAACGCTTGATTCCTACTGGAATCTTGATCTCCGGATCGGCCTGACGGCAGATAATTGGGAACTAATGGGTTATGTGACCAATTTGCTGGATGACGATACCGTCCGCTCGGTAGGCGCCGGACCGGGGCTATCCTGTTGTTTCATCCTGGGCAGCACCATTGATGTTGATGGCACAACCCCGCCGGTAGAAAATACCGTGATGGTCGACTTGCCGTTGTTTCGAACCGCGTTCCTGCCACCACCACGTGTCCTTGGACTGCAGGTGGCATACAGGTTCGACTAAACCCGGGCAGGGGTATACCAATATGTTCATCAATTTCTGGTACCCCGCAGGCCCTGGAACTGAATTCGACGATGGCCCGGTCAGGAAAACAATGCTCGGCCAGAATTTCGTTCTGTTCCGTGATACTGCCGGAAAAATCAACTGCCTCAGCGATATCTGCGTACATCGTGGCGGTTCTCTGGCAGCCGGAAAACTCAAAGGAGACTGCATTGAATGCCCCTATCACGGGTGGCAATTCGATGGTCACGGACAATGCCGGAAAATCCCCTCACTGGGTTCGGATGGCAAAATCCCGGCCCGGGCTCGTGTCGATGCCTACCCTGCCCAGGAGCGTTATGGACTGGTGTTTTGTTTTCTTGGCGACCTCCCTGAAAACGAGCGACCACCGTTGATGGATATCCCCGAGTACCCCGCAGAAGGTGTGATCGACGGGTGGCGCGCGACCCGCCAGGAATTCCTGTGGGACATCGACTACAAGCGCTCCATGGAAAATGGCCTGGACTCGGCTCACAATGAGTTCGTCCATCCCACGCACGGTTTCTCCGGCGAGCGGGATGATTACAAGGTAGCCCCGCTCGATCTGGTGGAAACAAAATGGGGCACCGGTTTTTTCAGCAAGATGTTTGCCCCGCCCCTGGCAGAAGACAAAATGCGCAGCGAGTCGGGCCGTGTTGAAAATGCAACTATCGAAGCGGGCACAGGTCACCACTGCATCGCCAGCCTGTGGACTTATATACACCCCACAGCGGAAATCAAGATTCACCAATACGCATTTGAAGTCCCGGTACACGAAACGCAAACACGATTGTATCTGGTCAATCTCCGGAATTTCGTACTGGATCCAGCTGATGATGAACGAATGATCACACGGAATGCCTACGTCGCCGGACAGGATCGTGATGTATTGACAGATCTTAAACCGGTACTCACGCCCTATACGAACACCAAGGAACTGTTCGTTCCTGCAGATGCCGCTGTCGGACGCTATAGAAAATGGATCAAGGAGTGGGAGGAGAAGCACTGGCGCATCGATATCGACAGGGTTCGGGCAACAGAAAGAAAAACAGCCTACGCAATTCCGAGCCCTGAACGCCGCAAACACAAAGGCTGGATCCTGGATCCCATTCCACTGCTATAAGCGACAAGTTGACCCGGTCGAGGTTCATCGACGAATATTCGAAAAGGAATTTATCGCACTGGAAGCTGTCAAGATCAGCAATGCCCGTAATGAGCTGAATAATGAACAAAACCAGACTGCTGGTCATTATGGCCATCATTGTTGCAACAACTGCTGTCTTCTGGTTTGACCTGGAGCAGTACCTGACCCTCGAATCCTTCCGTGCCAGGCAGGAGGTCATTCATGCATACGTCCTGGTGAACCCATTGAAGTCCCTGAGTATCTTCTTTGTTCTATATGTCGTCATCGCTCTGCTGCCACTTGCGGCGATCATGACACTGGCGGGGGGCGCTATATTCGGCCTTGGAAAAGGGTTTATCGTGGTCATCCTGGCCAGTGGTGTCAGCGCTGTCCTGGCATTCCTTTTATCCAGATACCTGTTCAGGGCCGCTGTTGAGACCCGTTTTAGCGGTATCACCCGGGCAATCAATAAAGGAATACTCAAGGATGGTCCTTACTATCTGTTGACGCTGCGCCTGATCCCGATATTCTCATTTGTTGCGATCAGTGTTGCGATGGGAATCACAAAATTTCGCACCTGGACTTTTTACTGGATCAGTGTTCTCGGCATGCTGCCTGCGACATTTATTTACGTCAATGCAGGCACCCAACTCAGCCAGATTAAAACATCCAATGATATTCTATCTCCCGAATTGATCGGCTCTTTTGTATTGCTCGGCTTGTTTCCGCTTATCACAAAAAAGGTGCTGACCACGATCGCTGATCGTCGTCGCCGAAAACACTACCCGAAACCGAAAAACTACGACACCAATATGGTAGTGATCGGCGCAGGCTCAGCAGGCCTGGTCAGTGCATATATCGCTGCCGCATCGAAGGCACACGTGATACTGATAGAGCAGCACCGGATGGGTGGCGACTGCCTGAATACCGGCTGTGTCCCGAGCAAGGCATTGATCCGTTCATCCAGAATCGCATCTTATCTTCGGCGTGCCGGGGAATTCGGTCTTGGACATCATCCGGTGAATGTGGAATTCCCGAAAGTGATGCAACGTGTCAGGGATGTTATTGCACAAATCGAACCCCATGATTCCATCGAGAGATACACCAATCTGGGTGTCGAGTGCGTCACGGGCAAGGCGACGATCACATCGCCTTATTGCGTAGAAGTCGCCGGTCGCAAAATTTCAACCAGAAATATCATCATTGCGAGTGGCGCACGGCCTGCGGTCCCCCCGATTCCCGGGCTGGCGGAAGCCGGTTATCTGACTTCCGATACCATCTGGAACCTGCAAGAACTGCCGGAGCGGCTCCTGGTTCTTGGCGGAGGCCCCATCGGCTGCGAGCTGGCGCAGGCATTTCAGCGCCTGGGAAGCCAGGTCACCCTGGTCGAAGCACTGCCAGGGTTGCTCACCCGCGAAGATGCGGAAGTATCGAAAGCAGTGACCGACCAATTCGAAAAGGATGGTATCAGGGTACTCGCAGGATACAGCGCTGTTGAGTTTTCCCTCAACGATGGAAAACGCACAGTACGTTGTGAAAGCAACCAGGAGCCAATCGAAATTATCTACGACCAGGTGCTCATTGCTGTCGGGCGGCGCGCAAACACAGCCGGGATCGGTCTTGAAGATATTGGCGTGCGCCTGACTGATGACGGCAGGGTCGAGGTCAACGAATACCTGCAGGCCACCTACCCTAATATCTATGCCTGTGGTGATGTGACAGGCCCCTACCAACTCACCCACGCTGCCGCACATCAGGCATGGTACTGCGCTTTTAACGCACTGTTCGGAAGATTCCGGAAATTCAGGGTGAATTACTCGGCGCTACCCTGGGCAGTATTTACTGATCCTGAAGTTGCCCGCGTTGGCATCAACGAGCAGGAGGCCATACAACAGGAAATCGACTACGAGGTTACCCGGTATAACATCAATGAGCTCGATCGAGCCATTGCTGACGGCGAAGCGCACGGCTTTGTGAAAGTCATTACGAGAAAAGACAGCGACAGGATTCTTGGCGTTACCATAGTCGGATCACATGCCGGGGATACCATTGCAGAATATGTCACGGCGATGACTCATGGCCTGGGCCTGAAAAAAGTACTCGGCACGATACATATCTACCCCACCCTATCGGAAGCCAATCGATTCGCAGGTGGTGAATGGCAAAAAACTCACCTGTCGCCACGACTATTATCCTTCGCTGAGCGGTATAATAGATGGCTTAGAAAATAGTCGGGCAGAGCAGCATGAACAAACAACCTGCCAATCAGGTTATCACAACAACAAATCTCAGACGCAGTTATCAAATGGGCTCAGAGGTCATTCATGCGCTTAGTGGCGTGAATCTGAGTATTGAACGAGGTGAGTACGTGGCAATCATGGGCCCTTCAGGTTCCGGCAAGTCTACACTGATGAATATGATCGGTTGCCTGGATACACCGGATGAAGGAACCTACTGGCTGAATGGCCGTGCCGTAACCAACCTTGCTGACCGGCAACTGGCGCAGGTGCGTAACGAAGAAATCGGATTCGTTTTCCAGACTTTCAACCTGCTGCAACGGGCTACCGCGTTACACAACGTTGAGTTGCCATTGATCTACGCCGGGTTATCAAAGGCTGAACGAATCAGGAGAGCATCTGATGCATTGGTCAAAGTCGGCCTTGAAGACCGTATGACTCACCGGCCCAGTGAATTGTCCGGCGGTCAACGTCAACGCGTCGCAATCGCCCGGGCATTGGTAACCAATCCGAGTATCCTGCTGGCCGACGAACCTACCGGCAATCTTGATTCTGTCACCGCCAGGGAGATCATGGATCTGATCAGCGAACTTCATAAAGGCGGTAATACGATAATACTGGTTACTCACGATGCCAATGTCGCCGACCATGCAGATCGTATTGTGCAGTTACTGGATGGCGGTATTGAGTCTGATATCAAGACAAGGAAGCACTGAATGAATGCCAGGAACAAGACTTCGACCCTTTTTGCCCTGACCATGCTGGTGCTGACCGCATGCTCCGAGCCTGCCCTCGAACCGGAGTTCAGGCAAGCTCCTGTCGAACGTCAGGATATTACCGTCAACGTTGAAGCGGCCGGGGTGATCGAACCAGCAGTAACCGTTGAGGTCAAGTCAAAAGCATCGGGAGAAGTGCTTTCCATTCACGCGGAAACCGGAGATATCGTCAAAGCCGGCACGCTGCTGGTACAGATAGACAAGCGAACTCCCAGCAACCTGCTCAACCAGACCGAGGCTGAACTGGAAGCAGCGATGGCCAGACGATCGATTGCCAAAGCGCAGTCGACACGATCGAAAACCCTGTGGGATTCCCGAACCATCAACGAAGTCGACTACGAAAAAACTGTACTCGAGTACGCCAATGCGAAAGCAGATGTAGTCCGCGCTGAAGTCGCGATCGAGAATGCCCGCATCCAGCTTGATGATACCGACGTACGGGCGCCTATTACCGGCACCATCATCGAAAGACTGGTTGAAACCGGGCAGGTCATCTCGTCGCCAACCACGGATGTTGGCGGCGGAACGCTGCTGTTGAAAATGGCTGATCTCAGCTCTGTGCAGGTGCGCGCACTCGTTGATGAAACAGATATCGGCAAAATAAAACCCGGCCAGGCGACAATTGTCATTGTCACAGCCTACCCGAACCAGCCCTTCGAAGGCCGGGTATTAAAAATCGAGCCACAGGCAATGGCGGACCAGACAGTGACGACATTTTCGGTACTTATCATGCTTGAGAACAAGAATGGGCTATTGCGCCCGGGCATGAATACTGAAGTGGAAATCCGGGTCGCATCCCGTACTGATGTACTGGCCATCCCGACACTGGCGCTGAAAACGAAAAGAGAGATCCCCACAGTTGCAGGTTTCATGGGCATCGAAGAGAGCTTGCTGCGAGAGCAGATCGGAGCCGGGGACGGGCAATCCCGTCGCAGACCCGACCGCAAGCAAGCAAGCCTGAACCCGCCCCGCAGGTTTGCTGCCGAGCCCCAAAAGCGAGCCGGCAGCCGATCAAAAAGAGGTCGGCGCCAGTCAGGTGACAGCTACCTGTTCGCCGGAACCTACTGGGTACTGGTCATGCAGGATGGCAGGCCAGCAGCCAGAAATGTCAGTACCGGGCTGACTGACCTTGAGTACAGTGAAGTGATCAGCGGTCTTGAACTATCCGAGACCGTGCTGTTATTGCCAAGCTCGGGGCTGATCCAGTCGAATGCCATGCGCCGCGAACGCATGAAGCGCTGGACTTCATTGCCCGGCGCGAAGAAAAAGAAGTAACAGAGGTATCAGGCTATGTTACTAGGAGAAATGATCGCAGTAGCATTGCAATCATTGCGCAGCAATCTTTTTCGAGCCTTTCTGACCATGCTCGGCATTATTATCGGTGTTGGCTCGGTCATCACCATGGTCGCAATGGGCGCCGGCGCACAGCAGGCAATCGACAAGCAGATTGATTCCCTGGGTGCAGATCTGTTGACTGTCCGGGCACGCGCCGGACGACATCGTGGTGTTGCGACGACTGGTGTGACGCTCAACATCAAGGATGCGGTAGCGCTGGCAGGAGGCCCCGACTCAATCAGCGCTGTTGTCCCCGAGATGTCCCAGAATTTTCAGGTCAAACTGAATAACAAAAACCAGAATCTTCGCGTGACCGCTGCCAGTTCAAACTACGCAGATATTCACAGCTACAAGCTTCTGTTGGGACGCATGTACGACAAGGTAGACAACTCGGCTAAACGAAGGGTAGCCATCATCGGCGGTGCCGTGCCGGAGATGTTCAAGACAACCGCAGAAGACATGCTGGGAAAAACAGTTTTCATTTCCGGCGTGGCCTTCGAGATCATCGGAGCATTCGAGGAAAAAGGCACCCAGGGGTGGCGTAATCCAGATCAGCAACTGTGGATTCCCCTGAATACCGGGCGCTACCGGGTGATGGGAAAGGAAACGCTGGATAACATCAGTGTCCGGGTTGCGAAAGGCGTCTCTACTACTCTCGCCTCAATAGACATTGAACGTATCCTCCGCCGCGAACACCGGTTACAACCCGGAGCGAACAACAATTTTCAAATAGAGGATCGCAAACAGTTTCTCAATGTGCGCCAGGAAGCGGCCAATGTATTTTCATTCTTGCTGGCTGGTATCGCGAGCGTTAGTCTCATCGTCGGTGGTATCGGCATTATGAATATCATGCTGGTAACAGTCACCGAACGCACCAGGGAAATAGGAATAAGGAAGGCGCTGGGTGCGACCCGCTCCAATATCCTGATGCAGTTTCTGGTTGAAGCAGTGATCCTGTGTATGATCGGGGGAATCACCGGCATTCTGATCGGAACCGGTGCGGCAACCCTGATTTCGAATCTTGCCGGCTGGCAAACCTACGTGTCACCCACTGCCATATTGATTGCTTTCGGTTTCAGCGTCGGAACCGGCCTGCTGTTCGGGATCTTGCCAGCCCGCAAGGCAGCCATGCTTGACCCGATCGAGGCGCTGCGGTACGAATAGCCGATAGTATTCGTCATCTCTCGTTATTCCTTGCCCGTCAACAATTAAAGAGGTTGCCTGAATGGATATAGACATTATTCTGGAGCCGGATGTCTCCCCTGACCAGATAAAAGAACTTGGGCTTCTCGCAGAAAGCTACGACATTCGTTGCCTGTGGATCCAGAATTACGCTTCGGGAAGGGATGCGTTCATGAGTATGGTTCCCCTTGCGATGGCATCGAGAAACATCCAGCTCGGCGTCATGGTTGTCAGCCCATGGGAAATGCACCCCCTGAAAATGGCTAACTCGCTGCTGACACTGAATGAATACAGCGGCGGGCGGGCCTGTATGACTGTTGGTGGTGGCGGTGAATGGTGCGGCATCATGGGCGTTGAACCCGCACGCCGGGTACGCGCTGTCCGTGAAACCATCGAGATCCTGAAAGCAGCATGCGGTAATCGGAAACTTCCCGATTACCAGGGTGAAATGTACAAAGCCAGGGGCTTCAAGGCTCCCTGGGCAACCGACAAGCCACCGCTTGTCTATTCAGGTGCGGGCAAAGAGCAAATGATCCGCATGAGTACCCGAAAAGCCGATGGAATCGTACTTAGTGATGCGGTGCCATCCTTTGCCGCTACCGCAATGGAAATGGTCAGGGAAACCCTGCCGTCACGAGATACTTCAGCAGGCGAGTTCCGTACCAGTAATTTTTGGGCCTGGCATGTCAAGGCTGGCCGGGATGCCGCATTCCGCGAAGCGCGGCGTGAGTTGATTATACGTAGCTGGCTCGAAACCGCTCATATCTCGTCTTTTATGAGCGAGGAAGACTGCAAATTCATCGAGGCCAACAAATGGGCATTTATCAATGCCTACCGGGATCGCTCGGGTGATATCAAGGATGTGCCTGAAAGAATTGTTAACGAATTGATCGAGGGCATCACATCCACCGGAGACCTGACTGAACTGGATCAGCACATTGAGCGCCTGCGGGCATTCAAAGAAGCCGGCCTGGATGAACTGGCACTCCGCGTTCACGATGATCCTGCGGAGGCAATTCACATAATCGGGAAAGAGGTAGCACCTGCGCTGCGGTAATAGGTTAATATTATAAAAGAAAATTTTTCGAGTTAGCTCATGACTAGACATTTGTTCACCGCAGCAGGCCTGCTCGTGCTATCTGCATGTGTACAGGGTGGAGAAACTACCCACTGCGGAGACCGCAACGACCTTTTAAAAAGCGTGTTTCTGTTTCAGTTTGACAATAACCACTCCAGCCTCAAGGGTCGAGCCGATGCGTATTATATTGCGATTGAAGGTGATCAGGATCCTGGCACAGGATTGCTGAATCGCTTTGCCGGGCATAGCCCCCCTGTCAAGGCTTTGTCGAAAGCGGATCGGAGCACCGGCCGCATCACAAACCCGGAGAACGGAAAAGCGGCTCTGATTTTTCGCATCCGCAAGCTGGAATTCGAATCCCCGACAACCGCTACGATTAATGGCGGCTACTTCGAAGGCCCCCTCAGTGCTTCATTCATAACAATGAAGGCGGAATGTCGCACCGGATCATGGCACATTGAGAAACTGCAGCCACAGAAGATCTCATCCACCCGGCCATTCCTGCTACTCTTTCACTCATGATAATAAGGCGGTACAAACAGGCTCTGGTTACCCTGCTACTGGTATCGATTTTCTCCTCACTGCCCGGCCTGGCAGCTGCAGCAATTCGCATTATGTATTCCGAGCCGCTGGTGATTCTCGATGAAGGGGAAACAGCTACCGGTAGCAGAACCATTGTTTTTGACGCCTATGGCCGGCGTTTTAACCTGCAGATGGAAGATAATTTGCAGCTCAACCGGCAGCGCTCGAAAACCAACTATCGTTTACTGCGAGGTACCGTCATTGGCCAGAACAGTTCATGGGTGCGTTTGATGGTCAGGAACGGTGAAATCTCCGGCATGTTCTACGACGGTCAAGACACCTATGCAATAGAAGCAGGAGAAGCTGTTGCCGGCGCCCTTATCAATCCCGAACCCGCAAAAAAACCGCACAGCATTATATACCGGCTTCAGGATACCCTGATGGAAACCGGCCAGGCTTTTTGTTCAGTGCGAAAAGATGCCGGAAAAATGATCAATGGGAAAACAGCCTTTGCTCAGTTAAAAGCGGAGATGAACAGGGCCCAGCCCAGCAGGGCGCAGGACTCGCTACAGCGCCTGCTTCTGGGTGTAGTCGCAGATTTTGAGTTTTCGAGTGAATTTGGCTCGCTGGCAGAATCAGAAATTCTTGCCCGAATTAATATCGTTGACGGGATTTTCAGTGCCCAGGCTGGCGTCGAAATATTTGTCAATAGCGATGATATTGTTATTTTCACTAACAGCAATGATCCGTTTTTGGCAACAGAATCAGATGCACTGCTTGATGAAGTATCCACATATCGACAAGCAAACCAGTCACACCTGGGGCTGACTCATCTATTAACCCACAGAGAACTTCTGGATACGACAGTAGGTGTCGCATGGATGGATTCACTTTGTGATCCGCAGTTTGGTGCGAGCTTGTCACAAACCCTTGGCGCAGTGTCCCAAATGGAAAGCGCCTTGATCATGGCGCATGAAATCGGACACAATTTTGGTGCCGATCATGACGGCGAAGCCGGATCAAGCTGTGAAAATGCAACAGAAGGCGGCCCTTTCCTGATGAACCCCAGCGTCACCACAAGCAGTACATTTTCCCAGTGCAGTCTTGATGATATGGCGGTAGTCGTTGCACAGGCAGCATCTTTGGGTTGTATCATTTCGGTTGCTGCTTCGGATATCGCACTGTCGAGCGTGCCGACACAGTTAACAGGCTCGGTTGGGGAAGAAGTTTTACTCCGGTTCAACGTTCGGAACAACGGGAGTTCACCGGCAACCGGTGTTGTTGTGACGATTACAGTCGATCCTTCCCTGGAAATAGTCCGTACTACAGTTGATATCGGTTCCTGTACTTCATCCGGCAACACCGTAAATTGCCAACTCGACTCGGTCGAGCAGAGCGGTAATCGTATGATCAGGGTGACGCTGCGCAGTGCAACCGCAGGAAGCCTGTTGCCGATCGATATTGTTGTTTCGGCTGATGCGGACCATATTTCAGCAAATAATTCACAGTCGCTGACATTGACTGTGAACGCTGCACAAAGCCAGGCCGCGCAGGCAGCCTCAGGTGGCGGTGGTGGCGCTGCGGACATGGTCCTGATACTGAGCCTGATCGGTGCTTTAGCCTTGCGCAGGCGGAGGCAGCCTCTGCAGACTGCTACGGTATTACGGTTTCGGTAACCAGATTGGTCAATTCGTATACCTTGTATACAGGATATTCCTTTGGCACCGGCATCCATTGAGACGCCAGATAGCGGTCAAAGTAGTTCCAGTAGATCAGACCATCATCACTTTGTGGCTCAAGAAGATAAGCGGCGACATTGGCCAGCGGTTGTGCAGTTCGAACAAAGTATGTGCCTGCCAAAAAATTCCGCTCCTCAAGTGTCACCTGCCCTTCAACCATGCTGGGGTAATGCCCCTGTGTTGACCGTCCAGACCCTGTCAATTTGCTGACGGTGAAAACTTCTACCTGCAACTGCGCAGACTCAACAAGCTGCTCGATCACCACACCGTGCTGGCGCAGCTTATTGGTGATCTCGGGATCACTGACAGCAATAAGATACCCTCTGGGGAAAGGAACACTACGGCTGGATATATACTTCGCCAGGTACGGAACATTGGAATAGGTTCGCTTGATTTCAGTCGGCCGGACCCGCTGCCGCCTGCCCTCACCCTCCACTTCCATCTCATACCCGCGGATCGTGATCGATTGCTGCAATGCCTGCCGGTCATAGTCAACAATAAACACGTCTTCCGGCCCCGGGTTTAACCCGCGTTCGATTGTTTGTTGATCCGTCTCCCTGATCAGGCTGACAATTTGATCCCGCTGATCGTGCAGCAAATCGAGGAATGAAATCATCAAGTGATAACTGCCCATTACCCGTGTCTTGAAGTCTGCATAGGGATACTGCTCGTCAAGAACAGCGAGCCGATTACGCAAACCGACATAGTTGGACAAATAGCGTGGCTGCGGGCCAAGAGGGACCCAGCCTTTCGCAGGCTCCCTGGCATCAAGAAAATCACCATGAGGAATCGTCAGAGTATCGAATTGCCGGCGCATGTTCTTTTCTATTCGCGGCCAGACTGTGGTTTCCATATAGTCGAACAGGGCGGAATCGCCCATCGGGTTCAGCCCCCACACCCAGGTGACCGGTTCCTCGTGATATGAGCCGTTATGGGTATGGGCATCCAGGAAAAAAACCGGATCCCAGCGATTCAGGACATTTTTCACCATGCCGCTGACTTCAGGGCTTTCCAGCTTCATACCATCCCGGTTCAGATCCTGATTCAGACCATTGAACCGAATCCCGACGCCCTCTGCAGGGCCATTCTGACGCGGACGATTGGCCTTGCTGATCTTCTCGTTGCCATCAGCATTGAAAATCGGGGCGATCAATACGACCAGCTTGTCCAGAACATCCGGTGAACCATCCAATACCAGGGAACGTGCCAGCATCAGCGCAGCTTCCTTGCCCTCCACTTCCCCTGCATGGATATTGGCCTGAAAGTACACCACGGCGCGATCATCACGGCTCAGATCCGCAGGCGATGAAGGCACCGGATCGCCGATCACCAACAGCGGAATCTTTCTGCCTTCTGCGCTGATACCCAGTGTCTCTACCCGAAGCCTGGCAGTCTGACCTTGCAAAGAGCTGATAAACGCCATGACATCCGGGTAACGCGCAGTTGCCGAGAAATCCGAGGATTCTGCCCGGGTCAAAGGCCGGTCACCGGCGATAGCCACCTGGCAGAAAAAAATAATACCTGCCAGCACTACCAGTCGTATCCGAAACTTCGCGCGGAAAATTTCAATCATTGTCGTTACCGTCATCCCTGGCTGGTTCGCATGCGAAAACCCGGGCCATATATTCGGAAATATCCCGAGACACATTCCGGGCGAGCTCAGCCGGGGATCCGGACAAAATACCCGCCAGCGATTGAGCCAGTTGCTTCTTGAACTCTATCTGCATCTGCCTGGCTATCTGGATACGCTGCGCCTGCGGGGAACCGGCACCGTGCATCGATTCCGTCAGATAACCAACCGCATTTCGCCCCAGAGTCATGTTTTCTATCAGTCGCAGAATTCGTATCCGGTCTTCTGTTGCGATTTCCTTTCTGCCCTTGAGATATTTTTCCATCAGCGGGCCGACTTCCGGGTGCTCGAAATCCTTCTGGGATGGTAATGTCACCATCAAACCACCCGCAAGATCCTGGGCCAGTCGCCCGATCTCGTAAGGTATCCTGGTGACATGATGCTTGCAGACATTGGCCAGCATATCATCGTTAATAAAAACTCCTGATGGCATTCTGGTCGCTTGATAGCTCGATGAAATCCCGGTCGCGTAAATGGTTTCATTCAGGTGCGTCATCTCAACC
>JAJRUG010000125.1 GCA_024277915.1 Gammaproteobacteria bacterium
CATGCTTTTACTGTAGCTTTTCTTGATCGCGGTAAAGTTCACACCGTGAATGTTATGGGTCTTCGCGCGAATAGTACTTATAGTGTAGAAGTGATTCTGGAGACAGATGATCTCATTTCCCTGACTACGGACGGCAGCTTGCAGTTTTCTACCAATCCGTTGCCGGCGGATTTCCCGGATATCACTTTGCTGCAAGCCAACACCGCTCTTATGGAGCCCGGCGTGACACTCATGGATACCTGGCGCAAAGATGAATCGGCGGCCTATCTGGTGATTGTTGATAGCGAGGGTGAAGTGATCTGGTACCTGCCGTCAGCGGTCGGCGCAGCTACCCACCGGCTTTCAACGAGTCGATTTCTGACTATTGATCCGGGCAATGGGCTCATTCGTGAAATCAACATGATGGGTGAGGTCACTATTTCTTTTCATTCAAGTCAGTCGCACACGGCGGTTGGGTCCAGCACTCCTGTGGACGTCGCAGAATTCCATGATGATGTATTCAAGCAGACCCAGTTTGGCCCGTACTTCAGCATTGTGTCAGACGAGACCACAACGGTAAGCAACTACCCGCTGGATGAAAACAATGCAGCCCAGACGGGCACCGCGATCGTGCGTGATGAACCCGTAGTGGAATTCGATGCTTCAGGAGCTGTGCTGAATACTTATGGTTTTCTGAATATTCTCAAGCCAACCAGAATCGGCTATGACGGCACGGAAGGATTGCCTGTCGCGGCGAATTGGGCAGATGTTAATTCAATCGTCCGTGACCCGGTTGGTGGCGGTATCATCGCATCGCTGCGAAACCAGGATGCAATCGTCAAGTTTTCTGCAGATGGCGGTACCCTGCTGTGGATACTGGGTCCCAGCGCCAACTGGGCAGGCTTTGAGGATTTTCTGTTGACTCCCAGCGGCTCACCATTCCGTTGGCAGTATCACCAGCACAGCGCCAGACTTACCCCTGATAGGACGGTTTTGATGTTCGATAACGGCAATCGTCAGGCGAGCCCCTTTACCGGGGAGCCTGTTGTGGGTCCGGAATCCAATAGCAGTCGGGCAGTTGAGTACTCGTTTGACGAAGAAAACATGACGGTTTCACAGGTGTGGGAGTGGGGTTTTGCCCAGAGTGGCGAGGCGTTATATGCGCCCTTCGCCGGCGACGCTGATCGCCTGATCCAAACAGGCAATACCCTGATTACTTTTGGTGGCCTGTGTGAGGAAAATGGTGCGCCCAGCGACGATATTCAGGTGTGCCGGTCAACAGGCCGGGTGATCGAGATTGATGCAGCAACCGATGGGCGTGTATTCGATCTGATGATTGATGACTCTGACCCGCTTTCTTCGGGTTATGTGGTCAACCGCAGTGAGCGTCTGGCAAGTCTGTATTCTGATGATTTGGTTTTCGTAACCCCGGAATAATACTCACCTGTAGCTGGAAGGCTTTTGTCAGGTAGCTTTCGAAAATCTTTCTACCCGACACCCAAGCTGCTTGTTGTGTGCCTCATGTGTATGCCGGATAGCTTCCTGACTCAGCACCTTGCCAAGATCAGTGCGCTCCTGCCTGGTCAGCTCAAGTAACTGTCTGGTGCGGCTGCACAGGCTGTCGATATCTTCGGCAGAGGGGCCGACAATGCAGCGCGCGGATGCGCTTTCAAGTATTTCACTCGCACCTGTGGCCGCCGATGTGACGACAGGCAAGCCCATGGCCATGCCTTCCAGGATTACAATTCCGAATTCTTCATAACGTGCCGGGTACAGCAAGAGATCCAGCGCCGCAAAATACTTTTCCGGAAAGAATGTCGAACGTTGATAAAATACTTCTCCTGAGCGAAGTAACCGGTGTGATTTCAAAATTTCCGGGCATTTTCGACCGCCCAGTACCAGGCCTTTCAAGTCGGGTATGATTTGCTTCAGTTGCTCGATGCATTCGAGGAATCTGTCCAGCCCGCGTTTGTGAAAATCTCCGGAAGTTACCAGCCCCACCAGTCTGGTCTCATCACCTATGCCCAATTGGCTGCGGGTAACCGGCCGCAACCTGCGGCAAGAGTCGAGGCAAAAGCGCGCCGGGTCATAGCCGGGATAAATGACTTCGACGCGAGTTTCAGGGAGCGCGCATGACTCAAGCAGCCCCCGTTTGACCAGCTTTGAATTCGCAACAATCAGATGATGCTCGGGCATCTTCTTCCAGAAGTGTTCCCCGGGTTCGTGGCGAGACATATACCCTTTGATGTGGTCTTGGTACTCTGGTGCAAGAAAGTTGTGTACATAGCTGATATCAGCCGACCCAAGGCCCAGCCCGTGATCAATCAGCGTGCCGGGGCGCTTGTCGCGGAGATGCCTGATGGTGTCACCAAGCCGGACCTCCTGCCGGGTTCTGGATGCAAGAGCACGACTGAGCCACGATTGATGCCGTATTGTTGCATTGCCAAAGGCGCTCCGGGTTCCGCGCGAAAGCCTGTTGCAGCAAACGGTAACTGAGAATTGTTGCCGTGAAAAAAAGTCTGCCTGGCTGGCGATCATCTCGCCTGCACCGCTCCGGATATTCAGAGTGCTCCGACTGATGTATAGCGACGATGTCACACGAAAAAACCGTGCCTAGAATACATACTTCAGATACAGATTGAACTGCAGGATGTCGTAGAAGATATCAGGGCTGCCTGTGCCGGGGTTTTCCTCGGGCAGCAGTTTGTCGCGGGC
This sequence comes from Gammaproteobacteria bacterium, assembly GCA_024277915.1. GTDB lineage: Bacteria > Pseudomonadota > Gammaproteobacteria > Steroidobacterales > JAJRUG01. Next base: position 2,695 of record JAJRUG010000125.1, read on the forward strand.
TACCGAGTCCGAGTAACTGATATTGCCGCCCAGCGCCCAGTGATCACCGAAGCGATAACTGGTTTCTGCACCGAGATGATATCCGGTAGCAGAAGTTGCTGCATTCCATTGTGCCGCCCCGATGAATCCGTTGACCGTCAATCTGGGTGTCAGCTTGTACCCTACATCGAGTGCGCGAACAGAAAGCAGCAGATTGCCGCCAACATCGTCCAGCCCCAGCTTAACACCATAGACCCAGGGGCTATCGTCCCGGTTTCTGTAGGCACCTGCTGCCAAATGAATACTGGCATCACTGCCGTCGAGATTCCCATCAGCCGCCGTGATTTCGGATGAGGACACATCGGAATAGACGATGCCAATATCAGCATCAACATAGTTCTCCGCACAGACCGGAAAAGGCAGAACGGCCATCAGGACGATCAGCCACATGATTGCTTCTATTGGTCTTGTTCTTCTTACCATTGCAAGAATGCTCCTGCTTGCAGAAAATTATCATCCAGTGTGGTGCGTCCGGCATACAGGTCTATGCCGGTTACGAACTGCCGGAAGCCAAAGGAATAACGCACCTGGAACTCATGGCTCCGTACGTAATTGCTGCTGGAGTAGTCCTCGTTTTTTATTGTTCTGTAGGTAGTCTGAACAAGGTGCCCATCCCGGATATTCCAGTTTAATTTCAGTATATGGATTTGAGCGCCAACTGCATCGCCGAATGTTCTTTCATTGCCTGCCCAGTGCCCGATCACCGAGCCTTCATTGGTATAGCCATTGGTATAGATGCTGTTGACATACCATGCATTCTGCCAGTCAGAGACTTCGTAAGTGAAGTCGATATTTTCCGTAAGCCTTGGAATAAACAAGCCAAGAGAAAGTGCTGTGTTGCCCAATCGGAAACGCGAGCTTCTTGATGTGTCTTCGCCGGCATATTCCATATAGATGCTGAAAGGAAACCTGCCCGGGAAATTGAAACGAGTGGTTACAGAAGCGATCTGGTTGCCAACTTCATTGTCCCTGGACAAGTTGTTGTCGGCATTATCAGCGCCACTGGGATCGAAAAAAGCCCTGAAAATATCTGATGGATCGTTGCTGCGCCCGTCACCGCCAAACTGGAATACGCGGTTAAGGCCGATGCTCAGTCCCTGAACCGGTTCGAATCCGAGATGCATGCCGGCGACCAACGGGCGCCCTGGTGAGCGCGTTCCCTGGAATAATATTCCACTTGTTTTTTCGAGTTTGGTCAGAAAGAACTCATAACGCAGATCCAGGAAAGGCAGTGGTCGATTGTTTGATACTGCAATAGATGGCGAGGCTTCCGCATTTGTGCTGATCAGCATTGCGCTATCCTGAAATGGCGAATACCAGTACTCACGCCAGCCAATATCTACCTGGGCGAAGTCAAAGCCGAATGACACATACGCAGTGGGCAGGATGTTGCCGTCGTATGCAATCGCACCCATGTTCACCAGCAAATAGTCACTGGGCTGCCAGAAACCATTGGCTGAAGCCTGATAATTGCTGCCTGTGGTGATACCGCGCTGGTTGGGCAGAAACTTCTTGTCTTTGTTGGCGGAACTTACCGCAGCACTGGCCTGGGTAATACCGAGATCGCTTTTATATCGGGCCAGGTAATTGTCAACATCCTGGCAAATCGTGCTCGGGTTACGACAGGCTCTCTCAAGCGCTTCCAGGACGTCTGTTGCACGAAAGGGCTTGATCAGTTGCGGCATGTCCGCAATCACCATCAGTCTTTCGATCTGGCGTTCGATTCCAGGATCCAGTTTCATCGGTATATAAGGTGAAACACCTCCGGCACTGGCCAAAGAAGTAGTCAGTATGCACCCCAAGAGCAACTGTGTTAAGCGGCATCCCATAGTCGTTTCCGTCTTGATTCCAGAATGTTGTTCCAGGTAGTAATAACTCGCAGGTTACTATCTACTGTGTTCAGCTCTGTCTGCTTTCGACCCCTTAATATTGATCGACAGGCATGCAATTCCTGGCAGCCTTCCAGGTAAAGACCCTGAGGCCTGTTATCTCGTCGGGGAGGCTGTTTGAAAGAGCAGAGCGACGTTAAATATACACGACTTGCTGGCTCCATTCCTCTGCCGGCAGGGACTATTGGGTTCGGTCAAAACCGCAGGTACACTATTGGAAACCATTGTCCGGCGGGTGTCGTATAATGGCTATTACCTCAGCTTCCCAAGCTGATGACGTGGGTTCGATTCCCATCACCCGCTCCATTCTGAGGTTAATTATCAGTTTTTCGACCGGCATCGGCAACTGGTTGGCATGCCGGTAGAGCCGACGAGCTTGTAGCCGGCCTTGTTGTGTTGATCACATTGCTGACTGTGCTGCCGGGGGATCACCGATGTAACTGGAAACGTCGGGGAGTTTTTTCCAGGTAAACTTGAATACGGCACCATCACCGCTGGAGGTCGGCTGAAACCAGATCAAACCATTCTGATGCTCAATGATTTTTTTCGCGATGGCAAGACCCATGCCGTTACCCTGATGTGAGTCTCCGGTTTCCAATGTCTGGAACATCTCGAAAACCTTCTTTGCATATTCATCAGGTATTCCGGCGCCATCATCCTCAACCGAGAATACAAATTGACTTTCACGTTCTTCCGCATACACGGCTATATGACCCTCTCGATCAGGATGATGCTTGATGGCGTTGCCGATGAGGTGATGAAGCACCTGTGCCAGAGGGGCGTGGTGGGTAGCGATACATGGCAGACTGTCGTCCAGCTCGATTTGCATGCCTGCAGGTAACGAGAGCAGTTTGACAACATCAGCTGCCAGCTCCTTGATGCTGGTTTGCCTGATTTCACCAAAACTCTTTTCGGCTCGGGCATAAGCGAGAAGGTCGCTGAGCAGGCCATTGAGATCACTGGTTCGGCTTTTTAACAGCAGGAGGTTTTCCTGCACTCTGCCGTTCTCAAAATGTTCAAGATCTTCTGTCAGCCATTGAACCTGCAGCTCAATCGCGCGTAACGGGGCTTGAAGATCGTGGGAGGCTGCATAGGCAAATTGCTCCAGTTCCTGGTTGGAGCGGAGCAGCTCTCGTGATTTGTTTTCCAGAGACTGCTCGGTTTCGCGGCGCTCGGTAATATCAATCGACAGAGAGATGAAGCCATCGATATTGCCGGCATCATCACGGCTGGGATTGTAGGATACGGCAAAATGCCGCTCTCCACCTGTTTCAGTATGGCGGGTTTCCTCATAGCTGATGGTCTCGCCAGACAGTACCCGGTCGTATTTTTCCTTGCGGCGCAGAAAGGTATCCCCACCGACAACTTCTGAGACATGCCGGTGTACCAGCTCATGCCGGGGTTGGTCAAACCAGCCGTCATATTGCGAACTCAGGAAACGCAGAACATAGTCTTTGTCGATGAAAGCCAGCAGTCCCGGAACGCCATCGGCGAGGTGTTGCATGCGGGCTTGCGTATTCCGTAGCTCATTTTCCAGCTGCGCCCTATCACTCACATCGATACAAACACCCTGGAAAACAGGCGCACCACCTGTGCGGGCCGGGGAGAACTTGCCCCTGCTGCTCAGGAATATTGTGGTTCCGTCGCTACGGATCACGCGAAAGTCTATGGAGAAGGTTTCCTCTCCCTGTGAGGCCTGTCCTACAGCTTCAAGATATCTGTCGAGATCTTCCGGGTGCAGCCGACTCTTGAAGCTATCGAAACTTGCTGCTTCACCATCGGGAAGATCAAATAGCGTCTGGCAGCTTTCATCCATGGTCAGATCGTTGCTGCCCAGATCGTAACGGTAGATGCCGACGCCGGCAGCGCTCATCAGCGTTGCAACGTCAGAGCCCGTTTCATTTACAGGTATTGTCATAAATATAGCCCGCCTTTCCGTCCGCTAGCCTATGAGATCCACTGTCTGGTAACTGAGATGGTATTCACATAATTGGCTGAATCAGGTGCTATTGGCCGGAAAACCGGGCTCCATAACCCTGCACCATAGTGCTGTAATGCCTGGGCGGGGAGCAGATTGCACAGTTGGTCGGGAGAGGGTGAAAAAGTGCGCTTTTGGGAGCCAGGGAAATGGATTGTGGTTGGAGGCGTCCGCGGCTATCGAAAGCTGTCTTTCCTGGAGCGCAGGGTTATAGGCCTTCGAGTATTCTGGCGGCAGCTTCGAAGCCGGGCCTTCTGGAAAACTGCATTCGTGTTTCTATGCCTGTCTGCTGTGCTGCAAATTATTTCCTGGCACTATGATTTGCAGGGGCTGCAGCGTGACTTGCTGCTTTGCCTGCCGGCACTGCTCTGCGCGCCATTTGTTGCTGTTGCCCGATACCGGGGTATCGCTCGTATTTGTCAGGAAGAGTGAAGAACACGTTCAGAGACAGGCGCTTTTCTCGCACCATTATTGCGCTTCTTGCGACCGGCATCACGGAACCTTCACCGGGATGACCGGCATAGTAGATCTCTTTTCCCGTTCGCCGTTCATTTACAGGTTTTATCGTAGTGGCCCGGATTGATTGTTTCCCGTTAGCACGATGTCTTCGTCAGCAATCCGGCTTTACACGTGTTGACATGGTGATCATGGTGACCTGTGCTGCCATGCTGGCTGCTGTTGCCGTACCACGGTTTACCAGTGTGAGCCAGGAATACCGGTATGGCCAGACAGTCATTCTTTCAAACAGTGTAGAGAATGCGGCCAGACAGGCGAACGCACTTTGGCGAGCGAATGGGAAACCATCAAAATTGCGGCTGGATAGTGGTGTAGTGGATATGATCAATGGCTACCCGTCTGTAGCCACACTATCGGTATTGGTAGAGGCGGATGAATTATCATCGTTCGATTTCAATGACGGTTCCTGGCAGCATACCGCCGTGTCGAGACGGCAACTCTGCGGCGTTTCATACTGGCCGCCCGCTCGATCCGGTGATTTTCCTGTTATTCGATCACACCTGAGCGACTGCTAGCCTTGGGCCGCGTGCTCTGGCGCTATTCATAAACACAGTATCTCCGTGTTGTTGCCCGTCCTGAAGTCGTTCTCATACAACAAGGTGTGATGGTTCTGTGCTGTAATAGACAGCATGAAAACCCTGTTGAAAATCCTGTTTGGAAGCATTGCCGCCGTTGTCCTGATTGTTGTGATCGCAGGCTTGGTCGCTCTGGTTGCCTTTGATTCAGAAGACTATCAAGAAGCGATCACCGATCTCGTCGCACAGCAAACCGGGCGTAGTTTTACAATCGATACAGCGCCAGCACTCGATATTTTCCCCTGTTGTGCGATACGGCTGACCGGCATGAAGCTGGGCAGTCCACCGGAGTTCGGCGATCAGGAATTTACCCGTATTGACCACGCTGCCGTCGGAGTCCGCTTGTGGCCACTGATCAGGCGGGGCGAAGTGCAGATTGACCGGATTCACCTTGATGGAGTGCAGGTGAATCTGGAGCGCCGCAGCGATCATTCCATCAACTGGGAATTTGAAGTTCCGGTTTCAGAGCCCAGGTCAGCGGCAGAAACTGCTGATTCTCCAGTCAGTCTTTCAGGTTTATCCATAGCAGGCATTACTGTCGAAAATGCGGGTGTGACCTGGAAAGATGCCGATACAGAGTATTCGATCGAAAACCTCTCCCTGGAAACCGGGGTCATTGCCGCAGGCCAGCCATTCGATCTGAGTGCCGGATTGGAGGTAGTGGATGCTGCTACCAAAAATCAGATTTCCATGACCTTCAACACCCAGGTGCAATTTGATCATGAAGTCACCGGGCTTGAGCTGAACAATGTGCAGCTGAATATATTCGTCAATACACCCGGAGCAGATGTGCCGGATATCACTGCTGCTGTTTCATCAGGAGTCATTGCTACGAACTGGCAAACACAGCGCACGATCGTGAAAGAAATGACAGCCACGCTTGAGTCGACCGGAATGAAACTTCTGGTAACGGGCGGAGGTGAGTTCTCCAGTCAGCAGCCCGATTTTTCCGGCAAGCTTGAAATACCGGTGTTTTCTCCTCGCGCAGTAATGGCAGCGCTGGGTGAGGCTGCTGTGGTTACCAATGACCCGACTGTTCTGGCCGGGGTTGCGATGAGCGCAGACTGGTCGGTGCTTGCTGATGAGGCGCATCTTTCTTCGCTTGCTCTGGATTTTGATCAGACGCATGTTACCGGCGATTTAACGATAAAGAATTTCGAACAGCCGCATTATCGATTCAAGCTGTTGGCCGACAAGTTGAATCTTGATCGTTATTTGTCACCGCCAACCGGGCAGGAGCAGGTTGATGCGAAAGCTGCCGACACTACCGATCTGGATTTACCCGCAGATTTTCTTCGACAGCTGCGTATGGATGGCACGTTGCAGCTGCAAGAGCTGATCGCCAATAATCTGCAATTGAACAATGCAGAGGTCACAATCCGTGCCGCACAGGGCGAGATCAACCTTGATCCGATACGTGCCAGCCCGTATGAGGGGCAGTATGTTGGTCGTGTGGGGCTGGATGTTACCAGCGACATCCCCAGGTTGACGCTGAGCCAGGAAATTACTGCTGTCCAGGCCACTCCTTTGTTAACCGATCTGGTCGCGACCAGCAATCTGAGCGGGCTGTTGAATGCCCGCATTGAAGCCACCGCCCAGGGGAATTCCGAGCGTGCACTAAGGGAAAGCCTGTCGGGGACGGTTGCCTTTAGTCTCGCGGATGGTGTGTACCAGGGAATGGATATCTGGCACGAGATTCGTACCCGGCGGGCACAGATAAAAGGTGATCCGCCTCCCGAGGGTACGGACAATCAGCAAACTGAAATCACCCAACTCGAAATAACCGGTCGGATGGCTCAAGGTGTATTGACCAGTGAACGCTTTGATATGGAAATACCTTTCATCCGGATGACCGGCGGCGGAACCGTGAATCTGGTTGATCAGAATCTTGATTTCAGGCTCACGGCACGGGTTTTCGAGGAGCCAAGCTTTGCTGATGGCGAGAACCTGACGGATTTGATGGATGTCGGTATTCCCATCTCGATTTCCGGTAACGTAGCGGATCCCGATATTCGTGTTGATCTTGCTGAAGTAGTCAAGCAGTGGGCGATTAACCAGCTGGGTAAGCGTTTGCTCGACAGGTTGAGTCCGGGCTCAAAGGAGCCTGCACCCGCCGGGGAAAACAATGCCCAGGATAATGAAGCAAGTCCGCGAGACGATCTGAAAAAAGCACTTAAGGATCTGTTCGATCTCTAGTGAGCGGGCCAGGAGAAAGTGATCGGTTCGGTATTGCCCCTGCATTGTTGCAGTGGTGGGATGTCAATGGGCGGAAGGATCTTCCCTGGCAGCAGGATGTCACACCCTATCGAGTGTGGGTGTCGGAGATCATGCTGCAACAGACTCAGGTAGCAACCGTTGTTGGTTACTTCGACCGGTTCATGCAGGCTTTTCCTCGCCTGGTCGATTTGGCAGACGCTGAAACAGATCATGTGCTGCATCAGTGGTCAGGCCTGGGCTACTATGCGCGTGCGCGCAACCTGCACCGGTCAGCCGGAATTGTCAGAGACACCATGGGCGGCGAGTTACCCGCTGATATTGACCAACTGGTGTCACTGCCCGGCATCGGCCGTTCAACTGCAGGAGCAATCCTGTCTCTAGCGCTGAATCAGCGGCAGCCCATTCTGGATGGCAACGTCAAAAGGGTGTTGGCGCGCATATTCGCAATCGAAGGCTGGCCGGGCAGCAGTCGCGTAGCAAAACTGTTCTGGGATCACGCTGAGCGGTGCACACCAGACCAACGTGTTGCGCACTATACTCAGGCCATCATGGATCTGGGCGCCTCTGTGTGTACGCGCAGCAAGCCACAATGCTGCCAGTGCCCCATGAGTGGCGCCTGCGCAGCTGAACGTCTTGGTATTGTTGGTGATCTGCCAACTCGTCGTCCGAGGCGCGAGCGACCAAAGCGCGCAGCGGTGCTGGGATTAATGGTTCGCCCTGATGGCACTATTCTGCTGGAGAAGCGTGCGGGCTTTGGTATCTGGGGTGGCCTCTGGGGTTTGCCCGAGATCGATTGTATCGATGCAATTCCGGACTGGTGTGCCCATCATGTTGGTGTTGCGGCAAAGAGTATCCAGTCTCAAGCGACGGTGTTGCATCGCTTCACGCATTTTGATCTTGAGATACAGCCCGTCACCGTCAGGCTTGATAAGGATCCGGAACGCATGATGGATGGTGATCAATGGCTCTGGTATAACATTCGGCAGCCGGCTCGGGTGGGCATTGCTGCCCCGGTCAGCCGCTTGATTACAGAATTCGGAGAATCGGTATGGGACGAAAAGTAAAGTGTGTGCTATTGGGCACTGAAGAGGATGGCATGGACTATGTCCCCTATCCGGGAGATCTGGGCCAGAGAATCTATGAAAATGTGTCACAACAGGCATGGCAGCGGTGGATTGCGCATCAAACTATTCTGATGAATGAATATCGACTGACACCGATTGAACCCAAGGCCCGGGAGTTTCTGGAGGCCGAAATGGAGAAGTTTTTCTTCGGTGAAGGGTCCTCGATGCCGGAGGAGTTTGTAGCGGAAGACTGAGTTTCCGGGGTCTCAGGGTACGCCTGGCCCGCTGAATATTGCAAAATGCCCCATGTTTGCCTTGACTCTAATCTGCCGGATCGCTTCTAATACCGCTCCCGGATGGCATCCATGCCGCCGAAGCAGATATCAAGTAACGGCCAGGTAGCTCAGTTGGTAGAGCAGCGGACTGAAAATCCGCGTGTCGGTGGTTCGATTCCGCCCCTGGCCACCAAATAAATCAATAACTTAGCGAAACTTCTGGTTTCTTCGCTGGTCAAAAAGTACACTTTGGGTACAGTCAGGTACAGTTACCGACGGGAAGTGTCACATGGCGACCATTATAAAATCTCCTACCGGCAAGTGGAAAGCCGTTGTCAGGAAATCTGGCTGGCCGACCACGAGCAAGACATTTCGCACCAAGCGTGATGCCAGTGATTGGGCGCGCAATGTTGAAGACGAAATGGTGCGCGGTGTGTTTATCAATCGAGCCGACGCGCATCATCTGACACTCAGGGTTGCCCTGGATCGCTATCTCTCCGAGGTTACGCCAACGAAACGACCTTCAACTGCGTCGCGGGAAACCCGAAGGGCCAAGTCGATGCGAAAATGTCTGGGTCAATACAGCCTGACCGCGTTGTCGCCGGATGTGATTGCCAAATATCGGGATAAACGTCTGCAGGAAGGCAAGTCCCCTCACACCGTTCGCCTTGAGCTCGCATTGCTATCGCATCTTTTCACTATTGCTATTCGAGAGTGGCGAATGGGCATTGTTTACAACCCGGTTTCGATGATCCGCAAACCCACACCGCCGCCCGGCCGCGACCGGCGGCTCAGATCCTCCGAGGAAAAGAGGCTGCTGAAAGCCTGTGACAAGCATTCAAATCCCATGCTTGCCTGGATCGTACGTATCGCTTTGCATACCGGTATGCGCCAAAGTGAAATTCAATCGTTGCGGCGGGATAATGTCGATCTCAAACGGAGGATTATCAAGCTCACTGAAACCAAGAATGGGTCTTCACGCACCGTGCCCTTGAGCCAGGAAGCGACCAAGGTCATGAAGGCAGCGATGAAAAATCCAATACGCCCTATCGATACGGATCTTGTGTTTTTTGGTGAGCCCGGCCGGGATGGAAAGCGGACGGGCTATGAATTCAAGCCAGCCTGGTTTCAGGCAATCATGCGCGCAAAGATCAGCGGTTTTCGATTCCATGATTTACGGCACGAAGCAATATCCCGGCTGGTTGAGGCCGGACTCGGTGATCAGGAGGTTGCGGCTATTTCGGGGCATAAGTCCATGCAGATGCTCAGGCGGTATACCCATCTAAGAGCTGAGGATCTCGTGCATCGATTGGATCAGGTCGGGATTCACTGATACTCGTTGTAATGCTTCATGCTTGGGCACTCATACTAAAGGTGTCCGCAATAACCTCGACCAGCCTCGCATAGGTTTTCTATGGCTGGCACTGGCAACAGCAGGCAAGCTCGTGTCTTCATAGTCAGACACAGGAGATCACGGCTGATGCTAGACAACGAACTTCCAGACCCCACCATCCTGGCAGGGGATCTCTCCGAACGCTACGGCCTGTTGATGTCTCAGACCCAACTGGCCCAGCTGCTCGGCCGTTCCACCGGGGGACTCCGATACAGTCTCTGTTACCCCTGTGATGCACAGACTCGGGCACTCAAGGCCTGTGGCCGCAAGATTGGCCGGCGGGTCTACTACCCGGCTACTGAAATTGCCAGGATCATCATCCAGGGATGCCCGGAGTGAGCAAAACCATCATCCGGGCACCCAAGCGCTATCGGTATCTGATCATTGACCAAAAGGCCATTGAGGACACCCGGTTATCCTGGGCGGCACGAGGACTGCTGTGCTATCTCCTGTCGCGACCCGATGACTGGAAAGTGCTGATCAAGGATTTGCAACGGCGTGGCGATCTTGGACGAGACGGTATCTATGCATTGCTCGGTCAGCTTCGTATTGCAGGTTATGTTCGCTATCAGAAGTCCCGTGATGAGCAGGGCAGGATCCGCGGAGGCTGCTATATCGTTCGTGAGATTCCCGATTCACCACATCCGGATTGGCCGGATCCGGCTCAACCGTATCCGGTGAAGCCGGAAGCATTACCTAATACAGATAATTACCTATAACGAATCACTCCTGCTACTACAAAACTGAAAAAAACCCAGAAGAGTAGTAGTAGTAGTGAACCCGGGCTGATTGAAAAATCCCCATGATCGATTCCCACAGAACCTTAACCAGCCAGATCGTCACCATGTACAAATATTGACAAGTGGGGACACTGTCCCCACTTGTCAATATTTGTACATGGTCAGGGATCAAGCTATACACATTGATGGTTGCAGCAGGTCAAAAAGGGCGGCTTTAGCTAACTTGGAAGCAATTCTTGCAACCATTGGCCTCTTTCCTGCCCATTCGGTGATTGTGACTATGTTTAATATTTGTACATGGTCGGGTTGCGGAGCGGGACATAACCGTGGTTCACCTAAGCGGCAGCTGTGTTGTCCGATATTCGCAGAATTCTTGTGCCTGACCGAGTCCAATAATCGAAGTGTGGGGACACTGTCCCCACGCTTCGATTATTGGACTCGGTCAGGTGTCAGAAAAGCACATTAACGCCCCCGAAACCTCGGAAAGAGTCGTCACAGCCCACATACGGCGAATATTGTGGATATTTGTTGCTTATCTGCCAACTTCCAGGCCCTGACCATGTTCGATAATCGAACATGGTCAGGGAGTCCTGAGTACCAAAACAGCAGGTTTTTGGCGTGTGGCAGCGGTCATTTGCTCCAATAATCGAATATGGTTAATAGCCCTGTGGACATCTAAAGATCGGTTGTGTCCTTTCGTGGCCGCAGCCATATTACGGCCATGGTCAGAGCACCCGAATAGATCATGTCCGGACTTCCATACTCTTTAATTCTGTGCACCGGGAAACTGTTACGAGCCCGCACCAGCGATCATCATGGATCGGTGTCTGCGCTGATCGATACAACCGAATGTGCCAGGCGACAGCCATGGCACATTCGGTTGCCCTGTACGAAGCCCACGTCATTACCGAAACGCGGTAATGACGTGGGCCGCGATCCCATAAACCCCAACTAATACGTGCAGGATTTCCAGATGACACGCAGATGACGGGGTCCTATACTGATCCTGTCGATATGAATTTATCCGTGGCCACTTCGGACAAAGTGGCAGTTGAGCGTGACAGGACCATTCGACGACGCTGCGATCTTTGATCGTTGGTCCATCTTCAAATCCGGTCAGATCTTCTTGGTCTGATCTCCACGCAAGGTTTCCCTTGCGCTCCACAGCGAGTCTGTTTCAGACCCTGGTGTTATGCCATGGCTTGTCTGACTCATCATCCATTCACAGCAGCGAATACTGCTTTTATCCACAGGAGGTATTTAACCATCTTCAAACTCGCCCGTTCCGGGCACGTTGATCTGCATCGGACCCATCCCCTACCGGGGACAAGCGGTGCTGCCTGGATCCAGGCACTTTCAGATGTAACGGGGGGTAGTGCCCCATGACTTGATCACGATAGTGATCCCCAGACGGTTACGACCCGATGGGCAGTCAGAAACACTCAGCAGATATGGAGACATACAATGAGACACCTGAACCACCAACTCAAACAGCTCTGCCAGAACAACCGAGAGGGTAGCTATGGCACACAAGTCCAGCGGGAGCGGGTATTGACCTTACTGGCCGACCAGCTCCATCAGCTGGGCTACCGTCATTTGCACAGTCATGGATTAAAACCCAAGCACACTGAAGCACTGGTCAAACGCTGGCTCAGTGAGGAGATCGCTACCGGGACCATCAAGAACCGGATGGCTGCACTGCGGTGGTGGGCCAGAAAGGTCAACCGGCAGAATGTGGTGGCTCGGTCCAATGACTTCTATGGGATCCCGGATCGGCGGTTTGTGGCTGATACTTCCAAAGCCAGAACCGTTACCGTACCGGAATTGGACAAGGTTCGTGATCAACATGTGCGGATGAGTCTGGAGCTGCAGCAGGCTTTTGGTCTCAGACGGGAAGAAGCCATCAAGTTCATCCCGGAATATGCCGACCGGGGCGATCATATCGTGCTCAAGGACACCTGGACCAAGGGGAAGAAGGCCAGAACCATCCCGGTGAGAACCCCACAGCAAAGGGCAATACTGGATCGGGCCCGGCAACTTGCCGGCAGGGGCTCGTTGATTCCCTGTACCCGGAATTACGTCCAGCAGCTGCGGATCTATGAGGGGCATACATTAAGAGCAGGACTGTCTAAGATGCATGGTCTGCGCCATGCTTATGCACAGCAGAGATACAAGGAGCTGACCGGCTGGAATTGCCCGGCGGCAGGAGGTTCGGCAACCAGGACCCTGTCGCCGGAACAAAGACACACTGATCACCAAGTCCGGCTCATCATCAGCCGAGAGCTGGGCCATGAGCGCGAGCAGATTGTGGCCGTCTATTGTGGGGGCTGACTGGTAGGTAGGCGCCGAACTGACTTGTACAGGTTTTCTAGAGTTGCTAGATATATATACTGGACAGCAGGTATGCGGAGACGATGCCTTATGTCTTTGGCTGCATGATTTGCGCTCACAGGGACTTCTTGCATTGACATGTGAACATGACCCTGATGGCATGAGGCTCAACATTTATGTGTCGTGGTTAATCTGATGAAAACTAGCAGTAACAGCAGTAACCTGACTGGAACGTCAACAGACAATACTTGCTAACTAGGAACTCTTCATGGCAACACGAAAAAAGAAGGCGAAAAAGAAGGCCGCAGCCAACAATAGCGTTGCGGATCTCATGAAAGAGTTATTTCAAGCAGCCATTACAATGCGCGGCTCAATAGAGCCCTCGGACTATAAGCGCTATGTGCTACCGATTATTTTCCTGCGATTTTTGTCGCTGCGTTTCGAGGAGCGGCGCAAGCAACTGGAGAACATGATCAGAGAGCCGGAGGGCGAGTACCATACCACCGACAAAGATGAGATCGATTCCATTCTCAATGACCCTGACGAATACCGCAGCGCTAATGCGTTTGTGGTTCCGGAGGGGGCTCGCTGGTCATACATCCTAAGAAATGCCCAGGCTGATAATATCAAGGTTATTTTGGATGATGCACTGGAGCTGCTGGAGAAGACCTACCCTGACAAGTTGCGCGGCCTATTACCGCGTATCTTTGCGGGTTCCAATATGGCGCGAGAAGATGTCACCGGCCTGATTAATCTATTTTCGAAGGACGTCTTCCGGCAAGATCACGGTGGCTTGGATATGCTCGGACGGGTGTATGAATTCTTTATCGGGGAGTTTGCCGACTCCGAGGGTAAGCGTGGTGGTGAATATTTCACGCCGGAGAGTATCGTCAAATGCTTGGTGCGAATGGTCGAGCCGGAGGACGGTATCGTCTACGATCCTTGCTGCGGGTCCGGTGGCATGTTCGTGCAGTCGGATATCTTTACACACCACAACCATAAGCTGTCGTTCATCGGTCAGGAATCCAAGGAGTTCAATTATCGTCTATGCAAGATGAACCTGTTCATCCACGGACTCGATGGCAATATCCAGCTGGGTAATACCTACACAGATGATAAGCACGCTACTGTCAAAGCGGACTATATCTTTGCTAATCCACCATTCAATGATGGTTCCAAGGGCGACAATGGCTGGGGCGCAAACCGGGTGTCAGACAAGGATCCACGTCTGAAGGTTGGTGGTGAGGTTATGCCGCTTGCACCGCGAAATGGTAATACCATTTGGATAATGCACTTTCTGCATCACCTGAATGGAGGGGGTACAGCTGGCTTCGTCATGGCGACCGGCGAACTATCCAACTCTGATAAGGCACGCTTAATGGTGCGTAAGACACTAGTCAATCAGGACTACGTGGATTGTATTGTCCAGCTGTCTGGACAACTCTTTGCCAATACCCAGATTCCCTGTGCGCTGTGGTTTCTATCAAAGGACCGCGATGGTAAGAGCGGGTGTCGTAAGCGCAAAGGCGAAGTACTTTTCATAGATGGTCGTAAGCTGGGTGCGCTGATTCCCGGAAGCCGAAAGCAGAAACAACTATCAGATGATGATCTGGATAGGATCGCGTCAGTCTACCGCATATTCAAGCGGAACTGTGTGCCTGAAGAAGTCACTGGGTTTTGCAAAGTAGCAACTTTAGATGAAATTTGTGAGCACAATTATGCGCTGACACCGGGGAGGTATGTGGGGACGGAGGAACCTGAGGGCGAGGACGAACCGTTTGATATTCGCATGCCTTTGCTTGTAAAGAAACTTTCAAAAGAGTTCGAAAAAGCCTCTGATATTGAAGAACGCATCCGTCGCAATCTCAGGGAAATCGGTTTTGTATCTTGATGCAGCAACATTTGTAACCGGAAGCCTTATAGCCTCCGGTAGGCTTGCCATAGGCGATGGCTATCGCGCTAAAAATTCGGAACTCTCTGTAGTGGGCATCCCGTTCGCTCGGGCAGGGAACATTGATAATGGTTTCCAATTTGATGGAGCAGATAAGTTTCCAGAAGAAGACTTGGCCAAAGTGGGAGAGAAAATCAGTAGGCCAGGTGATGTTGTAATTACATCTAAAGGAACAGTTGGGCGGTTGGCCTTTGTGCATGAAAAAACACCCCGTTTCGTATTCTCTCCGCAGCTCTGTTACTGGCGATGCTTGGATGTAGATTTTATTGATCCTAAGTATCTCTATTACTGGATGTATGGCAGGGAGTTTTGGGGGCAGGCGAGCGCGGTAAAAGGCGAAACTGATATGGCGGACTACGTGAGTCTTACGGCTCAGAGACGCATGAAGATTACGTTGCCTGTAATTGAAATTCAGCGAGAGATAAGGGAAGTTCTTGGTGCTTTTGACGACAAAATCGAACTCAACCGTCAGATGAGCCATACGTTGGAGGCGATGATGCTGGCTATCTTCAGGTCGTGGTTCATAGATTTTGACCCTGTCATCGCCAAGGCTGAGGGCCTGCAGCCCAATGGCATGAATGCCAATACTGTCGCATTGTTTCCGTCCCACTTTGTGGAAAGTGAAATGGGTCCGATCCCAGAAGGATGGCGTGGCGGAAGAATCGGTGATATCGCTGAAAACAGAAGGTCTGGAGTAAAGCCGGGTGCTATTGCTCCGGAGACGCCGTATATCGGGCTAGAACATATGCCACGCAGATCTGTTGCGTTGACTAAGTGGGGTACGGCACAACAGGTCAATAGCGGGAAGTACAATTTCGAAGTAGGCGACATTTTGTTTGGGAAGCTTCGACCCTATTTTCACAAGGTTGGTATTGCGCCTGTGACTGGTGTTTGTTCCACAGACATATTGGTCGTGAAGCCGAATGAACACAAGTGGTTCGGTTTTACGCTGGGTCATCTATCTAGCAGCCTGTTGAAAAAGTCATAATCTGAGATAATAGCGTATCGAAACGAAGAGGATGGCGAAGATGCGTGGAGAACTGGATCGGCAACCGGAGATGTTCAGTTACGTTGATCTGGAATCGAGAATTCCGTCAAACCATCCAATTCGCAAGATTCGGCGTATTGTCGATGAGGCATTGGTAGAGCTGGAGCCAGCGTTCGCTGAGATGTACTCGGAGCGCGGTCGGCCGTCGATACCGCCGGAGCAACTGCTGCGTGGTTTGTTGCTGCAGATTCTTTTCACGATACGCTCGGAACGCCTGCTGGTGGAACGCATCAACTACGACCTGCTGTTTCGTTGGTTCGTCGGGTTGGGCATGGATGACAAGGTGTGGAACCACTCGGTGTTTTCGAAGAACCGCGATCGTCTGCTTGAGTATGGTGTCGATGAGTTATTATTCGAAGCGATCAAAAGCCAAGCGTATGCGAACAAGCTGTTATCAAGGGATCACTTCTCGGTTGACGGTACGCTGATCGAAGCTTGCGCGTCGATGAAGTCCTACAAGCCCAAGGACGGTTCGGGCGATGATGATGACGGTGAGAACTTCCACGGCCAAAAGCGCAGCAATGACACACACGCCTCGACCAGTGACCCGGATGCCAGGCTGTGTCGCAAGGGGCCGGGCAAGGAAGCGAAGCTGCGTTACATGGGTCATATTCTCACCGAAAACCGCAACGGATTGATTGTTGGTGCGACACTGACTGAGGCGAACACACGGGAGGAATGGACGGCAGCCGGGGAACTGCTCGCTGAGCAATCGGTACGACCGGGTCAGACGGTGGGTGCTGACAGGGGCTACGACGTCAGCAATTTTGTTGATCCCTGCAGAGAACTGGGTTTTACCCCTCACGTAGCGATGCGAAAACACAGCCGGATAGATCAGAGAACGGCCGGTCACGCGGGCTACAAGATCAGCCAGACAAAACGAAAGCGGGTCGAAGAGCCGTTTGGTTGGATGAAGACCTACGGACTACTGGGCAAGTTGCGCCACCGGGGACGAGAAAATGTTGATTGGCTGTTCCGTTTAACGGCCACCGCGTACAACATTACCCGAATGAAAACACTAATGGCCTGAGGTCACTACAAGAACGGCAGAAAAACACGAGACGCGCTCTGAACACCCAATCAAGGACTGTAAAATGATGATGAATGCTCGGATGAAACAAACGCTTCGGCACGGCCCATTCAAAATCGCGGCTTGTCTTGCTCGCACAAACGTCTCAGTGTGCGTTATTCAACGCAAATATGACCATTTTTCAACAGGCTGCTAG